>MGYH01000025.1:0-17194 GCA_001801665.1 Gammaproteobacteria bacterium RIFCSPHIGHO2_12_FULL_45_12 | reverse complement strand
TTGAATGCCTGCATGGCGGTGCCTGTTTTGCCGTTAAACACCATATTCACATGATCCGCCACAGGCCCTGTCGCAATCTTGCTGCCTTTCAGCGCGGGAAAAGTAGGCGGCATGCCCACACCACCTGGCTGATGACACGCTGCGCAAGTGCGAGCATACACTTTCTCGCCATTCGTCATTAACGCATTCAGTGTCCAGACTTTATTAGTATCAGCCGCCCCTTGCGTGAGCTGACCTTTTTGTTGCGCCACCCAATCTTTGTATCCTTGCTCCGTGACGGCTTCAATCACAATAGGCATGAAAGCATGATTCACACCGCATAACTCGGCGCATTGCCCCCTGTAAACACCTGGCTTATTAATCACCGCCCAGCCTTCGTTGATAAAACCAGCCACTCCATCACGCTTAACCGCCAAATCAGGTACCCACCACGCATGATTCACATCATTTGATGTCACTAAAAAGCGAATTTTCTTGTGAATGGGCAAAACCAGTGGATGATCCACCTCGCGCAAATAATGCGGGCCTTTGGGCGCCTGATTCTTCAGTTGATCAGCCGGCGTGGATAAACTACTAAAGAAACTGACACCGTCTTCTATATATTCATAATGCCATTTCCACTGATATCCCGTGACTTTCACGGTGATATCTTCCTTATCATAATTATTCATATTCATTAATACTTTGGTGGCGGGGATCGCCATTAACACCAAAATAATCACGGGTACAATCGTCCAGGTAATTTCCAACCAGGGATGTGAATGAAATTCCGCGGGTCTCGCATGTCTTGATCGACGATGAAACAAAATGGCATAAAACATGACGCCAAACACTATCAAGCCAATACCCACACAAATCCAGAATATCATCATGTGCAGCTCATACACATCATGGCTCACTGGTGACACACCTTGCGTCAAATTCCAGGTGGTGTCAGCCAAGGCTGTGCCACTTGCGGCCAGCAGAGAAAACAAGGTAGATTGTACTTTTCGCACGCTATCTCCTTACGCGAATCTTACAGTTAATAATTAACGAGGGTCTATTTTTAATTTGCGAATTATAGCCACACTTCTCTATGATTAAAACAAAGGATTCAAAATATTATGTCGGATAACCACACTAATGATGTGACGGCCACCTTGGTGAACGATCTATTGGCTGAAAAACGCGCAGACCGTCGCTTTAAAACATGCCGCTCTTTACTCTGGCTGCTCTTGTTCAGCTTTACCGTGTTTAATTTATTTTCCTATTTAAATGGCACAACCGGTGCAAGCCACTTCGCCCATCGCCCCCAAAAACAGGTTGCGCTCATTCGACTTGACGGCATGATTGCACCTGGGCGCGCATTTTCATCGCAAACACTTCTACCTATATTAAAGGAAGCCTTTGAAGACCGTTCCGCCGTTGGCATTGTCATTGATATTAATTCGCCCGGCGGCACCCCCGTACAAGCTTCAATCATTCATGACGCATTGCTCACTTTTAAAAAGAAGTATCACAAAAAAGTCGTGATTGTCGGTGAAGACTTACTCACCTCAGGGGCATACTATGTTGCCGTGGCAGGCGATCAAATTTATGTCAACCCTAATACGCTGACGGGCTCCATTGGCGTCATCATGAAAGGGTTTGGGTTTGTTGATCTCATGAAAAAAGCGGGCATTGAACGCCGCGTCTATACGGCAGGCGCCGACAAAGATCGCCTAGATCCCTTTTTACCCCAAACGCCGCAAGATCTTCAGAAAATTCGTCAGGTCATCGCGGAAGTCCACCAAAACTTTTCACAAGCGGTCATGAATGGCCGCAAAGGCAAGTTACACGGCAGTCCGGAACAATTATTTTCTGGCGATTTTTGGTCAGGTGAGGCTGCTTTGAAATTAGGGCTCGTCGACAAACTGGGCAATTTGATGGATGCCATGGAAACGGAGTTTGGCACAACCCATTATCAAGAATATGGTGACACTTCAAGTCTCATGCGCCTGATTGGCAGCCAAATCAACAGCACGTTTGACGCCCTGTTTTACAATTAATGGGCCATGCCAACCGGAATGATCGTGGCGCTACCTTTAATGAAACTGGATAGCGCCTGTTTCGGGCCATAAAAATAAATGCTGCTTTGCTGACTCGCTGAGGCGAACAAACGATGTCTTGCATTAATATTAATATGCGAGGCATCCCTCGAGCGCACCAACGCTTCCTCTGCTTGGAAATGCTTGCCCATAAAACGGGAGCGATTAAACGTATTCACATTGAGCTTGCCCACACGACCTGCCACGCCTAAACGCGCATCATCATAAAGGTCAACGCTTAAGACCTGACTATCGGCTTTGGACACAAACACACAGGCGTGTTCTTTGGCGATGACTTGCCGCAGGTTCACTTCGCCAAAAAGACTCACCTTACCGCGGCCGTCAGCCCGTATGGTTAACGCATCACTATTCGCACCAAGAATATTAATATTGCCCAAGCCATGATGCACCATGCGGTTAATGCCAACATTACCTTCAAGATTCACCGCACCCGTACTACCACTCAGGGTCATCAGTGCCAATTTCGGCGTATTCGCCCCAAAAATGGTGATGTTGCCACAGCCGCCTTGCACCAGATTGTTTAAGTTCACATTCCCCGATAAATAAATATTACCGCAACCAACCGATTTTAATGAAAAATCATCGCTGACAACACGAACCGCTTCAATGGTGCCGCCACCCGCCTGTTCCAGATAATGAATGGTTACCAGACCAATCCGGACGATCACTCGCTTCAAACTGGCATGAGAGCTTAAGCGTTGATAAACGTAAAGCGTGTTATTTTCGACCTTCACTACCACCTGGCCCGTACTCGCATTGGGGCCATTCAAGTACACACTGTTATGCTCCATCCCGCCATAAATCTGCGTTTGAAACGAACCATTAATTTTAACGCGTGTAAAATCCGGCACACGCACCATGGTGGTACTAATGGCGGCGGTATCCGGTGCGAGCGCATTCGCTTTTTCAGCCGCATTGGGGTCACTGCTTAAAAACCACTGATCCGCGCCCTTGGTCCAGCCATCTGTCGTACGCGTCACGGCTTTTTCCCATTGCTCTTTGGATAGGTTAGAAAGTTTATCTGGCGGGTTCAAGGGGACACAACTCATCGCTAGAAAGGGAAAGGTCAGCAGCAGCCACACCATCAGGTATCGTTTCATTGCCATCCTTAAATGCACCAGAGACTTATAGTAGGTAACCTAGCTTGGGTTACAACCGTCATCCAGAGGAGCGTTTTGTGCGACGAAGGATCTCGTGTTTGTTAGGAGATTCTTCGCTTCGCTCAGAATGACAGCTCATTTTTGTAACCTAAGCCAGGTTACCTATTATATCTGTTAAAAATTAGGTTACAACCGTCATCCAGAGGAGCGTTTTTGGCGACGAAGGATCTCGTGTTTGCTAGGAGATTCTTCGCTTCGCTCAGCTCATTTTTGCACGCAACAAACAGAGATGCCCGCTTGTCGCCGCCTGATCCTGTGTCCGCAAAATTTCAACGGCATGCCGCTCAAAGGAAAACCGATGTGTTGCTGCCAGCCTTTCCAAATAAGCAAGCGTATGCGTGAAACGCCCTGTTTCAGTGATGGCAAAGGGTTTATCCTTGCCGCACTCCACATTAAAAAGAAACCAGCCATGAGGCTTTAAAACAGCCGAAACGGCAGCAAAAAGAGCTTCGAGCGCGCCGAAATAAACCAGCACATCGCCTGCCACCACCAAATCATAATGACTTGCCTGCGCTTGAAGGTATGCCAACACCTCCGCCTTTATTAACACATCATAACAATTTTTTTGCGCCGCGATGGCTAACATTTTCTCCGACAGATCAACCCCTGTTAGCTGACGCGCATAAGGACGAAACCGTTCGCCACACAATCCCGTGCCACACCCCATATCGAGTACCTCCCAAACGGGTACCGGATCAGCCACTGTTTCAACTAACAATTGATACAATCGGGCGGGCACCTGGTAATTTAATGACTTCACCAAATGCGCATCATAATTGGCCGCATAAGCATCAAACAAGGAGCATATATATTCTGGCGGCGAGCTTGTTACATTTTTTTCTCCCGTTAAGACCTGAATGGTATGGCGAACCGCCACCTGATCAGGCTGCGCGCGCAGCGCGGCACGAAAATGAATTAAGGCACTTTGCGTATCACGCAGGCTCATGTAGACAATGCCCAAATTATTATGCGCTTCAAACAAATCAGGATGAATGGCGAGCGCGCGCTGATAAAACCGGATTGCTTCTTTGAAAAACCCTTGATGCATGTTAATCACACCAAGATTGTAGTGCGTTTCAGCATCTTCAGGTTTGATATCCAGCGCTTTCAGATAATGTGCTTTTGCCTGAGTGAGCTGCCCAAGCTGTAATGCACAGGCTGCGAGATTTGCTTGGGTTTCAAAATGAAAGGGGTAATCTGCCTCCAACTGCGCAAATGCCGTCATGGCTTCTTGAAATTTTCTTTGTTTCATCCAGAGCAATCCTGTCTGAAAACGGCCTCCCGCATGTTTTGGCGCAAGGGCTAATAAGGCCTCATAAGCATGCATGGCCCCCTCCATCTGGTTTGCCTTATTCAGTGCTAAACCCAGATTATAGTAAGCATCCAGATAATTTGATTGCAGATTAATAGCGATTTTATAAGCATTAATAGCCTTCGAATAGTCTTTCGCTGCGTCATAAAGCGTTCCTAGGTTGTTATAAGCCGGTGCAAAATCGGGATGCTGGTCACAAAGCGCCGTCAGCATTTGAATTGCCTCCACATCATCCCCGAAAGCTTTGCAAATATTGGCTAAATGCAGCTTAAACGATGGCTCATCCGGCTGCAGCGCAACTGCTTCTTCCAGCACTTGCCGCGCTTGTCCATCGTTACCCGCTTCAGCCTGCAAGATGCCATAAAAGTGCAAAGCATAAGCGTCTTTGGGATGCGACGCCAAATAAGCTTCACAGGCATGCTTTGCCTCATCCAAGCGACCCGCCTGATGAATGGCCTGAATCTCGCCTAATGTCAGTAACGTCTTATTCATTTTCACAACATCATTAACACCATTTGCACGACTCCAAATCCCAGTCCTTTGCTCATCACCGCTCCTTCGTGTTTCAATGAAAAATGACCACCGCTATCATGCAAGCGCCAGTTGCAACAACACCTCTCGCAGATCATTAACATCTCGCACCAGTGCTGTCAACGCAACATCATCCCCTGACAAATTCAACCGTGCCCGCTTAAGCGGCACAACCTGCGCCAAACACGCATTAAGCCTCATGATGTCACTCGTCATGTCTGAGATGATCTCAATGGGCTGATGGCCTTCAAAGTGATCTGCCATCAAACGCAACAGTTCATTATTCACCTGCATGGCGTCATGGATCGCATTAGCCACTTGAGATAACAATGCTTGATCCATGGAACCCATTATCAAGTAATTCATTGAGTTTAACAGCTCTATCACCCGACCGGATTTAATTAAAAAAAATCGGTAGCCGGAACGCAGTCCCGGATTGAATCCTGCGTCATAGACCCATTCAGGATAACAACCCTCCCGTAAACATAACAGGCGATCGAGGTTCATTTGCTGCTGCCTGACCTCTCTCTCGCTTGCATGCCTCACAAGCTTCTCTGCCAGTACGCTTCCATAATCATGTATGCTGCGTAATATGAAAACCATGTCGTGACTAAACGCATGATAAGGGTTAAGGGGAAAAGTCAGTTGCGCGAAGATCACACCAATTGCACCGCCTGCAACCGCACCTGCAATCAGTTGGGAGGGCGTAACACTCGCCTCATTTTTAGATAACAGGGTCACTAAAAAGGAAAGCAACAGAATGATGGCAAGATTAAATTGCGTAACCTCCATGGGACGCCGCATAAATATCACCATGCCAACGACAACATAGAGGATCACACTGACCAACACAATTTGCCAGTCAGCATGCAAAACACGCATCATGCTAACTGACAACAAGACAGACCCAACCACCAGCATCAACCTAACAAAACTCTGTCTTAATGGCGTACCACGCGCGACCTGGCTCACGAAAAGTGCCGCCAGCATCACCCATATTCCGCCGCCAAACACCGCACATTGACTAAGCATCACGGCCGCAGCCATCGCGAGAGCCGCACAAACGGCTCGTCTTAACGCGTCATGTTGATAGAGCTTGCTAACCATACCGCCTTACCTGCTCTCTTTGATGTCCATCCACTCGCGCATTCGCGCCTGCAACCCTTTTGCATTAGTACACATGGTCTTTAAACTGGCTATAAACCACAGAAAGATCATAGGTTCTTTTGCTGTGACTTGCAAAACGCTTTCATTATTTGCTTCAAAACACTGAATGGCCTCCATCACCCGGATAAAATCATCTTCCAATGACGTGCCTTTATCAACCTTTGAAAGGGCTAAAAATAATTGATCAAATGCTTTTACTACCCACTGCATTTCCTGTCGGCACAAAGAAAAAAGATGGAAGTCATCCACGCGGTGGCGTAATTGGGCGCAATCCATCAGGTTGTCATAGAGCTGATAAAGATCAGACAACAACCGCGCGATGACTTGATAACGCTTCGATGTTTGACGGCCCTTCCACGATCGGGCCACCTTCTCCATACGTTCCAGTGACAATAAATAGCGATTTTTTTGTTTGTGAATTCGACGCTCATAAAGATACAAATGATCGGCATAGTCAGGCACCACCATACTCTCAAAGAGATCATTTGCCAGTTGCCGCAAAATCAGCACAGACGCGGTGAGTGAAGATCGCACCTCACTTTGGGAATTGCCTACCTGATATAGCCACTGGCACAAAATAACAATCACAGCCCCGCCCATGATATTCATTATTTCATGCTGTAGTGGGTACTCGCCTGCGAGTGGCAGACAGGCGAGCACGGCAAATAAGTTAATTAACCCTGCTGGATAAGCTAGCAAGGGTATGCGCCTGCCCAGATAAACGCAAATGAGAGTCAGTGAAGCGAGATAAACCAGCAAGAGCAAGGGTGATGATATCGCCCAAGTTGAGAGGGTGACAACCAGCATGACATCCGCCGTCAAGGCGAGCAATAATAAGCTCTGCTGTAATCGCGTGTCACCCAGGGTGACCACTGAAAAAGTAAAAGCAATCCAGATTAACCACGCTGATGCCTGTGATTGCCCAACATAGCCGCAGGTGACAGTAAGCGTTGCCACCGCGAGCAAATAGGCCAGACGCGCCAGATTCAGGCGACTCAAACAGGCATCCATGCAAAGACTCCTAGCATTCATTTCTTACTGAAAAGATGCCATGCCAGCAGGCCTTACTCTTCGCGATGTTTTTTGACATCTCGCCAGTATTCGCGTTTTAGAAAATACATTAAGACAAACAGGATGGCCAAAAACCCTAGCACCCACCAGCCAATGCGCTCTTGTTCCGCACGATAAGGCTCTGCCGCATAGGCGAGAAAATTAACCAGGTCAGACATGGTCGCATCAAATTCTTCCGATGACATCGTGCCCTGCCTAGTCAGCTTAACCAGATCATACCATTCAACCTGATTGAACAAATCAGTCGCCACGTGTTCCGCTAGCATTTGGTCACCCTGATAAGGCGCCACAATGTTTGGCATGGCGGTATTCGCCACCAACAAATTGTTTGCTCCCGTCGGACGCGCGGCATCCTGATAAAAACTATGCAAATAGGTATAAATCCAGTCCGCGCCACGCACACTTGCTTCTAATGACAAATCAGGCGGCGTCACGCCAAAAGGCCAGGTTTTCACATTCAGCGGCATTTTCTCATAAGTGATGCCAGCTTCCTGCGCCAGCTTGTCATAACGCATGTAAACTAGCGTGTGGCAAACCATGCAGTTGCTAGCAAAGAATTTTGCACCTCGTTTAATGGAGGCCACATTAGCCGGATTAACGCCTGCCTTCGCGAGCACGAGGGTTTCTCCCGCAGTACCTTCAGCCCAGAGAGGGGTTGAAACCATTAACAAAAAGACAGCCAATATAGAACGTATCATCATCCCGTCACTCGCTCCGGTAAGTGTTTAGTTTTTTCTATCTTGGTGTAAAACGGCATCAACAAAAAGAATCCAAAATAGCCCAAGGTAAAAATGCGCGACATGATGGTGCGCAAGGGAGTCACGCCTTCATGGCCAAGATAACCCAAGCCCACAAAGCAAATCACAAACACCAGAATGGCAATTTTAGATAATCTGCCTTTGTAACGGATAGAGCGTACCCGACTGCGATCCAGCCACGGCAGCACAAACATGATGGCAACACCCGCTGCCATGGTCATCAACCCCAGCAGTTTGTCAGGAATGGCTCTTAACATGGCGTAAAATGGCGTCATATACCACACTGGCGAAATTTCGGCTGGCGTGACCATTGGGTTAGCTGGAATAAAATTATCCGGCTCTAAAAACAAGCCCCCCATGGTGGGTGTAAAAAACAAAATGGCACAAAAAATAAAGAGGAAAACCACCACGCCCACCAAATCTTTCACGGTGTAATAAGGATGGAATGGAATGCCATCCAGGGGTATGCCTTTTTTATCTTTCTTTTCCTTAATGTCGATACCATCGGGATTATTGGAACCGACATGATGCAACGCCACCAGATGCACAAAGATCATCACCGCGAGCAACAACGGAATGGCAATGACATGCAGCGAGAAGAACCGATGCAAGGATACGCCGCTCACGTTAAAATCGCCGCGCAGCCACACCAGCAATAAGTCGCCCACATAGGGGATGGCACTCGCAAAGGAGGTAATGACCGCCGCGCCCCAAAAAGACATTTGCCCCCAAGGCAGCACATAGCCTGTAAAGGCTTCCACCAGCAGCATGAAATAAATGACCATGCCCACCAGCCAAACCAGCTCTCTGGGCTTTTGATAGGAGCCATAAATGACCGCGCGATACATATGCAGATAGACGACGACAAAAAATGCCGACGCACCCGTGGTGTGCATGAAACGTAACAACCAGCCATAACGCACTTCACGCATAATGTGCTGCACAGATGCAAACGAACCTTCGCCCGTTGGCACATAAGCCATCACCAGCCATATCCCGCTTAAGATTTGCATGACAAACACAAGCAAGGAAAAAGAGCCGAAATAATACCAGAAATTAAAATTCCGCGGCGCGTAATATTCGCTTAAATGTTTTTTCCAGAAATCAGTCCAGGGATAGCGCTTGTCTATCCATTCCATCATGGCGCTTTTTTTATTAGTCACATTCTCGGTCATTTTTTTCTTTTAACTCCCTAGCTGATCGCAATTGCACCCTGAACGCCATCCTGATCTTCACCAATCATGATGGCCGTGTCGCTGACATACATGTGACGCGGAATTTTAAGATTTAAGGGGGCTGGCACATCTTTATAAACTCTACCGGCCAAATCATATTCGGAACCATGGCAAGGGCAATAGAACCCCCCCAACCAGTTAGGGGATACACTGGCCGCATCAGGTCGATAGGTTGGCACGCAACCAAGGTGGGTACAAATACCGATGGAAATGAAAAACGAAGGCTTGATTGAACGATTCGTGTTCTTGCAATAAGCAGGCTGCTGATCGTGCTCACTCAAGGGATCGCGCAAGGCGGGTGTCAATTTATCTAGGGTGGCGAGCATTTCCTCGTCACGGTAAATCACCCACACTGGCATCCCACGCCATGGCACCGTCAATTGTTCTCTCGGTTTCATGCCGCTGATATCAATTCTGATGGGTGCCGCACCTGCCTCTGTTGCCGCATCGGGCATCCAGTAGGAAAAAAATGGAACAGAAGCGGCTGCCAACCCAATTCCGCCGACGGCGGTGGTTGCCGTGCGCAAAAAACAACGGCGCTTTTTGTCTATTTCATCTGTCACGCTTATGCCCTTACTCGACTTTTATTGTTGTGAAGTATCAGAAAGTGTCGCTTTTATAAAGCTCGTCAGTTTAATCATTCGAAAATAAGATAGCCAGCATTTTTCATAAAAAATCTCAAACCGTTCGCCCCGACGAGGCGCGACGGTTTGAGAATTTTGTCATGGACAGAGAGTAATCCAGCAAATTGGTGGATTACGACGCACAAAGCGCGTCTAATCCACCCTACATTTACTAGGGTGTGTCGTCCTGCGGCTTGTCCGCGGGATCCAGTCATTTGGTGGATTACGACGCAAAAAGCGCGTCTAATCCACCCTACATTTACTAGGGTGTGTCGTCCTGCGGCTTGTCCGCGGGATTCATTGACATCAATGGGAATAAAGCGTTGAGCGAGCTTTCATGCTGACTTACACAGTGTCGTATCACCGGATGAAAACGCCTGCACGGTGCCATCTGCTAACTGCAACAACAAATGGCCCTGTGCGTTAATGCCTGTGACGACACCCCGAACCCGTCCATTCGCTTGATGAATTGCAACAGATTGGCGCATCAAACAATCATGCGCGGACCACTCCTTTACAAAATCGGCTAGGCCATGCGCTTCAAACCGTTTGAGATAACGTATTAGCGTATTGATCAAGCTCACGCACAATTCATTCCTGTCAACGTCCACGCCCATTAATTGACGCATGGATGTCCAGGCCTGATCAATTGCGTCATTCGCCTGCCGCATATTCACATTCACACCAATCCCAATCACCGCATGACAGGCACCGTGCGTTTCAGCTTGAATGTCAATCAGGCTCCCCGACAATTTTCCTCGCGCATGCACAATATCGTTGGGCCATTTCACCGCCAGCTGACTGACACCCCTCTCACGCAAGGCCGCGACAACGGCCAGACTGGTGACGAGACTCAGCCCCGACAATTCGCTAATTTCTTTTTGAAAGGCATAACGACAAGACAAGTAAAGGTTCTGGCCAAAAGGCGAATACCAATCACGTCCAAGCCGACCCTTGCCGTGCGTTTGCTGCTCCGCCAGACAAATCTGGATGGGCAAACGCGCTTGACACGCTTTCAAATAATCATTGGTGGAAGAAAGCGTTTCAAAAACCTGCACCTCCACCTGATCCAAGTTCAATTGTTTTTTGATCCAGCGCGCCTCCAGTAACACCAACGGCGTCAACAGGGCATAGCCTTTCCCTTTCACGGTGTCAAACGCAACGCCATACACCGTCAATTTCTTAATCATCTTCCAGACAGCACTACGCGTCACCTGCAACTGCTCACCCAATGAGTCTCCGTCATGGTGACGACCATCGCTTAACAGTTTAACCAGTTTAATCAGCTTTAAACTCAATTGCTTTTGTTGCAGACTTAACCCCCATCCATCGTGACATCACAATGCCTGTTTCATAAAGCAGCCAAATGGGAACGGCCAGGATAGTTTGCGATAACACATCTGGCGGCGCAAGCAGCATTCCCAACGTAAAAGCACCCAAAATGGCATATGACCGTTTTTTAATAAATTGCGCACGCGTGAGGACGCCTGCTGACACCAACAGCACCATCACCGCAGGAATCTCAAACAACGCGCCAAAACCCATTAGCAGTTTAAGCGTTAAATCCAGGTACTCACTGATATCCGGACTAAACACCACCCCTTGTGGCGCCTGATTCACCAAAAAATGAAACAGTGCCGGAAAGACGACAAAATAAGCAAAGGCGATGCCGCCATAAAACAGCAGCGCACTCATCAGCAAAAATGGCCAGATCATGCGCCTCTCATGGCCATATAAAGCAGGCGAGATAAACGACCACAACTGATACAGAAAAAAAGGCGCCGCCAAAAACACCGACGCTGTAAACGCTAGTTTAAAGGGGACAAAGAAAGGTGAAACCAGTTGCGTGGCAATCAGATGGCCTTGCGGCAAAAATTTCAGCAGAGGCAAGGCAAGCAGCGTATAAAGATCATTGGCGACATAACCAAGCGCCGCAAACAAAGCAAACAACACCAGCAATGAATACATTAGCCGCAAGCGCAGCTCAATTAAAAAAGGCAGCGCGCCTGGATTACGGCTTGCGTTCATCTAATTTTTCGACCGACTCAATCATGCCGTTCATTTCATGTTTCACTTTTGCAAATACGCGACGAACCATCTTTGCAAACCGCCCCAAATGTAACGCCATTTCCGGCATCTGCTCCGGCTTCACTACCAATAAGGCAATCAACAAAATGACGGCGATTTCACTGAGGCTGAAACTCACGGCGTCTTTCCTTCTTTATTTTCTGGCTGATCCTCTGCTGCATCCAGATTATCTTGCATCCCCTTACGAAAATTACGAATGGCTACGCCCAGATCATCGCCAATCGTACGCAAGCGCTGCGTGCCAAATACCATCATCAGCATTAAAAAAATAATGAGCAATGAACCAAAATTACGTAATCCCATTTTATTCTCCCCCCACTAAATTGAATGCGGCTTGATCCACCCCAACGAAAAGCCAACCAACAAAAACACGAACAACAGCAGCGACAAGCTGATACGCCATGTCAATGCTTTGACCATTCGATTGGAATCACCCTTATCCTGCACCAGAAAATAGAGCGCACTTCCCAGGGAATAAAGGATACAAACCAGAAAGAGCACAATAATAGCTTTAATAAAGATTGTCATCGCTTTACACTTCCTATCGGATAAGAAACCGCTAACCGCGCCTAGTATATTCACATAGCACTTGGAATGCAGCAAAAAATGCCAATGAAGATCAAGAACTGGAAGTTAGCCCTACTGGCTGTCTGCTTTATCACTTTTTTAACCAGTCTTGGGTTTTGGCAACTTGCACGCGCGAAACAAAAAACCTTATTATTGCGTTCCTTTGCTGAACGCATTCAACATCCACCCCTCACCAGCAGCGACCTCAACCAGCAAAAGGAGCGCGACTTGCGCTTTTATCGCGCCTCACTAAGCGGTCACTTTGACAACCAGCACACTTTACTGCTGGATAATAAAATTTATCAACGGCAGGTTGGCTACGAAGTATTCACCCCTTTTATGGCTGATGGCCTTTCAACGCCCATTCTCATTGACCGAGGATTTATCCCCATGGGTGACAGCCGCGACCATCTACCGGTGATTCAAGCCATCACGGGGCAAGTCACCTTGGTCGGCCTGTTAAATTTACCGCCGGCGTATGTCGCCCTTGGTCAGGCAACTGAACTTTCTTCCACCCACTGGCCGCTCCGGGTTGAATTTATCAATTTAACCACCCTCTCGCCCTTTCTGGCGTTCCAGCCATTTCACTACCTATTGTCACTCGACCCTAAAAATCCCGCCGCTTATGCGCTTGAATGGAAAATTGTTTCTGTTGGGCCTGAGCGACATTTGGGCTATGCGGTACAATGGTTTGCTTTGGCCCTCACCTTGCTGATAATATCCATCGTCCTGAACCATCGCCAGACATAATCGCCAACATCGACCGTCAGGCACTAAAGGCTTTGTTGCATCAATCCAAACTGGGTAGGGTGGATTAGGCGTTTTTTGCCGTCATCCACCAAATTGGTGGATGACGACGCAAAAAGCGCGTCTAATCCACCCTACATTGACATCAAAATGTGTAACATTTAATTTATGCAACAAAGCTGGCACTAAATAACATCGACAAAAACCATCATTTTTAGTTTTGAGGTTAGACCCTTGACACATTACTGGTTTGTTTCAACCAAATACCGGCGCCATTCGAAGCTCGCGCTTTTTACCTTTGCCCTTGCCTTTGTCGTGATCCTGCTTGGTGCCTTCACCCGTTTAACCCATGCCGGCCTATCTTGTCCGGATTGGCCCAACTGCTACGGCTTTATCACCGCACCCCATACCACATCACAAATGCAGCAGGCGGCGCAAAACTACCCACTCACCCCCCTCAATGTGAAAAAAGCCTGGACAGAAATGACGCACCGTTATGTCGCTGGCACAGAAGGCCTCTTCATTCTCTTTCTATCTTTTTCCATTTTACTGACACGCCAAGCCAAAGATACGAAATCCACCTTGATTGCCATGGGTTTAATGGGACTGCTGTGCGTACAAGTGACGCTTGGCATGCTGACTGTCACTGAAAAATTAAAACCCGTCATTGTGCTATCACACCTGTTAATCGGTCTTTCCCTTTTGAGCATGCTCTGGTGGGCGTACCTTGACCTCCATTTACGTGACGATTCTTTTCTGGTGAAAACACCGAAATTAGCACTCAAACCTTGGTTATGGCTGGGCTTCTTGGTGATCGCGGTGCAAATCACGCTGGGCGGCTGGGTGAGCACACATGATGCGGGGCTTGCCTGCATTGACTTCCCCTACTGCAATGGCAAACTGTTACCCGCCATGCAGTGGCAAGCATTAAACAGTGATTTAATCACCATTCACATGCTGCACCGCATGGGTGCCTTTGTCACAGCCGCCTACCTAAGCGTGCTGGCATTATTCATGCTGGATAACCGCGCCTTTCAATCCATCAGCAAACTGATATTGGCGCTGCTTGCACTGCAACTGACGCTTGGCATTTTAAACATTCTCTGGTTACGGCCCGTATGGATTGCCCTCACCCATCATACGGTCGCCATTCTTTTATTGCTGACGCTCATCACCACGCTCGTCAAAGCTTCTTATATTTCGGATACCCGGCATGACTTCTGGATTTCGTAACTATCTCACTCTTTCCAAGCCGCGCGTGGTTCTCCTCATGCTGCTGACGGCATGGGCGGGCATGTACCTTGCCGCTATTAACCCCATTCCCTGGTGGCTATGGATAAACGCCACCCTTGGCATTGCACTCATGTCAGGGGGTGCCGCTGCTTTTAACCACATTATTGATCGGCATACCGATGCGCTGATGACACGCACCAAAAATCGCCCGCTGGCCGCTGGCAAATTATCACTGAAAGCCGCCTCGGCCTTTGCGAGCGTTCAGACCATTGCTGGCTTTGCCATCTTATATTTCGGCGTGAATCACGTTTCCGCCCTGCTCACCTTAATTGCCTCCATTGGCTATGCGGGTGTTTATTCCCTTTATTTAAAACGCGCCACGTCACAAAACATTGTCATCGGTGGCTTGGCAGGTGCCATGCCGCCACTCCTTGGCTGGGCGGCTGTTTCAGGACAACTCGATGCGGGTGGCTGGCTGCTGGTACTCATCATCTTCACCTGGACGCCCGCGCATTTCTGGGCGCTCTGCCTTCATCGCTATGAAGAATATAAACAAACCACCATTCCCATGCTGCCCATCACGCATGGCATCTCTTTCACCAAACTTAACATTGTGCTCTACAGTTTTCTCACCATTGCCTGTAGTCTGCTGCCTTATGTCATTGGCATGAGTGGACAACTTTATTTAATTAGTGCCATCCTGTTAGGCATGGGCTTGATTGGCTACGCCCTGAAATTGCAGTTTTCAACCACGGATACGCTGATAGCGTTAAAAACTTTCAAATATTCCCTGATCTACCTGACGGGATTATTTTTAATGCTACTGCTTGACCATCACTTACTTATAAACTGAAAACATCATGACTACTCATCGCACGCTCTCTATCAATAAAATCATGTCAGCCGCTGTCTTTATTTGTGCCGCCCTGATCACTTCCCTGTTTGTGTATCACCTGAGCAAAAAACCAGTCCAAGCTAACATCAACGCGGAAAACGGCGTTCTTTTCTCCCTTCCACGCGAATTAAAACCCTTTTCTCTCATCAATGCCAATGGGCTTACTTTTAGTGAAAAAGATTTTTACCAGCATTGGACCTTGCTATTCTTTGGCTTCACACACTGCGCGAGCATCTGCCCCACCACGCTTGAGATGTTAAACCGCGCTTATGGAAAACTGCATGACGCCCATCCCAACTTGCAAGTTGTCTTGATCTCACTTGATCCCGAACGTGACAAACCAGCGATTCTTGCCCACTACGTACAATCTTTTAATCCGGCGTTTATAGGTGCCTCAGGTAAACGACAAGACTTGCGAAAGTTGCAAAGTGAATTAGGCATTTATGCCATGAAGGACACGAACAGAACGACTGTCAACTACCAACTGCAACACACCCCCTCCATTCTCCTCATTAACCCGCAAGGAAAATGGGTGGGCTTGTTTAACAATCGCATGAAACCCAGCCAATTCGTAACCGTTGTCAACCATGGCATTCGCCTTGCCGAATCGTCATCCCGCTAGGATAGACGCTGCCTCAACCGTTCAGGCGTTGACGCTTTGACCCTGACATGCTCTGCCCATGCGACTGATAACACCTTAAACGTTGCGCTCTCCTTCGCACTCGCGGCATCAAAGTAAAAAGGAAAACATCGAGACACGCCCGTGCTTTCCATGAAAGCCTGCTTAGCGAGTGACACTTGT
The DNA here is from genome assembly GCA_001801665.1 of Gammaproteobacteria bacterium RIFCSPHIGHO2_12_FULL_45_12. Taxonomy (GTDB): domain Bacteria; phylum Pseudomonadota; class Gammaproteobacteria; order DSM-16500; family DSM-16500; genus Aquicella. The sequence goes on along the minus strand of MGYH01000025.1, from coordinate 918 downwards.
TCAGCCACCTCATTTTGATAACCCAACTGTTCAATTAACAGTTGGGCCAATTGATAGCGCAGCACTTCAATGCCGCCGCCCCAACAACCACTGCTCATGGATGCCTGAACATCGTTAGATGCCGTAAAAAAATCACGGACTATTTTTTCCATAAAAGCCGCGTCACCCAACGTTGAAGCGGCCACCTCTTTTATATAGTGATAAACGCTCGTTTTGGCACTCGCCCCTAAGTGGCACTGCTCCAAATAACGCATCAACACGCCTAACACTTTGTACTTAAACAGATGGCTTAAACGCTTGCCCGACAAGTAAAATGGCATCCATAGCATCTGTTGATAATTCGCAGGCGTATAGGACTCTCTCTTTAAATCGCTTGCATCCCCTTCCTGAAAAAGTTTTTCTAAGCTTGGCAGCAAACATAAACCCTCGTGGTCTGTCTTGACCCTGTGAATGACCTGCGTGATGCCGCCTGTGAAGAAATGGGGCGCATTCCTTGCAAAATATTCATTTAAGCCTTGCGCCAAACGAAATTTAAAACGCTCGCTCGTCCCCCAAAATGCCTTGCCATCCTCATGAACAAGACTGGTTAGCAAAAATTTTCCTAGTTCCTCTTCTGGCATATTGCTGAGCAACCGCTCAAGCACCGCCACTCGGCTCTTGCCCCGACCTATAAAAAGGCCGCAGCTGAAACCAGACTCACTCCGATATAAGTCCACCCATTTGTTTAAAATGTCACCTAAACTGGGATTGCCCTTGGCACGCCCATCGCTTGGTAGATTGTTATTTGAGAACACAGCTCTCCCCCTTTCATTATTTCCCCACACTCGTTTACCAGCCATTCCCGCTAAAGAACGCGGGAATGGCTTCCTTGTTTTTATGCTGCGCAAAAGCCAAGCTTTTGCTTGCACCAAAAGGGGG
>MGYH01000024.1:4170-5810 GCA_001801665.1 Gammaproteobacteria bacterium RIFCSPHIGHO2_12_FULL_45_12 | reverse complement strand
AACGAAAATACCTGCTTGTTTCGATGAAAAGTATTCGGTAGTATACCGAGGATGTGATGCAAACTTGTATCGCTTTGGGAGTTCGTGGTTCGGAAAAATTTTTTCCGTTGAACTTCCAGATTATTAAATTAAAAATATATTGAGAGGGAAGTTCAATGTCGGTAAAGAAAATTCTTCTGTTAAGTGCTGCGGGTGTTGCTGAAGTTAGCATGTCCGCTGCAATGGCTGGTGGTATGACTCACGAACCTGCGGCGCCAATGGCTGATAGCGGCTATTACGTAGAAGGTCACTTGGGTTACGCGCGTCAAAATTATTTTGACAATGAAAACTGGAGATCGGCTGGTACAAACTACGCTACTGGTTCAAACAATAATTCTAATGTTCGTGGTGGTTTTGCTGCTGGTTTGGATGCAGGCTACAAAATTAATCGTCACTTCGGTGTTGAATTGGGTTGGTTCCACTTACCCGATGTTAACTTGGCTGCGAATAACAGCGTAGGGGCTGCATACTTGAAGAGCTGGGTGCTCTACTTGGCTGGCAAATACATGATGCCATTGCCTTGGATGAATAGCACTGATGTATTCTTCAAATTAGGTGCTGCGTATCGTAAAGCAACGATTCCATCTGGTCCTCAAGCTGCAACAACAGGTTATAATACAAGCTCAGGTTCTTCAACCTTTGTTCGTCCTATGTTTGCAACTGGTTTGGATTATAGCTTCAGCGACACATGGTCCGGTATTATCCAGTACGCATACTTCATGGGTGCAAGAAACTCTTTCCCAATCAGAACCGCAAACAACGGTGCGTTGGGAACAGTGGCTGCAAACGTATTCACATTGGGCTTGGGTTACAAGTTTACTGTGTAGTCGTTTTATCTGTTGTGAAAAAAGGGGCTTTTGCCCCTTTTTTTTGTGGTCGGTGGTCGGTGGTCAGAATCAGAAGTATATTTTAGAAAGTTAGTTTGTATTAAATTGCCTGCCTATCCGGTTGTCACATAATTACTTAGCAGCGATGGAAGCGCGCGTGCTAACAAAGCGCGTCAATTGGCTATGTTGCGTGGTCGCTTGCGCTCCCACTCCCATCGCTTCTAACAAAATAGGTAGCAACCGGATAGGTTAAATTGCACCTTCGATTTCGACCACCTCAATCGCCGACTACTGACAACCGGCTACGCACAAAAAACCACGTACAAAAAAACTTGTTTAATGGTTGCAAACTGAGGTAGTATATTTGTATATGCTTTTCGCATATATACTAGAGCGGAAAAAGAGTCGATGAATATTCCACCGCTTAGGCGGATGGGGTGTTTTAACGGCTCTATTTTTTGTTAGATCGAAAAAGAGGGAATTTAAAATGTCGGTAAAAAAATTATTAGTTTTAACAGCTGCAAGCTTAGCGGCGATTGGTGCAACTGCTGCAATGGCAGGCGGCCCTGATCACATGGCTATGCCTTCTGAACCTGCGTTTCAAAATAGCATTTATTTAGATGGTCACGTTGGTTATACACAATCTAACTGGACTGACTTCAATTCAAATAACGTTACTGGTGTTCGTGCTACTTCATTGACTACACCAACGAAAAATGGCAAAGGCGGTACTGTTGGCGGTGTGGATTTAGGCTACAACATCACACAACACAT
>MGYH01000024.1:0-4152 GCA_001801665.1 Gammaproteobacteria bacterium RIFCSPHIGHO2_12_FULL_45_12 | reverse complement strand
GTTCTATATCCCACAAGTGAAAAGTGTAGGTACAGGCAACACTGTTGGTGATATATCTCAAGCAACAAATACAACAGCAAAAGGTAATTCCTGGTTTGCATACATGGCAGCAAAATTGTCCGTACCTGTTATGGAAAATTTTGATTTGTTCGGTAAAATCGGTGTTGCATATCGTAGCTTATCATACTCACCAAAAGCAGCAGCAAATGTGCGAGGTGGTATTACAGGCAATGGTCATTACTGGGCGCCTGTATTCGCAGCTGGTTTGCAGTACACATTTGCAGAAGCTTGGTTGGTTGGTGCGCAATACATGCATTTACCAGGCAACTCCGAAGTTAACTACGGTAATACCTCTTTTGGTGCGCCAAATGCTGCGCCAGAGTTGAATCAGTATACCGCTTTCTTGGGATACAAATTCAACGTATAATCGAGAGATTATTTGTTGGGAAAGAGGGGGCTTCAGCTCCCTTTTTTTTTGTGGTTTGGTGGTTGGTTTGGGTTTTACTCATTCCCTTGAATTTTCTCTGTGGCATCCCCATCTCTCTATCAACTGAATTAACCTCACGGAGAAATCACATGACTGTTTCAGCTCAACAAGAAACCCTATCCTTTGGTGCTGATGTAAATCAATTATTAGAATTGGTCGCACATTAGTTATATAGCAATCCTGAAATCTTTTTGCGTGAATTAATTTCGAATGCATCTGATGCGGCAGATAAATTGCGTTATGAAGGATTGTCGGATGCGGCGCTATTTGAGAATGACCCTGATTTAAAAATTTGGATTTCGATTGATAAAGAAAATCGTACTGTCACGATTCGTGACAATGGTATTGGGATGAATCGAGAAGAAGCGATTGCAAATTTGGGAACGATTGCAAAATCGGGTACGCGCGCATTCAAAGAAAAAATTTCGGGTAATGGTAAATCGGATGATGCGCAATTAATCGGTCAGTTCGGTGTGGGATTTTATTCTGCGTATGTGGTTGCAGATAATGTTGTTGTGCGCACACGTCGTGCGGGTATGCAAATCGATCAAGGTGTGTATTGGGAGTCGATCGGCAAAGGTGCATTTGAGGTTAAAAATATCGAGAAAAAAACACGCGGTACCGAAATTACCCTGTATCTCAAAAAAGAAATGGATGAGTATTTAGAATCAACTCGTTTGCGTGACATTATCACGAAATATTCCGATCACATTGTGTTGCCAATCATGATGGAAAAATTAGAAAAGCCATCTGACAAAAAAGACGAAACAGTTATTCCAGAACAAGAAGTAGTGAATCAAGCAAATGCATTGTGGACACTACCAAAAAATGAAATTAAAGATGAACAATATTCAGCATTATATAAACATATTGCGCACGATTTTGAAGATCCGCTTGCTTGGGCACATAACAAAGTCGAAGGCAAAATGGAATATACGAGCTTATTGTATATTCCTAAGCGCGCGCCGTTTGATTTGTGGAATCGCGAAGGTGTGCGTGGATTAAAATTGTATGTGAAACGCGTCTTTATTATGGATGACGCAGAACATTTTATGCCGATGTATTTGCGTTTCGTGAAAGGAATTGTGGATACGAATGATTTACCGCTGAATGTATCACGCGAAATTTTGCAATCGAATAAAACAATTGATTCAATTAAATCCGCGAGTGTGAAGCGTATATTGAGTTTGCTGGAAGACTTGGCAACTAATGATAAAGAAAAATACGCGACATTTTGGGATGCATTTGGTGCCGTGTTGAAAGAAGGTCCTGCAGAAGATTATGCGAATAAAGATCGCATTGCGAATTTATTGCGATTTGCTTCAACACAGACTGATGATGCGAAACAAACAGTCAGCTTAAAAGACTATGCTTCTCGTATGCAAAGCACCCAAGAAAAAATTTACTACATTGTTGCAGATAATTTTATAGCGGCGAAAAACAGTCCGTTGCTTGAAGTATTTCGTAAGAAAAATATCGAAGTGTTGTTGTTGTCCGATCGTGTGGATGAATGGTTGGTTTCTCATTTGAATGAATTTGAAGGCAAGCCATTACAATCCGTTTCACAAGGTTCGTTAGATTTGGGATCACTTGAAGATAAAAAAGAACTCGAAGAGAAAAAAGTGGAGAGCGAAAAGAATTTCAAAGAGGTGATCGAAAAAATGAAAAAATCATTAGGCGATCGCGTGAAGGAAATTCGCTTAACGCATCGTTTGACCGATTCTCCTGCGTGTGTGGTGTTTGATAATGATGAATTATCAGGCCATATGCAGCGTATGTTAAAAGCAGCGGGTCAAGCAGTTCCGCTATCTAAACCCATTTTGGAATTAAATCCTGAACATACTATGTTGCAAAAAATTCAGCAGGAAAATGATGATGCGCGTCTTGCGCGTTGGTCCGATTTGCTGTTGAATCAGGCTTTGTTGGCTGAAGGCGAGCAGTTGGAAAATCCGGCTGCGTTTGTGAAATCGTTGAATCAGCTGGTAATGGAATTGGCCAATTAGGGGGTAAATACAATGTCACGTATCACTGTAGTGGATCGATTGGCCGATCTTAATGAAAGCGCGCCCACATTTGGCCATTCAATTAAATCGATGAAAGAGAGGGTCTCGAAGCGTCATGCTGGTTTATTTTCGACTGAATCTTCGCTGACAGAGGTGCAACGAAATTATCTTTTTGAGCAGTTCAAGGCGCATGTTAAAGATAGGCTTGCGACACTTGCTAATATCCAAGCTGAATTTCTGTATAAATTGTTGATGAAGGGTTCGCCTGATGCGAATTGTTTTTTAAACATTTTGGCAGGGTGGAACAGCAGTGCAAACGATGCACATAAGCCGTTGTTAGACACGTGTATTCGTGATTTTAAAACGGTGTACCCGGAAATTTATGATGAAATTAACCGTCAAGAGCCCATTTACAAGCCAAAATAGTATTTTGTAATAATGTCGCGACGGTCATGGGGCCAACACCTCCGGGAACGGGGGTGATCCAGCTCGCGCGTATTTTTGCCGTATCAAAATCAATGTCCCCAGTAATTTTGCCGTTGCTCAGTCGACTAAATCCAACATCGATGACAATGGCGCCAGGTTTAATCCAGTCACTTTGAATCACGCCAAAATGGCCGGTTGCAGAAATCAAAATATCAGCTGATTTGACGTGCTCTTGTAAATGCTCTGTTGCGCGATGGCATACAGTGACCGTGCATTGCTCTAATAACAATTCGAGCGCCATGGGTCTGCCCACAATATTTGACGCGCCGACGACGACCGCATGTTTGCCTGCTAGTGTTTCGTCAATTGATTTTAATAATGTCATCACACCATAGGGTGTGCATGGACGTAACAATGGGCGTTTTTGGGCTAAGCGTCCCAAATTGTAGGGATGAAAGCCATCCACGTCTTTTCTGGGGTCTATTGTTTCCAGTAAGTCATCTGCAGATAAGTGAGCGGGCAGGGGTAATTGCAATAAAATGCCGTGAATCTTGGGGTCTTTATTCAATGTGGCGATGAGTTTTTCGAGTGCAGATTGATCTACCGTTTCAGGTAATCGGTAGCATTCAGAAAAAATGCCGACCTCGAAGCAGGCGCGTTGTTTCGTTTTCACGTACATCTCAGAAGCTGGGTCATGATCAACGAGAATCACTGCTAAACCGGGGGTGATTTTACGTGAGGCGATTTCTGCTGCAATGGTAGATCGAATTTTCGCAGCAATGGCGCGACCATCAAGTAGTTGGGCTGTTGTTTTCATGACTTAAAATAGGTTGTTGATTTTGATTAGTATACCTGCATTGCGTTGTCAGCGCACCGGTTTCACGAAATGAAAAAACGCATTTTTTTCATCGAGTTATGACGCGGAAAAAAAATGCCTTTTTAAGCAAAAACAGCGCCTCTATACTATAATTCACCCGTTCCTAAATAAACAGTAATGGGGGATTTATGAAAAAATCAACTGTTTCTGTTCTATCACTCGTTCTTGCAGGTTCGTTGTGTATGACAACCACTGCATTGGCTGTAAATTGGGATAATCACACTCATCCGGATGGCACCATCAAAATTGAGTTGGTCAATGAAAGCCACTCAACGTTGAAATTAGGAGGATGCACATCGGCAACGCAAGTGTTCGGTCCATTAGCGGACGTGCATTTTACGTTGAAGGAAAATGATATG
>MGYH01000023.1 GCA_001801665.1 Gammaproteobacteria bacterium RIFCSPHIGHO2_12_FULL_45_12 | reverse complement strand
TTATAAAATCAAGCCAAGAAAAAAACAAAAAAAAGAAAGGTAAGTTATTTATTCACAAAGCCTTAGATGCAAAGACATGGGGTGAGGTTTTTAGCTAATTTATGGACGTTGTCTATTTGTTCCGTGGATATATATCAGGAAATTTTTGGCAAAGTTTCTCAAGTAGTTCTTGTCTGGCATCGCTGTAGTTCATGTTGGATTTTGCGGTAGTCTCGATAGCGCAGTGGAACTTATCAATAGCTTTATGCCCAACACGATCAAGAATACTGTTTGCAGCCTGAACGCGGGCGATACCTGTGCCTTTCTCAATGATCTCTGTAAGTGCAATAATCGCTGATTCTGCTGCCATCAGTAGACGATTCCTCTGGGTGTTGTGTAGGTTTGTTAGCTCGGTATCAATGATTTGTTTGATTTCAGGTTTCTTCAGGTTCTCTTGCCCAATTGAATAAGCTGTTTTTTTGCTATAGCCAGAACGGATTGCTGCCTGCGTTGCATTTAGGTCAAGTAGGTATTCATCGATAAAGCGCAATTGCCTTTGGTTAAGCTTATTCATAATAATATTTGGCATCGGAGTTTTCCTCAAATATATGTGCTCAAAAGATTAATTTGAAGCTTCTGCTTGTATGGTATTGGGGCAGTTGCAGAATGGGAGCCTATAGCCACATCTGCAGTCTGATTTACTATCTTCTATCACACCGGAATAATGTGGTTTATCCGCGACAGCGCGACAATCCCCGTCATTACTGGGTTCGGAAGAGTATTTATCTGCGACATTTTGATTTTGTCGCGGCAAATTACTCGCGACATGTTGTTCTTCGATATTACTTAAGCAATTTACTGTCGCGGATGTATTTTGCTTGAATTGATCATGAAGCGTGTTAATTTGAATATCCGCGACAGCGCAGCCAGCGTCAGCTGGGCTTTGTCGCGGTGTAGCACTTGTCGCGGCAGATTCAGGTGCGGGTAAAGGTATATATCTTTCCCATGCATCTTCAAAATCAGAACGTTCAAACCCCTTTTTATTTGGACCATATTGAATCCGCAAATCTTTTGACTTGACGCTGAACTCCTTTAATCGGTGAGCAAGTTGTCTAGCGGTCATTGGTTTACCGCGGTTAAATGTCGGCCAAGGCGCGTCGTCAATTTGAGTAAGGGCTTCAAGTAAATCGCTACTGTAGATTCTTTGGGCGTGCCTGAATTTATCAGAAGAAAATATCTCTTGGATATCATTGAGTAGCTCAACACCAATCGTAATTGTGCATTGTTCATTGCCTGTAAGTGCCATTGCCGCCGAGGCTGCCTTGGTAGACCACACATTACCTGCTAATGTAGCGAGTGATAAAAGAGAATGCCAATTATCTGCAGCTCGATCATTCAAATTGCATGGAATGTCTGGATTTATGCTTTTCAACTTGCTTGAATTATCTTTCGCAAATCGTAAGCACATTCTACGAATAATTTCAAAATCATTTTGCAGGGTTTTATTATGCATACTCATTTTCTCTTTTTTTTCTGTTCCGAGCATGCGTCGTAAAACAATCGGAATTGATCTGTCTTCTAAGGTGTCAGCTATGTTGCCAATACCAGATATTACTTTTGCTCCAAACGTGCAGAATTTTTTTATCGCATGATATTCTCCTTGGCAGCGGATAGTAAAAGCTGCATCACGGTCGTGGCCACTATTAATTATTCCGCGTAACTCCTCATTTTCACGTAGAAAACTGTCTGCTTCATCAATAAGTAAAGTTGGAGAATATTGCTCTATCAAGCGAAACAGTGCTGCAGGTGATATGTTAGATGCTAGTAAACTTTTGTAAGACATCTTAAAGATAAGTCGTGTGAGTGTCGTTTTGCCGCATCTTGGCTCCGGGCTTTTAATGTGTAAGATCGGTGCGCATTCTAATACATTCATAAAATACGTTTGTACAATCCAGAGAGTAGTCGCTGTTCCCTCATGGGCTGATGGAAGAACCATGTAACGATTAATTGCTTCATCTATTTTATTTAATAAATCTGATAAGTTGACTTCACTTTCCCATGGAATTTCTTGCGGGAATAAAACCCCATCATCTTTGCTAACTTCGATTTTTTTTCGTTCTAAAGACACCAGGTCATCTAGCGCTGACACCCTCATTCCAAGGGTATTTGCTTCAATTTCCCTGCATCGTTCATATTCAAGTTTATCGATTATGGCTAACTTGAGGATTGTTTCTTTTGCGATATCTGCCGGAATGTCTGCCATGTCATTTTCCTTCCTTGGCTTGAAACAAGCAGCGACTATTATTAATGCGTTGTTCTATGTAGTTGTATATTTCATCCTCAATCCAAACAACACTTCTCTTTCCCAATAAAATAGGTTTAGGAAATCTATCTTCAGCTATTTCTTTGTATACCCAAGATCGCGAGCCTCCTATTAAATCTAAGACCTTGGGGAGTCTTATTAGCTTTGTCGACATTTGCTTTCGCCTCTCCGTGTTTAAATGAATATATTTAAACTTTACTGGAAGAGAGGGCTTCTTTTCGACCAAATAATGTTCTCTCCAAATGTGGCTTTTACGGAGAACATTCTTCTGTTGACATATATGTATTATCGATTTCCATTTTATGATCGTAGTAAATATTTCTTATGGCATCCCCGGTTTTATTGAACTTTTCGGCTGCTTCAGTGAATATTGCTGATTGTTTTTTATTTGAAAACACTATCTCTTGCCATACTGCATATGCAATGTTTAAGTTTACGTTGTTTAATTTGACATCCGCGTTTTGTTTCCCAGGCAGAATGCATTTTCGGCATTAATTCCGTTGCTAATATCTTCCAGTGCTCTCGTTACATACAAGCCGATTGTGTTTTTAAATTTAGAGTTATTTTTCAATTTATGACTAATCATTCCGCATATTGCGCGTAGCGTTTCGTCATGTATTTTCCCAGTTTGAATATCATCAATGTTTATTGAAAATAAACGCTCATGCAGCAGCAATAAACGCTTTGCTATAACTGGATCTATTTCAATTAATTTCTTACCAGAAACTGGTTCGTCAGTTTTTTTTCGATATTTAGTTTTGGCTTTTTCATTCATGTATAAATTAACCTGTTTTTAAAGTTACGTGATTCAACTTGTTAGCTAATTCTTCCAAATAATCCGCCCACCACTGCATCATTTCTCTGCGCTCGGGCAGATATTCAGCATAGTTGTATGCCGCGCGAATATTGTTACGCTCTGCGTGTGCTAACTGTCGCTCAATCGCATCACGGTTCCAGCCTTGCTCATTAAGTAAAGTAGAAGCCATGCTACGAAAGCCGTGGCCTGTCATTTGGTCTGTTTCGTAATCCATTCGCCTTAACGCTGCTAATATCGTGTTTTCAGACATGGGTTTCTTTGTGCTGGTTCTACTAGGGAATAAATATTTGTCACCACCAGTGAAAGGCTTTAGTTCATTGATAACTGCAATTGCCTGCGTAGATAGCGGTACAATATGTTGCTCTCGCATTTTCATCTTCTCGGCAGGAATACGCCATTCGGTTTTTTCGAAATCTATTTCATCCCATTCTGCGTGGCGTAACTCCCCTGGGCGTACAAAAACGAGTGGGGCGAGGCGTAATGCACATTTAGTGACGAAGTTTCCTTCGTAGCTATCAATGGCGCGAAGTAGTTTTCCGACTTCGAGAGGATCAGTAATGCTCGCATGATGTTTTTGTTTGACGGGTGCAAGTGCGCCACGTAAATCAGCAGCTGGGTTGCGTTCGGCTCTAGCTGTTACGATAGCGTAACGGAAAATCTGTCCGCAGATTTGAGAGATTCGGTGTGCCGTTTCAACAGCGCCTCGTTTTTCTACGCGGAGAAGAGCAGATAAGATTTCAGGCGCGGTTACTTCTTTTATGGGTCGCTTGCCTATCCATGGAAAAATATTCTGTTCTAGTCGAATCAATATTCTTTCGCCGTGTTCCGTTGTCCATTTGGAGCTAAATCTTGCATGCCACTCACGGGCAATTGCTTCAAAGCTGTTTTCTGCTGCTAACTGTTTTGACCGCTTGATTGAGTTTTTCAGTATCCCGGGATCAATGCTCTCCACAATCTTCTTTCTTGCATCCTCTCTCTGGTCTCGTGCATTCGCTAGGCTGATGGTTGGGTATGCGCCAAGAGACAGTTTCTTCTCTATCCCCGCAAAACGATATTTAAGTTTCCAGAGCTTCGATCCATTTGGATTGATCAGAAGGTACAAGCCACGTTCATCAGCTAATTTGTAGGACTTTTCTTTGGGTTTTGCATTTTTGACTTGTACGACAGTTAATGCCATAAGGCCTCACATTATTTTGGAGCTATCTGCTTCAAATAGTTGCGCTTTACTTTGTTTTAATGTGTCTCATGCAAGTTAATTAGGTTTCACCTAGGATTTCCTTTTTCCAGGGTATGAGTGTGTTCTCAATCAATTCTCTAATTTCGGAATCTAGTTGATCTTTTGATGTCATGTAATCATTTAGGAGACGCCTGAGATATTTTCCAGTTGGAACGCAGATATGAGCTGGCTTCGCTGCTTCACGATACTTTATTTCTTGTCCGCCAACCAAAATGGCTTTAGTTGCTCCTTCTTTGGAGCTGTCACCCTGTTGCGCTTTACAGTGTATTATTTCAGGATAGTAGTACTCAATTTCTCTTTTTCCGAGGATATGGCATGTTAAGCCAGCTTTTTCCAAAGCATTTTTAAATTTTGTAGCTTCTGTAGCAGGTAAACTTGTAGGCTTCTCATCCCTGTCCCGTATCCAGAATGTATATTTCTGAGTAGGGGTGATATTTGATACGTCTATATCTCCTGAGATAATTCCATCCGCAGCACCGCCTCCATATTGGATTATTCCTACCCCGACTTTTTCAAAATCGGATTGGTATAATGTTCTAATTAGGTGTTCGAAAAATACTACTTCTGAGGCACCTTCAACTAACAAGCACATATCTTGATTGAATATATCGCTTGGTCTGATTCCGAAGTCGCTTAGAAGTGTGTGCGTCGCATCAGATGGGATGGTTTGAACATCTCTCACACCTTGCCTGTTTGTGATTCGGTAGAATGAAAAGTCATCCGAGTAGTTTAGAAAAATAGGGGAGTGAGTCGAAATGAAGAACTGGATTTGCTTTTCCTTGGAAAGCTTTACAAGATATTCAATGAATTGTCGTTGAAGATCAGGGTGGAGGCCCATTTCAGGCTCATCTAATAAAACAATATTAGCTTTAGATAAGGTTGTTTTTATCAGAACATCAATAAAATGTTTTAACCCTGTTCCTGAATAAAGGATGTCAAGGCGACGACCGTATTCCTCATATACAAGCGTGGAAATGTCTGTATCTGTTCTGTCACTGACTATATTTGTCAGGTCTGGGAAATAAAATTTAATTTCATCTATCAGAGATGTATATGATTCTGGCGTGAAGCCATTCTCGTTGCGTTCTGAGTAGTATTTAATCGAATGCAGAATTTCCAACGCATTAACAGCTCCAAAATTGCGCGTTTCAACTTGCTCATATACCCATCTAGGAGTGCGGTGCTGTCTGTTAAGGAGGCGGGCTCCAGCGTCGGGAAAAATAAGAACGCTTTTAACAGATTCATTTTTCCCTGTTGGGGTAACCACCGGACCAAATTCTTTTGTAGACTTCACTTGGCTTGACTGACCGTCCGAAAGTGCTAGTTGAATTTCAAAATTACCAACATCTGTGAATAGGTCCTTAGGCTTTGTGAATAAATAACTTACCTTTCTTTAATCAATGAGTTATCATTCGTGAATGAACGAAG
>MGYH01000022.1 GCA_001801665.1 Gammaproteobacteria bacterium RIFCSPHIGHO2_12_FULL_45_12 | reverse complement strand
CCATCTCAGCCACCGCTGGCATCTTGCTCACCCGCATTGAATATTTAAAACCGACTACCAACACACACTTTGCCATTATGGATGCGGGCATGAATGATTTTATGCGCCCTGCTCTCTATGACGCCTGGCAAACTATACTGCCTGTTCGTTTGCGAGCAGGTGACAAGCAACGTTATGATATTGTAGGCCCCGTGTGTGAATCGGCTGATTATCTTGGCAAAGGACGCATGCTTTCACTGATGCCGCATGATCTGCTCGCAATTGATGCGGCCGGTGCCTATGGCTTTAGCATGAGTTCCAATTATAATGCGCGAAATCGTGTCGCTGAAATTTTGGTTGAAGGACAAACGGTTCACCTCATACGACGGCGGGAAAACATTGAAGATATGCTGTCACTTGAAAGCCTCATCGCGGAGTAATGTATGAATTTCAATTTAACCGAAGAACAACAAGCCATTCGTGAAATGGCGCGAAATTTTGCTGACAAACAAATGGCGCCGCATGCGGCTAAATGGGATGCCGAATTTATTTTTCCGGCCGACACATTACGACAAGCCGCTGCCCTAGGGCTTGCCGCCATCTATGTTCGCCCTGATGTGGGTGGATCTGAATTGTCACGACTGGACAGCACCATTATCTTTGAAGAATTAGCCACTGCCTGCCCTTCTACAGCCGCTTATCTCTCCATTCACAATATGGTTGGCTGGTTAATCGATACGTATGCCAATGAAAGCTTACGCCAACACTGGTTACCCCAATTGGCTTCCATGGATTGTTTTAGTAGTTACTGTCTCACTGAACCCCATGCCGGATCAGACGCCGCCTCTCTCACGACCACGGCTTTGCGCGAAAACGACTATTATATTTTAAATGGTGCTAAAGCATTCATTTCCGGCGGCTCACACAGTGACATTTATATTTGCATGGTTAGAACCAGCCCTGACGGTGCAGATGGCATTTCTTGCCTATTAGTTGAAAAAGAACGTGAGGGCATTAGTTTTGGCAAGCCCGAGAAAAAAATGGGTTGGCACAGCCAACCGACCACCGCGGTCTATTTTGAAAATTGTCGTGTCCCCATTAGTAATCGTATTGGTGAAGAAGGGAAAGGGTTTAAAATAGCCTTATCTGCCTTAAATGGGGGAAGGCTCAACATTGCAGCCTGTTCGCTTGGTGGTGCCAAACAATGCCTGCAACTGACTAGGCGCTATATGTTGGAACGTAAACAGTTCCAAAAAACATTATCCGAGTTTGAAGCGTTGCAATTCAGCTTTGCCGATATGATGACAGAGTTAGATGCCTCACGTCTCATGGTATACCGTGGGGCGCATGCGCTTGATCACAAACATCCACGCGCCATTCTTTATTGTGCCATGGCAAAACGTCTGGCCACCGATTTATGCTTTCAAATTTGCAATCAAACCCTGCAAATACACGGTGGCTATGGCTACCTTCGTGATTACCCCATTGAGCGTTATTTTCGTGATCTTCGTGTGCATCAAATTTTAGAAGGCACGAACGAAATCATGCGCTTAATCATTGCTAAACAGGCATTCCATCCAAAATTTCAGGACGAAGCCTATTGATAGTGCATCATTCTCTCGTCGTTGCGAGGAGTGCTTTTTACGACGCGGCAATCCAGTCTTGGACTTTAGCCATGACAAAACGCCATGACTCATCGTCATTATTCATGACAAATCATTTATATCATGGCAACCATGCGAAAAAGAAAAAATAAAATTCTTCTGATTGAATCGATAAATCGTAAATGGCATGATCTATACGGTGGGTTACTATAAAGTCAAGGACTGGATTGCCGCGTCGTAAAAAGCACTCCTCGCAACGACGAAAGAATGATGCGACGCGCTAGCACTCCGTAACAATCATTCTGCGCGAAGCGGGCTGTCATTCTGAGCGAAGCGAAGAATCTCCTAATAAACACGAGATCCTTCGAGACGCGCTGCACGCTACTTAAATTTTCATCGGCAAAATCACCAGTTCCTTGCCAATAAAATGCAAATTTCGCTGTAAGGTAATCGGTGTTTCATTATGCAAAAAGCGTGTAATCCAATTATCGTTTTCAAAAATAAGCTTACTTGAAAAGAAAATGCAATTAGAATATTTTTTACTAACCTTCTCTGCTAAGCGGGTCAACTCCGCAACCGTGTCTGTCCCAAACCCGACATATGCTTCCGCTGCCAACCCATATTGATGACAATATTTCACAAAATATTCCAGATTCTCATTCACCTCGCTACGCATTTTTTGCAAGGTATTTTGTCCGGAAAAGCTCTCAACATCCACAATACCCGCGCTGATAAAAACAAAATTCTTAAAATGATTCGGAAACATACGAATGATGTAAAGCAAGGTATGCATCGCAACCCCTGGACTTTTGCCAATGAAAATGACGGCGGTTGGTTGATAGGTGTCAATCGGCTCTGGATTGAGCGGCAAATCAATGGGCTGTTTTAACTGAATATCCAATTGCGTTAATTTTTTATTAAATTTTCGATAATGCCTTTTAATCAGGAGACAAAAGAAGAGAACAGTACAAGTCACCATCACCGTCAGCCAACCGCCTTCTTCAAACTTATTCACTAAGGTCACACACAAAATGGCGCTGGTAATGATGAATGCGGTCAAGGAGACGCACAAACGCCATCGCCATTTGGATGATGCCTTGTTACGCTCCCGCAACCAATACACACTCATCCCAAATAACGATAAGGAAAACGTCACAAACACATTGATACTATAAAGCACCACCAGCAACGACACTTTTCCCTTACACCAGATCAAGACTGAAATGGCAAATAAACCGAATAAAAATAGGCCATTTTGCACGACTAAACGCGTGGATAAATGGCGAAATCGGTTGGGCACCCAGCCATCAATGGCCATGTTAGCGAGCACATTTGGGCCTGCCAGGAATCCCGTGTTTGCCGCCACAAAAAGTAATCCCGCTTCAAACAAAAGCGTCAGCGTTAACATGATGCTACCAAACGGACTATCACCCAAAATGGAATGGAATACCACGGCATTCAAGGTTTTACCCAGTGCAGCCTTGGGCTCCCATAAAAGATATAACAAAATGATACCGCCCGCCGTCATACTTAAGGAGATAGCCATATAAAACATGGTCAACTTACCGGTCGCGACCCTTGGCTCACGCAAAAAATTCACATTATTTGAAACCGCTTCAAGACCCGTGTAAGTACCGCTACCCAAGGAATAGGCATGCAACACTAAAGCCAGCACCGGCACCCAGCCAATCAGCTTAATCGTCGTTTGTGTTTCCTCCAGTGTATTTGGCACAATCAGCATTAAACCTTCATGATGCGCAAAGATACCGTAGGTAATCAAGACCACATGAATCACAAAAAAACCGAGAAAGATCGGCATTAAAAACTTAATGGATTCCTTCATGCCTCGCATATTTAAAAAGAGCAAGCCAAAAATCAAGCCCACTTCCGCCATCAATTTATAAGGCAAATATTGTATTGGAACCAAGCTGAATAACGCATCCATGCCACTGGCGGTTGAAACAGCAATGGTTAACGCATAATCAACAATCAGGGCGGCACCGGATAATAATCCCACGTGTGCGCCAAGGAGCTGTGAGGCCACTTTATAACTACCGCCGCCACTTGGAAATAACTCAATGACCTGATTATAGCCTAAGGAAATCAGAAACACCGTGATGGCCGTCGCAATGGCGATATACAATGCAAAATTGGTATGAACACCCAGTGCCATATACGCTTCTTCCGGTCCATAACAGGAAGAAGATAATCCATCAGCACCTAAACCAACCCAGGCAATAAAAGCAACCAGTGAAACATGGCGCATGAGATTGGGATTAAATGGATTCAGTGGGTGCCCAATCAGCGTTTCTTTCCATTTTTTGGATAAAAACATCAATAGTCCTTTTCATTCTGCGACATTTTTCCAGCCGTTGAATACGTTTCGTTAATGACGGGTGGGTTGAGTATATTTCAAGCCAAATCGTCCCATTTTATGCCCATCTGACGGGAAGTACTTTATAAAATACATTACTTTGCCTGCATCCGTAAAGCACCATCGAGTCGAATAACCTCGCCATTTAACATCACATTTTCAATGATTTGCTCCGCTAACTGGGCATATTCCTCCGGTCGCGCCAACCGTTTGGGGAAAGGCACCATTTGCGCCAATGACGCTCTTGCTTCCGGTGAAATTTTCTCAAACATCGGTGTATCCACCAAACCAGGCGCAATCACCATGACACGAATCCCCGCCGAACCCAACTCTCTGGCAGCAGGCAGCGTGAGACTCACAATGCCGCCCTTTGACGCACTATATGCCGTTTGCCCAATTTGACCCTCATAGGCCGCCACAGAGGCCGTATTAATAATCACACCGCGCTCGCCTGATGCCTGCAACACATCCAGTGTCATCATGGCATCAGCCGCCAGCCGCATCACATTAAATGTGCCGATCAGATTGACTTCAATGACATGACGGAATTCATCCAGGGGCATCACCCCTTCCTTCCCAACCATCCGTTTGCCATGCACCATGCCAGCGCAGTTAATGCATATCCTCGCAACACCCAACTGATCGCGCACCGCATCGAGTGCCGCCACCACGCTTGCCTCCCGACTCACATCACACTGCACCGCCATCGCGCCCATTTCAGCCGCTAGCTTTTCAGCCGCCGCAAGGTTGATATCCAGCAACGCCACTTTTGCGCCTTTGGCGCTTAACCGTTTTGCGGTGGCACAACCCATGCCTGATGCACCGCCTGTAATAATGGCAACCTGCCCTTGAATGTCCATTCGATTCTCTCCCTTCCCAATGAATGTTGAAATCTTTAATGCCTCGCCGATCAATGCTAACATCAGCTCAAACGATGTCGGTACGATTGCATCAAAATAGTGCCCATGATTAACGGAGTATAGGTAAGTGAAAATTCTTGTTCCAGTAAAACGTGTGATCGACTATAAAGCCAGCATTCATCTTAAAGCGGATGGCACCGGTGTTGAAACCGCCAATGTCAAAATGTCCATGAATCCCTTTGATGAAATTGCCGTTGAAGAAGCGGTTCGCCTGAAAGAACAAGGCATTGCGACTGCGGTGATCGCTGTTTCAATTGGCGAGGCACCCTGTCAGGAAACGCTCAGAACAGCACTCGCCATGGGCGCAGACTCAGCCATTTTAGTGCAAACCACCCCTGAAAATGACATTCAGCCCCTGGCAGCCGCAAGCATTTTAAAAGCCCTGGTCGCCCAAACCGAGGCGAAACTCGTCATTTTAGGGAAACAGGCCATTGATACCGACAATAATCAGGTTGGTCAAATGTTGGCCGCGCTATTAAATTGGCCGCAAGGCTGTTATGCCTCAAAATTAGTGTTTAAAGATCAGGGTGTCAGCGTCACCCGCGAAATTGATGGAGGTCTGGAAACGTTATTTTTATCACTGCCAGCCATCATTACCACGGATTTACGCTTGAATGAGCCGCGCTATCTCTCCTTACCCAATATCGTTCAAGCGAAACGTAAAACCATCGACATCATTCAGGTGAGTTCACTGTCCCTCGATTTAACCCCCCATGTACAAACCTTGCATGTCACCGTGCCTGAAAAGCGCCGTCACGGTGTCCGACTGGAAAATGCCGCTGAACTCGTTAACCGTTTAAAAAATGAAGCGCGGGTGATCTCATGAATATCCTGATCATTGCCGAACATGACCAACAACAATTGAAAACCGCCACCCATCACACCGTGACGGCTGCCGCCGCATTGAGTGATAACCTTGATTTAATCATCATGGGATTTAACTGCCAGAGAGTCGCTGAACAGGCCAGCAAACTAAGCTCCGTTAAGCGAATTTTGCTAGCCGATCACCCCGTCTATGAACATCAACTCGCTGAAAATTGCGCCGCACTCATTGCT
>MGYH01000021.1:13166-15430 GCA_001801665.1 Gammaproteobacteria bacterium RIFCSPHIGHO2_12_FULL_45_12 | reverse complement strand
GTGCAATGTCGCGTTACTGACCGTGACACCGTGCACATGAACCGGTTTAAGGCGCGCAACAGGGGTTAACGCACCCGTTCGACCCACCTGAAATTCGATGGCTTCAATGATGGTTTTAACTTCTTCCGCCGGAAATTTATGTGCAATGGCCCAACGCGGCGCACGCGTCACGACGCCAAGCGAGGCTTGCTGGGACAAGTTGTTAACCTTGTAAACCACCCCATCAATTTCATAGGCCAGTGTCGCTCGGCACTGAGCCATCTGCTGATAATAATTCAAACAACTTTCCACGCCTGATGCTACTTTTATCAATGGGCTAATGCGGAAACCCCAAGCCGCCAACTGGTTCAGCAGAGCATACTGTGTCTCAGGCAAAGCGACTCCCTCCACTTCACCCACACCATAACAATATATTTCAAGCGGTCGTGAAGCTGTCACACGAGAATCCAGTTGCCGCAAGCTGCCCGCAGCCGCATTGCGTGGATTAGCAAATAATTTTTCACCCCGTTTTTCGGCTTGTCGATTTAATTGATCAAATCCTTTTTTAGACAGATACACTTCACCGCGCACGGTCAAAACCGATGGCCAATCCTGACCCCGCAAGCGCAAGGGAACCATTCCAATGGTTTTAATGTTTCCAGTAATGTTTTCGCCCACCAAGCCATCACCCCGTGTAGATGCCTGTACCAACCTGCCTGCTTCATAACGAATGCTCACCGCGAGACCATCCATCTTAGGTTCACAGCAATATTCGATCGGCGCATCAAGCCGCAAGCGTTCATGAATGCGCTGATCAAAGGCAAGGATATCATCCGCCGCAAATCCATTATCAAGCGATAACATCGCTTGTCCGTGCTGTACTTCTGAAAACGCTTTTAAAGGGGCCGCGCCAACACGCTGAGTCGGCGAATCGGCCGTTATCAATTCAGGATGCTGCTGTTCGAGTTTTTTCAAGGTTGCAAACAATAAATCATATTCAGCGTCCGAGATGCAAGGATCATCCAACACATAATAGCGGTAATTATGTTCATTGATTTGCTTGTGAAGCGACGTCATTTGGGCGGCCAATGCTTGCTTTGTTGTCACGCGTTTACTTCCTGTACGATTACAAAGACATCGCATGATGCCTTTGCTTAAACTTTATTAGGCACCCGCGAGACTAATCGCCTTTTCAATATCCACGCTCACTAAACGGGACACACCAGGCTCATTCATGGTCACACCAATTAAGTGCTCGCCCATTTCAATGGTGATTTTATTATGGCTAATAAAAAAGAATTGCGTTTTTTCCGCCATGAGCTGCACCAAACGCGTAAAACGCACCACGTTTGCGTCATCGAGCGCCGCATCCACTTCATCCAGCAGACAAAAGGGAGCCGGATTCAAATGGAAAATTGAAAATATCAGCGCAATCGCTGTCAGGGATTTCTCGCCGCCAGAAAGCAGGTAAATGGAGCTATTCCGTTTCCCAGGAGGACAGGCCATCATAGTCACGCCAGCCTCAAGCAAATCATCGCTATTCAATTCAAGATACGCTTTACCTCCTCCAAAGATGGTTGGAAATAACGCCTGAAAACGTTCATTCACCTTCTCAAAGGTCTCTTTGAAACGTGCGCGCGTTTCTTTATCGATTTTAGCAATGGCTTCGTTAAGCGTCATTAGACCAGACTCCAAGTCCTGCATTTGCGCATCCAAATATTCTTTACGTTCCAGACAAGTGGCATATTCATCAATGGCCACTAAATTGATGGCACCCAGACGATGAATGCGTTGCAAGGTTTGATCCAGTTTTCCTTGCCACGCCTCCACACTGATATCAGACGGTAAATTTTTTAATATCTCTTCCAGTGACCATTCTGTTTCCTTGATTTGCTCCAAAATGGCATCCGATTTCACCTTCCATCCTTGCCATTCCAGCCGCAAGGCTTCAAGCCTGGTACGCACTTGATTAATATCACGCAAAGCGACTTGCCGACGCTCATCCAGATGAAGGGACTCCTGCTCAAGTGAGGCAACCGCCACACGCGCGTGATTCAAGTCAGACTCCATTGACACATGCCGATCGAGTGCTGCTGAAAGTGCCTGTTTTAATGCCTCCATTGGCGGCATCTGAGACAACTCTTTCTCAAGCGTCAATTGACGCTCATTCAGTGAGGTCAATTGTACTTGCAAACGTCCTCGTTGCTGCGCGAGCGAACCCTGCTGTGATTTCGCGGTTTGCATACGCATTTGCAGCGCATGGATGCTCTCTTTTTGTTTGTCGA
>MGYH01000021.1:10668-13156 GCA_001801665.1 Gammaproteobacteria bacterium RIFCSPHIGHO2_12_FULL_45_12 | reverse complement strand
GACTGCAACTGCTCACGTGTCTGCGCTTGCGTCTCAAGCGCCGTCATCGCCTGCTGCCAGCATTCACGCGCCTGCGTCAGTTCAGCTTTGCTTTGCGTCAATTGTTCCGTACAGTCTGCCAATTCCCGAACAAGACGCTCTGACTGCGTGGTCAGCTCACCCAAACGCTCTTGTTTCATTTTTTGTTGCGCGCTCACTTGAGCTGCTTGTGCCTGTAACTGATGGCACAACTGCTGCAAGTCATCACGCTGCTGCAGAAGCTGATGCATTTCTTCTGTGCGCGTCTCAATGTTATGTTCAAGCTCCTCCTGAACCAGGTTAAGGCTATCAATGCGTGCCGCCAGAATTTTTAATTCTTGCTCACGCTGGAACACGCCTGCCGCAGGATTATCTTCACGTAATACTTTAAGCCAGGAACGATTCAGCCACAAACCATCGCGCGTGACGACAGATTCATAAGGTGTTAATGATGCCGTCAATGCCAGCGCTTGCTCTAACGAATCAGCCGCATAAACACCGGCCAGCAATGACTCAAGCGACCAGGGAGAGGTGACCTTATCCAGCAATAACGTCCCTTTGGAGGCAAGCGTTGCACCCGCCGCCATCGCTGGCACTTTGGCTGCCACCATGCAAAGATTACCGGAAGTCAAGTCATTGACTTCCGCCGCAAACGTCCCCAGTTCCTCTAGGCAAATGGCCTGTAAACAAAAACCAAGGACCTTTTCAACCGCGAGCTCCCAGCCCTTTTCCACCTGAATATTTTGCGCAAGACGCGGTTTGGTTTCTAACTGGTGTTTTGACAACCAAGGTGCCGCCGGATTATCACGCTGACCCAGTGCCGTTTGCTGCAAGGCTTGCAAGGAAGCTTGTTGGCCGCGCAATTGCTGTGCCTCACTCCGCACCGCATCAAGGCGCGTGGTGGATTCATGCTGCTGTGTTTGCAAGGCAGTCAAGGACTGACGCACCTCTGCCAACGCCCGCGTCTGCACTTGCATCTGATCAGAAACCTCATGTGTTTTCCTTGAAAACACTTCGATCTCTTCATTTAATTCAGAAAAATTCAGGCCAATCTGATCTTGTTGCAATTGTTGCTGACGCTTGCCCATTGACGCAAGCGCTTGTTCAAGATGCTGGATATGGGTTTGCTCGACCTGCGCTGTCTGCGTTGTTTTGGCAGTGGTTTGATTGAAGTCATCCCATTCAGTTTGCCAATCCTGCATGGCGGCTTCCGCTGCTTCAAGCGCAGCCTGCTGCGCTTCCGCCATGTCATGCGCGGCGACCAGCAACGGTTCAAGCTCTTCTATCTCGCGTTCAATGCCGCGCTCTGAGTCTTCTGCTTCACCCATTTGCGCTTTCAGCATTGTCCCGTCATTTTCGGCTTGCTGTAAATCAAGCTCCCACTGATGCTGTCTTTCCTGATGATGCAAAACATCTTGTTCAATGCGCGTAATGTCATTACCCACGGCGTAATATTGGCGTTGAACTTCCTGATAGGCATCACTTGCCACACGCTGTTCATGGCGTAACGCTTCCATTTCCCTGTCAACTGCACTTAATTCACTATTGCGCGCCTCAAGCGCTGTCCCTTCACGTTGAATCTGCAAGGTGTAATCCACCATATTGCAATCCAGCTCCCTCCATTGCACACCGTGCAACTCCGCACGCAAAGTACGCTCTTGTCCTTTTAAAGTTTTATATTTTTCAGCCACTCCCGCCTGATATTTCAAGTGACTTAATTGCTTCTCAAGTTCCATTCTGACATCGTTAATGCGAGCCAGATTTTCTTCCGTTTGTTTCATTCGCAACTCAGTCTCACGACGCCGCTCTTTATATTTGGAGATACCCGCTGCCTCTTCCAGATAAATTCGCAAATCATCCGGCTTGGCCTCAATGATACGACTGATCATGTTTTGGCCAACAATGGAGTAACTTCTCGGCCCAAGACCTGTCCCCAGAAAGATACCCACCACATCCCGTTTACGGCAGCGTACACCGTTTAAATAATAGGAAGAGTCTGACTCACGGTTAATCATGCGTTTAACAGAAATTTCTGCATAACTGGCATATTCACCGCCGATGCTGCCATCTGAGTTGTCAAAAATCAGCTCAACTGAAGCCTGGCCAATGGGCTTGCGCGCGCTGGATCCATTAAAAATAACGTCTGTCAGTGATTCGCCGCGCAAATATTTGGGGGAACTCTCACCCATGACCCAGGTCACCGCGTCAATAATGTTAGACTTGCCGCAACCATTAGGGCCGACAATGGCCACCAGTTTACTCGGCAAGGAAATGGTTGTCGGGTCGACAAAGGATTTAAACCCGGAAATTTTAATCTTTGAAAGTTGCATACATTGCGTCCCTATAGATGACAAGCCACCAATACCAAACCGTAAAACGATCGCAGCCATTCCCGCTAAAAAACGCGGGAATGGCTTCCTTGTTTTTATGCTGCGCAAAAGCAAAGCTTTTGCTTGCACCAAAGGGGGAG
>MGYH01000021.1:6651-10651 GCA_001801665.1 Gammaproteobacteria bacterium RIFCSPHIGHO2_12_FULL_45_12 | reverse complement strand
GCGCAAAAGCAAAGCTTTTGCTTGCACCAAAGGGGGAGAACCGCGATCTCCCCCTTTGGAATCCCCCATCGCGAAATGTTCAGCGGGAATCGCTGAAACGATCGCCTATTATGCCAGTTTTTTGCTCATGGATTCCATATGCTAAATGGATTAAGCTATCTTTTTAGGAAGAATTTTTTAAATAAGGCCAGCGATGAGGCCCTTTTTGCCCAACAAGACGGAAAAAAGCTGGTTACCCCTTTTGGTAGTGGGAATCGGCCTCTTTTTATCCCTCTCCTTTTGGTACTTGCTTTGGCATAATCTTCCGGATTATTTCAGGTTTATACACTCTGTTGAAGCCTATCTTTCCTGGATTGGCTTATGCTTTGGCGTCAGCATTTCCATCTTGCTAGCGGTGCTGATCAGAGTCGCCCAAGTCGCCAAGTCAAGGGCGATTCACCTGATTAAAATGAATGAAGATCTGAAAAACGAAGTTGCCGAACGGATCAGTTCCGAAGAAACCCGACAAAAGCTTGAAGTGGCCCTACTGCAGGGTCAAAAGCTACAAG
The DNA here is from genome assembly GCA_001801665.1 of Gammaproteobacteria bacterium RIFCSPHIGHO2_12_FULL_45_12. Classification (GTDB taxonomy): domain Bacteria; phylum Pseudomonadota; class Gammaproteobacteria; order DSM-16500; family DSM-16500; genus Aquicella. The sequence goes on along the minus strand of MGYH01000021.1, from coordinate 10,103 downwards.
CCATTGGCACACTGGCTGGCGGCATTGCTCATGATTTCAACAACCTCCTCTACGCCATTATTGGCTATACTGAAATGTCGCGAGAAGACGTCGATCACGAGACGCTCGTTTATCACAATCTGGGGAAAGTGCTTAAAGCGACTCATCGGGGGCAAGAGCTTATTGCCCGAATTTTGGCCTTCAGTCGTCGTCAACAACATCAGTTTGACGTCATTAACTTAAAATCAAGCGTAGAGGCGGCACTGGACTTGTTAAGACCGACCATTCCCGCCAGTGTCATGATCCACTTTTCAGCTAAAACAGAGGTATCCATTTTAGGGAATCAAACGCAAATTCATCAGGTATTGGTGAACCTCATCAACAATGCGGTGGACGCGATGGATGGGGAAGGCACAATATCCATCACAATGAGCGAAATTCTTGCCCACGATCCCTATTTAAAGCAATTTCTTGAAACAAGCGCACAAAATTACTGTAAAATTGAAATTAAGGATACAGGACACGGGATGGATCAAGCGACCATGGAGCGCATCTTTGAACCCTTCTACACCACCAAGGAAGTGGGCAAGGGAACGGGATTGGGACTCTCCATCGTCCATTCCATTATTAAAGAACATTTGGGTGACATCAAGGTCACCAGTCAACTTGGGCAAGGGTCAACCTTCACGGTTTTACTGCCTGAATATCAAGCATCATAAGGAGCTAACATGGCAAAAATATTATTGGTCGAAGACGATAGTCTGGTCATGGACATGTTAACGCAAGTTTTGGAACGCGCGTCCCACCAAGTGGTTTGCGCTGCCAATGGCGAGGAAGCCATCACCTGTTTGAAAAAGGAAGAACCTGACATGATGGTCACCGATATTATCATGCCAAAGAAAAGTGGCATTACACTGATTTCAGAAGTTAAAAACTGTCACCCCAATATGGAAATCATCGCCATCTCAGGTGGAGGCCGCCTTGATCCCGCGGGCTATCTAGACTTATCAGAATCCCTTGGTGCCTCTGTGTCTTTTGAAAAACCGGTTGATAATGCAGCGTTGTTAATGGCCATTGATTTGTTATTGCATGGCAAAAAAGAAAAGGTAAGCCATTAAACACATATACTTGTTAAGTATTTTTCACAATTCACTCATTAAATATTACTTCCTGAATCAAAGCTTCACAAATTTTATCAAATCTAAAATCAAGCTTCAGTAATCTTGGCTTGTCGGAAAGCTCTTTTCACTGCTCTGTAAACATTATCAAATTCGGATAAATTTGCCATTTGTGCAGCAAGCCGGGTTCCCCACGTTTTCTTGAGACGTGCTTCCTTTTTATAAAATTCCCCACGAACGTCATCCAGCTTCTTACCTCGATATGCAAGCTTTGCATTAATTGCCTCCAAGCAATCATCGAGAGCTACTTCGCCATTCTGTTCAGTGAGATACCAAAGATCATAAAGATCACGAGGCTCTGTTCTTGCTCGATCGAGAAGTGCTACGGTTTTCTCAGTAGCAATTTCGCAAAGTGAATATACCAAGATTTTTTCTCCTTCGGGAAGGTCGGTAAATTCATCACAGCTTTTAAGTACAGCAAGCTCTTCAGGCTTATAAAAAACTGTTTCTTTGATAGTTATATCCACTTTAATTTCTTTTGGAGTGGAAGTAACAGGGAGCGGTCCTTCATACATGAGATAAAATGTGTAAGTATTTTGATGAGTAGTGGGATCAGGGCGTGAAAATCGAAACGTAATATTCGAGACTCGCTTTACTTCTTCGTATATTGGCTCAAGTTCTTGCTTTAGCTCTTCGAAGGAGAGTGATTGCAAAAGTGTAAAATCAAGATCTTCTGAAAATCGATACTCTGAAAAATGGCATCGTCGCAATGCTGTTCCACCTTTAAATGCAAGTTTATTTCGGAGAGGAGCGCGCGAAAGTCCAACTAAAAACCAAGCAATGCAATAATCACGCTCCAAAATGTTTTCTGGAATACGTCTGCCTCCTTGCTCTTTTAGCAGGCGATTCGAAAGTTTAGAAATTTGACTTTGTGGAATCATTTTTTATGTTCCTCTGATCGCAAGAAGTTCTTCATGCGGAATATTCAATCTTATTCGCCACTTTGCTATATGGTGGCCTTCTGCAGGAAGTTCGGGATCAAGCAGCTGATATGTGGGAGTAAGCGTTGTTTGCAGAAACTCCCAATGGATACGTGAGCCAATATTGTAAAGTTCCATTAAGTACCCAAGTCTTCGATTCACAGCACCCACACCTAATTTTATTGCGTAGTCGATAAGTTTTTGTGGATCAATTGCTTCACGTCTTATAGAAAATCCCTTTGCTACTTCTGAAAATCCTCCGCAGTACGCAGGTTGCTTTAAGCCATCTAATAATGTGCGCTCCAAATCACTGACATGAACTTTCTCATTTTTGTCGATCCATATTTCTGTGATTCCAAAAAGATCATCTACTTTACAACGCACAAATCGAAACTCAGTTCCTTGGATTGTTCGAGAACGCATCATTCTAGGAGAGCTTATATAAACGATAAATTGTGGTTGGGTTACCATTTGGTGCAGGTTAAATGCAGATCCATAGGAAAGATAATATCCTTCTTTAATGCTTTTCTGTCTGCCTAGTACCAATTCACGCGCAACAATATAAGGATTACCCAAATATTCTCGCTCAAAACCCAATTCAAAAGGAACAAGACAGAATGTTCCTGGTTTCAACCGAGTAACTACCCCATTATTAATAAGTTGGGAAAGCACCTTGGAGGTGGGTGCACGTCCACCCATGATTTCTTCTGCCTCCTGAAAATGAAAAATAGGGCGGCTACGACTATAAAGCGTCGTAACTAGATGGGCCGCCAAAGGACCTATTGTCTTTAGAAGATGATTATCTTTCATGTGCATATTATCCCCTATATAGGTATATTATGCACTCAAATTATCATTTTTTCAATTAATAGTTATAATTTATATGCAATAAATACCTTTTATGGGGATATTTAGCGAATAAAATATAACTCTTTATTAAACCAGTAATGGGGGTGCCCTTGCCGATAGCATTGCGGCGGATGAAGCAGCCCTTCACGATTCAGCCGAAAATCAATCTGTCCTGTTTTTTCCGTATTTAATTGTATGACATGCCGCGCCTGATACTGTGCGACCACCGTAGGATGGGGGAAATGATAACGATTTCGGTAACCGGTTGCATAAAGCACATAAGCAGGATGCACTGACTGGATAAAAGCAGGTAATCCTGACGTTTTACTGCCATGATGCGGTGCAATCAATATAGTTGCCTGCAACAGGCTTGGCGCTTGCAACAATAATGCTTTTTCCGCCGCTTTTTCAATGTCGCCTGTCAGCAACACACTGTTGACACCATTATCAATCCGTAATACGCACGAGCTATCATTGTTGGAGCGCGGTGTCATGACATTCGGATAAATAAAATGAAAGACCACAC
>MGYH01000021.1:6084-6640 GCA_001801665.1 Gammaproteobacteria bacterium RIFCSPHIGHO2_12_FULL_45_12 | reverse complement strand
TTTAATCTGGTGAACTGGAAGTGCCGCTAACAATGCGCCCGCCCCTCCGATGTGATCATTATCTCCATGACTGACCACCAGCATATCAAGCGGCTGCCGATTGACAGCACGCAAATAAGGTAACACCACGCTCTCGCCCATATCCACGTTATCATTAAATTTGGCACCCGCGTCATAAACCAAGGTGTGTGATGCGGTACGCACTACCGCAGAAAGTCCCTGCCCCACATCAAGCAAGGTCAACCAGTATTCTCCTTGAGCAGGTTTTAGAGCAGGGCGCATCAACAAGGGAAAACACAAGAAGACACCGAGCCCGCGCAAAGGCACACCTTTTGGCAGTAGTAATAGCAAGCATCCAGTGAGTGTCAACAACAAAATGCCGCTACTCGAAATAGCTTGATGCCAGATGGCAAATTGCCAATGTGACAGCGCGGTCAATAGCCACCATAACCCTGAAAAACTTTTCGCTGCCAGATACAATAAAGCATGACCAATAGGCGGATAAATAAATAAAAAAATGGCGCTTGCGACACAAAATGGCAGCACCAGGATGCCC
>MGYH01000021.1:0-6016 GCA_001801665.1 Gammaproteobacteria bacterium RIFCSPHIGHO2_12_FULL_45_12 | reverse complement strand
ATCTTTCTGTCAACACGGTCAGTGGATTCATCAACAATATTAGCCCCATGGCGATAGACCACACATGCCAGAGATTGACTTTACGCTTTAACAACAAAGCAAACACAAAAACACTTAACATGATGCAAGCACGTTGTGCCGGAATGGAAAAACCGGACAAGGCAGCGTAAATAACGGCAGAAACCCATGCCATACACGCAGCCACTTGTTGCGCAGGCAATCTCAGGCATAAACCGGTTCTTTGTCGCCATAGCCATGAACCGATAAAAGCCGCCATGCCAGATATCAAACCAATGTGTAATCCAGCAATCGCCATTAAATGGTTAGTGCCGGTGTGACGCAGCACTTGCCAAGCGTTGGGACTAATATGGCTGCGCTCACCTATCATTAATGCTGGCAGCCATTCTGCGCCTGTTACCACTGGCAAATGCGCCATGATGCTTGATTGCAGGTGCTCTCGAATCTGATCTACCGGATGAAACCATTTGTCATGTTTTATAAATTTTTCTTGTAGAATATAACCTGACGCGCGCAACCCTTTTTGCAATGCCCAAGCTTCAAAGTCAAACCCGCCTGAATTTTGCATGCCGTGTATGCGTTTCAATTTAACTTGAAATTGCCAATGATCACCCACGTTGAAAGACGTTAAGGCATGACGCTCCACTAAGCGAACCAGTGGTTTGGATGGCGCATCCAATTGAAACAAAAAACTGGTCTGTCTGCTGTCTGTGACCGGCAGCGAGGCAATATGGCCAGTCACCATGAGTGGTTTTCCTTGTGCATCCTCAGCGAGCACCCAAGATTGAACTTGTTTGGCATACCAGCATGTCCACGAAAATCCCAGTATAATGGCCAAGGGATAAATGAGATAACGACGCTTTGATGAAAGCTTGTAAAAAACGCCCATGGCTAGCAGCATGCTAGAATAAACCCAATAAGCAGCAGGCAATGCGGATAGTTGCTGCAAAACCATATCACCCAGTAAAAAGCATAAAATGACTATCGGCATGCTTATCCTTATTCTTTTCCACTAACACCATTTTGGCTTGTTCGACTTTCGGGTAATAAGACTCGCTTGTTTGAGGGATACGCAGAGGCTTTGTTGCATCATTCGTCGTTGCGAGGCCGCTTTTTGGCTGAAGCAATCCAGAACGTCGTCAAAAATCATGATATTGCAGACATTCTGGATTGCTTCGTCGCACAAAACGCTCCTCGCAACGACGATTCAATTCAAAAAAATAATTCAGGAGATTCTTCGCTCTGCTCAGAATGACAGTGCTATGCTCAGAATGACAGTGCTATACTAAGACACCTTCAGTTAGGCAAAGCACACGATGCGCTCGCTGTGCAATTTGCGGATCATGCGTGACCATCACCACACTGGTTTGCTGTTTTTGCTGCAAATCAAAAAAAAGGTTTAACACTTTTTCTGCGTTTTTGGGGTCAAGGTTGCCGGTTGGTTCATCCGCCAGAACACACAGTGGATCACAAACCAGCGCTCTTGCAATGGCAACACGCTGACGCTCACCACCTGACAATTGCGAAAGCCGATGCTGCATGCGATCTTTTAACCCCACCATCTCCAACAAGTGCGCGGCCTTTTCCAGAATACGCAGGGGCATTTCACCACGGATCAACAAGGGCATTCCCACATTTTCCAATGCCGAAAACTCGGGTAACAAATGATGGAACTGATAGACAAAACCTAAATATTGATTTCTTAACTGACACTTTTCAGACTCAGACAGTTTATGCGGGTTCTTGCCATGCAACATCACATAGCCATTGCTGGGTTGATCGAGACCTCCCAATAAATGCATCAACGTACTTTTCCCTGAGCCCGAATTACCCACAATGGCAAGCATTTCTCCCGCTTGCACTTGCAAATTGACCCGCCGCAACACCTCAACTTTTGAAACACCGTCGACAAATGTTTTCTCTAAATCATAGCATGCTAATACGGGATTACTCATAACGCAACGACTCCACAGGATCTGTTTTGGAAGCCCGCCAAGCAGGATAAAGGGTGGCAACAAAACTCAACACCAGCGATGCAAAACAAATGCTGGCAATATCACGCCACCTGATTTCAGATGGCAAATAATCGACAAAATAAACGTTGGATGAAATCAGTTGAACATGAAACACATGCTCAATGACATTCACCAGCGTGGTCACATGATAGGCCAGAAAAACACCGCTCACCACACCAAGCAAGGTTCCCATCAACCCCACCAAACTACCTTGAACAATAAAAATAGACATTATCATACGAGGCGTGGCGCCGAAAGTTCGTAAAATCGCAATATCCGACTCTTTATCATTCACCACCATCACCAAGGTTGATACCAAATTAAACGCTGCCACGGCAATTAATAACATCAAAATAAAAAACATCATGGTTTTTTCTAACTGCACCGCATGAAAAAATTCGCCGAACTGATCCGCCCAGGTGCTAATATTGGCATTGGCGGAAAAATCATTGGCTAACTGAACCGCCACCGTTGGCGCCGCATAAACATCTTTGATATCCACATGCAAGCCTGTCACATTCGCGCCCATGCCATACAGTTTTTGCGCGTCATGCAAATCAATATAGCCAAAACCACGATCAAACCCAAAGCCGTTGCCTGCGCGAAAGATGCCAACGACGGTGAACCGCTTAAAGCGCGGCAATACACCCGCCGGCGACAAACTGACTTGCGGCGTCACCACGGTCACCTTATCCCCAACCGATGCGCCCAATAATTCAGCCAGACTTTGACCAAGGACAATGCCGAACTTGCCAGACTGCAAATCAGCCAGTTTACCCTGCACCATTTTATTCGCTAATTCCGAAAGCTTTCTTTCCTCATCAGGAAGAATACCGTTCACCAGCGCCGCCTGCACGACCCCAGCATAACTAAGCAATACCTCTCCCGCCACAAATGGTGCGGTTGCTTTCACCTCAGGCATTTTTTCCAGTGTTTTAGTGAGTGACTTCCAGTCACTGACCGAACCCGTTTGACTGGTCACTGTGATGGCGGGCACCATACTAAACACGCGTTTTTTAATTTCCATGTCAAATCCATTCATCACGGATAAAACGGTGATCAGCACCATGACGCCTAATGCAATGCCCACCATTGAAATCAGGGAAATGAATGAAATAAAACTATTACGGCGTTTTGCTCGCGTGTAGCGCAAACCAATAAATAGAGCCGCTGGTTTAAACATGTGTTCTTTCCGCTCCCTTGAATAAAGTAAAAAAATTGCGAGTGGTTTGCTCTGCGAGATCAGCCACTGACATCTTCCGAAGCGCTGCCATATAGGCGGCGATATATTTTACATTAGCCGGTTCATTGGTCTTCCCACGGAAGGGAATGGGTGCCAGATAAGGCGAGTCCGTTTCAAGCAGCATTCTATCAAGCGGCACTTTACACGCGACCTCTTGAATGCTAAGCGCATTTTTGAAAGTCACGATGCCCGAAAAAGAAATATAAAAACCCATATCCAGTGCCTGCTTCGCCATGGGCCATGTTTCAGTAAAACAGTGCATGACACCGCCAACCTGATCGGCCTGCTCTTCTTGCATCACCTGAATGGTGTCTTCTTGCGCCTGGCGCGTATGAATAATCAAGGGTTTTTTTGTGATGTGGGCCGCACGAACATGCGCACGAAAACGCTCACGCTGCCAATTCATCTCTCCTTGTGATCGAAAGTAATCAAGCCCCGTTTCCCCAATGGCAACCACTTTTTGGGGCTGCGCTAGGGCGAGCAAGGTATCGGTATCGACCTCTTCTGCCTGTTCATTCGGATGCAATCCAACTGAGGCACTCACAAAAGGATAAGCCGAGGCCGTTGTAAGGACTGCCTGAAAATGCTTGAGTGACACGCAAACATTCAACAAATGGTGCACGCCATGTTGCCTTGCGCGCTCAATCACTTTGGCGACATCCCCGCTATCGGCTGTCAAATCCAGTAAATCCAGATGGCAATGTGAATCAACTAAAAACATATATCCCTCATCCACCCATCAAACAAGCCCAGAGCGCAACAAGACATTTTCAACCAGCAACTGCTTATTCAAGTTTAAACCCAAAACCACTTGACCACGTAACTGCTGCAAATACGTTAAATGACTAACATTGTCAGCAAGCTGCGTCAGTCCGGCATACCTGACTATTTCCGCTTCAAAATCGTGATTCACTATCTCGTTTGGCAGCCCCCCCAACTGAACACGCAAGCAATCCATGAGCCAGCTTAGCATCGTATCCACAAATGACAGGGGCGGCATTTCCTTAAACTGAAACGCGAGCTTAATGGGATCTATTTTTTTCTGTATTAATCCGGCCAACCCATTATATAAATTTTGTCTGACCGCTAACGAGCCATCAGTCGCTAATGCTAATGCCGCAAGCGGCGCCCCATTCGCCAATCGTAGCAATAAAGCAGAGGCCATGCTTGTCACCGCCTGATCATTCATCCATTGCAGCGCCACCTGTAAAGAGGGACGTGGAAAATGCAGCAACTGACAGCGGCTTAAAATGGTGGCGGGCAAACGTTCCCGCTGTGAACTGACCAGCAATAACAAGGCACCCGATGCTGGCTCTTCAAGCGTCTTTAACAAGGCATTGGCGGCATTCCGATTCATGGCATCTGCGGGATTAACAATCACCACACGCCTATCACCTTGCAAAGCGGTTTGCTGAACAAATTCATTGGCGGCACGAATCTGGTCAATTTTAATGGCATGCCCCCTTTCTTCTGGCTCCACCCAGAAAATAGCGGGGTGCACACGGCCAGCCGCCATTTTGCAGGCATGGCAGCGGCCACACACACTGACACCATCGACTTTAGCGGACTGGCACAACAATGCCTGCGATAAGGCATCTGCGAACTGACGTTTACCCGTCCCCTGAATGCCTGACAACAACAAGGCATGCGGTAAACGATTGGCTTGAGTGGCCGCCAATAACCGCGCCCACTGTTCGGTTTGCCATGGCAATATCATGAGGCACCTTCACGGCTAACTTGCAAGAAGTGTTCCAGCACTTCATGAATCTGTGCTTGCACCACTCTTTCATCTGAACTGGCATCAATGACTTTTATTCTGGCCTTATCCTGTTCGGCGCGATCAAGATAAGCCTTTCTCACAGCCTCAAAAAAATCCTGTTCTTCTTGCTCAATTCGGTCTTTTGGCGCACCACGCTTGGCCGCGCGTGCCGCACCCACCTTAACCGGCACATCAAGGAGCAGCGTTAAATCAGGATATAAAGTGCCTGTCACATGATGATCCAGCGCTTGCAATAAATCAGGATTCACATTTCTGCCGCCCCCCTGATAAGCAAAACTCGCATCAATGTAGCGATCACTCACCACCCACTGCCCTGATTGCAAGGCTGGCTCAATACATAGGCGTATGTGCTGCGCGCGCGCAGCAAACATTAATAACAATTCCGTTTCAGGATAAATAAATTCATCAAGCTCTGGACGTAACAGCCACTGACGAATGACTTCAGCCAATGCTGTCCCGCCAGGCTCGCGTGTCATGACAAACGGAATGTGATGAAGTAATAAAAAATCCTGAATACCTTGCAGCGCTGTACTTTTGCCAGCACCTTCCACCCCTTCAATTGTCATTAATTTACCGCGCATGGCTCGTCCTTTTGAACTTCTATGAATACCGTGCTATGAAACAAGCAAATGAGCTGTCATTCTGAGCGAAGCCCGTCATTCTGAGCGAAGCGAAGAATCTCCTAAAAAACACGAGATCCTTCGTCGCAAAAAACGCTCCTCAGGATGACAGTGCAAAAAACGCTCCAGAGGATGACAGCGCAAAAAACGCTCCAGAGGATGCCCGTTACGGAGTGCTAGCGCGTTGCATCATTCATTCGTCGTTGCGAGGAGCGTTTTTTGCGACGCGGCAATCCAGTCTTTGACTTTATAGTAACCCAGCGTATAGATCATGTCATTTAGGATTTATCGATTCAATAAGAAGAATTTTATTTTTCCAGTTTCGCATGGTTGCCATGAT
>MGYH01000020.1:31502-36461 GCA_001801665.1 Gammaproteobacteria bacterium RIFCSPHIGHO2_12_FULL_45_12 | reverse complement strand
TTCTCACGCGTCGTTTGCAACGCTCGCTTGAAGCAGGCATCGTGCTGGGGGCGTTGCTGGTGGGATGGTATGTGGAAAGCGTGGTGAGTAACCTTTCCCTTGTTTATACCGCGCTGGTTCTTTATGCCTGGTTCAAGCGAGCGTTGCAAACGACGCGTGAGAAGATAAGGATAGTGGGTGTTTACCTTGGCATTAATCTGGTGATTACGTTTGGTTTTTTACTGGAACGGGAATTTTTATCCAAACGATATTTGATTGCACTGTCACTCACTTTTATGTTGTGGGTACCATTTTCATTAGAAAAAATCGTGGCACAGTGCGTTTCGCGCAAGAAATGGGTATGGGGCGGGCTGCTTGCTTGCGCGCTCCTAGGATCAGCCGTGGGCGGCATTTTTAATTTTGGTTATTCCAAAAGGTATATTCATGATGCCGGTAGCTGGTTTGCGGATAATGTGCCAGCACAAGCGTCAATTTATGCGAACGATCTGCAATTAATGTATTATACGCGCCATTTCGGAGAGAAGCTTTATCAGGCAAATCAAGCCTTTCAGTCGCAATCCATCACCGCCAATGCAGCGTGGCGGCAGTATGATTATCTTGCGTTCAGGGTGACTCAGAAAGCGCGTGATCGCATGGCCGCAAATTGGCGTGACATGCCATTGAAGCCGGTCAAGGTATTTCAAAATAAGCGCGGTGACAGGGTGTTGATTTATAAAGTGAGACAGGAGAGTTAAGGTGAATATTATTGTCATCGGTGCGGGATATGTGGGTTTGGTGACGGGTACCTGTTTTGCTGAACTAGGCAATCAGGTGACTTGCATTGAGGTGAACGAACCGAAAGTTAATAATCTTAAAAAAGGGATATTACCGATTTATGAGCCCAACCTTCTGCCGATGGTCACCTCCAATGTGGAGGCTGGACGCTTGCATTTTGTGACGTCGTTTGCAGCGGTTGCGGTTGATCCCGATGTCATCTTTATTGCCGTTGGCACGCCAAGCGGTGAAGATGGCGCGGCAAACATTGCTTATGTGGAAGAAGCCGCGCGCCATATTGGTGATTTTATTCGCGAGGACTGTGTGGTGGTGGATAAGTCAACGGTGCCAGTTGGCATGGCGGATCAGGTAAAAGCGTTAATCCAGCAGGCACTCGACAAACGCCAGCTTTCATTGACATTTGATGTGGTGAGCAATCCTGAATTTTTACGTGAAGGCGCGGCGATCGAAGATTTCATGTGTCCTGATAGAGTGATTGTGGGCCTTCAATCAGATCGTGCGAAACAAATCATGCTGAACCTCTATACCCCTATTTTGCGCAGTCCTGAGCGTATTTATTTCATGAACGTGAAAGATGCTGAAATGACCAAATATGCAGCCAATGCCATGTTGGCAACCCGCATTTCGTTTATGAATGAAATGTCCGTATTGTGTGAGCGGATGGGTGTTGATATTGAAAATGTCCGCATGGGCATTGGCTCCGATTCACGCATTGGCCATGCTTTTTTGTATCCAGGATGCGGCTATGGCGGTTCGTGTTTTCCCAAAGACGTGCGTGCCTTAATGAACATGGCTGAGTCGCATGGCGTGGATGCGATGATTTTAAAAGCGGTTGAAAAACGCAATCAAATACAAAAAACGGTGTTGCCGCAAAAACTGGCGACTATTTTTGGCGAAGATTTAAGTGGTGTGCTGGTGGGTGTGTGGGGGCTCGCATTTAAGCCCGGTACCGATGATATGCGAGAAGCCTCGTCGCTCGTGTTAATTGAGGAAGTCATTCGTCGCGGGGGCCGCGTGCAGGCTTATGATCCTGAAGCGATGGGCGTTGCCCGCCAATTGCTGCCGGAAAAGTGGTTTAAGTCAGGGCAGCTTGTGTTTGCCGCGAACCAGTATGATGCCTTGCAAGACGTGGACGTTCTGGCATTGGTGACGGAGTGGAAATCTTTTTGTTATCCCGATCTGACCAGAATGAAAGGTGTGATGCGGCGCCATTTGATTCTGGATGGTCGAAATCAATATAATCCCGCGCACATGCGTGAGGCGGGTTTTGATTATGCGGGTATCGGGCGTTAAAGCAGACGTTTGCTGGCGTAATAGGCATTGCCCAGTAAAGCATGTTCTGGATTGAGTAAAATGCCAAGTGGATACGTGTCCCGTAAAGCGCGATAGGCGGGTGAGGCATGTATGCCTCGCTCAAATGACGGGTGTTCAAAGGCTTCAAGATGGCTTAATGCCACACCGCCTGTGATCCAGATGCCGCCTTCTGGCATGAAAATTAATTGTACGGTGCCAACAAACAAACCTAAGTACCAGGCAAAAATGGCGACTAACTCAGGCAGCAAATTGGCGCGCATTTGTTCGCCGATTTGCTCTGGCTTAAGTGCGGCTCTATCCGGGTAAAGAAATTGATATAAGCGTGTGGTGCCCGCACCCGATAAAATATGTTCAAACGTGAGCGATCTGGGCTGCAAGTGCTTAATCAAGGCCTGATGGCGTTTTAATTCATCTTGTGTGGCATGCGGTGGGGTGGCAATACCAATGTGTCCTATTTCATTTTTACCCAACCAGAAATCACCGTTAGGCAGTAAGACACCATCTTTTAAACCTAATCCCGTCCCAATGCCCAGTGCGACGCGCCGCCCATCGTGGTTGATGGGGCAGTCGTTTAACCGTTTAAGGTTGGCGGGCTTGATCATGTAATCGGTGAAAGTGGCGCAAACAATGGGCGCGTAATCATGGATGACCGCATAAGCGGGCCAGCTTGCCTTGCTTGCAAGGGCGGCAAAGGGCATGGAAAAGGGGTAAGCGTTTTCATGCAGCAGCTCTGCGCCGTCATATTGTCCGGCTGCGCCGATGCAAATGGCATCGGTAGCCGCAATGCGTGTGCCCAGTTGTTTTTCCAGTTCATGCATTAAGGCGTCAAGCGAGGCAAACGCTGACAGCTTCACGGTATGCGAATGGGTGCAATGCAAGTTTCCCGTGGTGTCATTCAAGCTCACTAAGCCCGCGTGACATTTGGTGGCGCCTAAGTCAGAGGTGAATATTGTTTTGGGCATGCAGGGTCTTCCGAAGTTTGTCCGATGTGACGTAATGCGACACGGTTACGAATATTAATTTCAATTTCTTCTAACGTGACACCGTTGGTTTCAGGCACTTTGTAATAACAAAATACCAAGCCAAACACACACATCATGCTGTAAAAGAAAAAAGTCTGGCTAGGCCCCATGGCGTTTAAGAGTGTTAAAAAGGAGGCGGAAACGGCAAAATTCCAAAGCCAGCAATTAAAAACAGCCACACCCATGGCGGTTGCGCGTACTTCCAGCGGAAAGATTTCAGAAACCAGCAGCCAGAGAATGGCACCCAAGCTGAAAGCAAAACAAATGATATAAGTGAAGGCGCAGGCCACCGCTAACCAGCGCAAGTCATTGCCGTCAGCACCCAGATGAAAGGTAAGGCTTAGTCCAAGCAGGCTCAGGCACATGCCCGTTAAACCCGTGAGCAGCAAGGGGCGTCGTCCGAGTTTATCAAGATACAAAATGGCGAAAACAGTCGCTAGTACGTTCACAACACCAATGCCAATGGTGGCTAAAATGGAGCTGGAAGCATTTTCAAAGCCAGCTAGCTGAAAAATGGTGGGAGCATAATAAATAATGGTGTTGATGCCGGTCGCTTGTTGAATGAACCCTAGCATGGCGCCAAGGCCTAGAACCGGCAGGATCCAAGGTGAGAAAATTTCGCTAAATTTGGCTTGTCTGATTTGAATGCTGTTTTGAATGTCAGTGACTTCGGCTTTCACCTGTTCTGTGTCGCGTAAGCGGCGCAAAATGGTCATGGCTTTATCAGTCAGATTTTGTTTGATGAGCCAGCGTGGGCTTTCAGGTAGAAATAACATGCCAATGCTGAGTAACAAGGCGGGAATGAGTCCAATGGCAAACATGATGCGCCAAGTGTTGTGGGTGCTAGTAAAAACATAGTTAATGATGTATGAACATAAAATGCCAATGGTGATGGCGAGCTGGTTTAAGGAAACAAGCGCGCCTCGCAAGTTGTGGGGCGAGAGTTCTGCAATATAAAGTGGTGCGGCGTATGAGCCCATGCCAATGGCTATGCCAATGATAAACCGGCCAATCAAAATGAGTGACACATGCGTTGCTAGCGCAGCCGTGAGTGTGCCCACCACAAATAGTCCTGACACAATCAGCAACAGTTTGCGCCTGCCAAAGCGGTCAGTCAGATGGCCGCTTGCGAGCGAGCCTGCCATGGCGCCAATCAGGACGCTGCCAACAATCATTTCCTGCATGAGCGTGGATAAAGGAAAATCTTGCTGAATGAAGAGAAGGGCACCTGAAATAATGCCGGTATCAAATCCAAATAAAAGACCAGCGATGGCGGCAATGGCGGAAACGCCATAGAGATAAAAGCGGGAAGAGCAGCGTGGTGTCATGTGAGTTCGCCTTGTTGTCAGTTTACTATCATGAAGCCTGCGGTGAATCGTTTAAGTGAGAGGGCATCATGCAGCGATAATATAGCGATCATTTCGAATATTCTAGGTAGGCCTATCAATATGTATAAAAACGAGTCATCCTGAGAAGGTATGGACAGTGATCACTTGCTTATAACCTGTTAATTCGCTAAATTAGCTCTCGATCTGACCGTAACAGGCAGAGACATTTGAACATGACTGAAACGTTGGCGGCATTAGGGCTTGATCATGCGACAGGTACCTCACTATTTAATCATCGGCAGTGGTCGTCTGGCCACGCATCTACAACATTATTTTTTCCATTTACAACTGGGATACGATACTTGGTGTCGTCAACGCTCCAAAGCGGCGCTTGCCCCCAAACTGGAAAAAGCCACGCATGTATTGCTTGCCATCAGCGATGACGCCATTGAGACCTGGATACAGGAAGCCTTGTCTGGCACAACAGCCATGCGCATTCATTTTTCAGGACGTTTAGTGAG
>MGYH01000020.1:22108-31486 GCA_001801665.1 Gammaproteobacteria bacterium RIFCSPHIGHO2_12_FULL_45_12 | reverse complement strand
GATGCGCCGCCGTTTGAACAGCTTTTTCCAGGACTTTTAAATCCATCCGTTCGATTGCAAAGAGCGCAAAAAGAAAAATATCATGCGCTTTGTGTGATGAGTGGGAATTTTAGTTGCATGCTTTGGCAAAAATTGTTAACCACCTTTGAGCGGGAATTTGGGTTTGACGCCTCCATTGCACACCCCTATTTACAGCAGCAAACGCAAAATATCATGCGTCATTATCAACAGGCGTTAACAGGCCCCTTGGTGAGACAGGATAGGGAAACACTGGAAAGAGATAGAAATGCACTGGCGGGAGATCCGTTTCAGGCGATTTTTGACAGTTTTGTCAGTTGTTATCAAACGTTAAAAAAGGCGGGTGAGGCATGAAGGTAACTGATTTTCATAAAATGAAACAAAGTGGTAACAAGATCACCATGCTCACTTGTTACGATTATACTAGTGCGAGCTTGCTCGCTGACATGGAGCTTGATTGTTTGCTGGTGGGGGACAGTGTTGCCATGACCATGCATGGTTATCAAGATACCTTGTCTGCTACCATCGACATGATGTGTTATCACACGGCGGCAGTCAGGCGTGGCGCAGGCAATCAGTTCATTGTAACGGATTTGCCGTTTCTGAGTTATCGCAAGTCATTAAGTGAAACGATGACCATGGTGCAAGCCATGATGCAGGCAGGTGCGAATGCGGTGAAGCTTGAGGCAGCGGCGGGTAATCTGGAGATGATTCGTTATTTGAGTGAATCCGGTGTGCCGGTGATGGGGCACCTTGGATTGACGCCGCAATTCGTGAATGCATTAGGTGGATACAAAGTACAGGGAAAAACCGAACAGGCAGCAAAACAGTTGGCGAAAGACGCATTGGCACTGGAGAAAGCGGGCTGTTTTGCGCTGGTGCTTGAATGTGTTCCAAGAGCGTTGGCAAAATCCATTACCCAGACATTAGCCATTCCCACGATTGGCATTGGAGCAGGGCCTGATACCGATGGACAGGTGTTGGTTTGGCAGGATTTGCTAGGCATGAACTTGGCGCATCAACCGAAATTTGTCAAAAAATTCATGGATGGACACGGTGCGATTCAACGCGCCATTCAACATTATCTTCATGAAGTCAAGGCGGGAGTTTTTCCAGATGATGAACATTGTTACCGAAGTGAGTGCGTGGCGAACGATCCGAAAAACGCTGTCGCATAAAAGTATTGGTTTTGTACCCACGATGGGTCATGTGCATGAGGGACATTTAAGTTTATGCCGCCGCTCGCATGTTGAAAATGACGTGACGGTGGTCAGTGTGTTTGTGAACCCGACACAGTTTAATCAGGCAAGTGACTTTGACGCGTATCCTCGCACGGTTGAGACAGATCAGGCCGCGCTTCGGGAAGCGCGGGTGGATTACCTGATATTGCCTGAAGTAAAGGACATGTATCCCGATGCTTATCAGGTGCAAGTAGTGGAAACAGCATTAAGTGAATCGCTGGAAGGAAAATGTCGGCCAGGACATTTTAATGGCATGTTAACCGTGGTCATGAAATTGTTAAATCTGGTGCAGCCAGCGCGAGCCTATTTTGGCAAAAAAGATTATCAGCAATATTTGCTGGTGAGGAAAGTGGCGCAAGCCTTGTTGATGGACGTGACGATCGTGGGATGTGAAACGGTGCGCGCGGACGATGGGCTCGCTTTAAGTTCTAGAAATGCCAGATTGACACCCAAGGCGCGTGAACGGGCCAGTCAGTGGGCGAGGTTGCTAAAGAGTGGTCAATCGCCAGCATGGATTACCACGCAGTTAATCGATTTAGGGTTTGAGGTGGAGTATATTGCGGATCAGTGGGGGCGGCGTTTGGGCGCTGTTTGGCTGGATGATGTACGTTTAATTGATAATGTGCCCCTAGAAATGGTTTCAAGAGGAGAGCAGTGATGTTGTTATGTCTTGATATTGGCAATACGCATATTTTGGGCGGCATCTATGACCAGCAAGGCTTAGTCATGCGGTTTCGTTGTGCCACCAGCTTAATTGGCACGGCGGATCAGTTCGGCATTTTTTTAGTCAATGTGTTGCAAACAAAAGGGATTCAGGTCAGGCAAATAGAAGCGGCAGCATTGTGTTCTGTGGTGCCTGGTTGTGATTACACCATTCGACATGGTATTTCAAATTATTTTGACGTGCCTTGCTTCACACTGAAAGCCGGTGTCAAAACGGGATTAAATATTAAATATAAAAATGCCAATGAAGTTGGCGCAGACAGAATTGCGAATGCCATTGGCGCGATGGAAGCGTTCCCCCAGCAAAATATCATCATCATTGATATGGGAACGGCGACCACGGTTTGTGCCGTGACGCGAAAAGGCGATTATCTGGGCGGCGCTATTTTTCCTGGCTTGCGACTGGGAATGGAGTCATTAAAAAATAACACAGCGAAGTTAGTGGAGGTCGATATTGACGCGCCGTCATTTTATATTGGCCGCACAACGCGTGAAAGCATTCAGGCAGGCTTATATTACGGCCAGCTAGGCGCGCTTAAAGAAATCATTGCGGGTTTTAAACAGGAAATGTTTTGTGGTGAAGCGGTTAAGGTGATTGGAACCGGCGGCTTTTCACAATTATACAAAGAGAAGTCATTATTTGATGTGATATTGCCTGATCTGGTGTTGCAGGGATTGCAAAAGGCGCATGCCATTAACCTTATTTTAACAAGAGAAATAACAACATGAGCAGGTCGAAAGCGGCACCTTTGTCATTATTTGCCACCACGCCAAAGGGCCTTGAATTATTATTAGTGGACGAGTTAAAAGGATTAGGCGCCAGTATGGCGGCTGAGAAGCTCGCGGGCGTGGCGTTTAGTGGTGATTTGACGCTCGCCTATAAAGTTTGCTTGTGGTCGCGTCTTGCCAATCGTGTGTTACTGAATTTGGCGAAAGTGCCAGCGATGACACCTGAGGCCTTATATCAAGGTGTGCAATCCATTGACTGGCGCGAGCACGTGGCCTCAGAAGGCACGATGGCGGTGCATTTTATTGCGTCCCAATCGACCATCACGCATACGCTCTTTGGCGCACAAAAAGTAAAGGACGCCATCGTGGATCAGTTTCGTAAGGCGTGCGGCATCAGGCCAAGTGTGGATACGGTGCATCCTGATGTGAGCGTCTATGTCTATCTTTATCGGGATATTGCATCCATTTATATCGACTTGTCAGGACAAAGTTTGCATCGACGCGGCTATCGTCTGTCGGCGGGTGCGGCACCACTCAAAGAGAATCTGGCAGCAGCCGTTTTAATTCGTGCGGGTTGGCCGGCAATCGCGAAACAAGGTGGTACCTTGCTTGACCCGATGTGTGGTTCTGGCACGTTATTGATTGAGGCGGCCATGATGGCGGCTGACGTTGCGCCAGGATTGGCGCGAGATTATTTTGGGTTTGAAGGCTGGCTGCCACATCAGGCGGCTATCTGGGCGTCCTTGATAGCAGAAGCTGCCTTGCGTCAGACAGAGGGAATGAAACAGTTGCCAACGATGGTGGGTTTTGATAATGACCCTGAGGCAATTGCCATGGCGTTTGAAAACATTGAGCGCGCAGGTTTGATGGGCAAGGTGCATGTTGAAAAACGTGAATTGAATGTGTTTGCGCCCAAGGCGAGCGATCAGCCAGGATTGGTCATGACCAATCCGCCTTATGGCGAGCGTCTGGGTGAAGTGGAAGCCTTGAAATTGCTTTACGCTGAATTAGGCGAGCGTTTAAAAGAAGCGTTTCAAGGCTGGAAGGCAGCCATTTTCACCGCGAATCCTGATTTGGGCAAACAGATGGGCCTGCGCGCCAAACGTTACTATGCCTTGTTTAATGGCGCGTTACCTTGCAAGTTATTATTGTTTGATGTGGAGCCCGCTTTTTTTATTGACCGGAGTCCGGAAAGTGAAAATGAGCGGCGTATTCATGCTGCGAAGCGCAAGGCAGCACAGCTAGATGCCGGTGATCTGGCGATGTTTGTGAATCGCATGCGTAAAAATATCAAGCACATGAGGCGTCAGCTTGCGCGTCAGCGGCTTGATTGTTATCGTGTGTATGATGCGGATATTCCAGAATATGCATTTGTCATTGAGGTGACGCAGGAGGCGGTGCGTGTTCAGGAATATCAGGCACCAAGATCAGTTGACAAACAGACGGTCATGAGTCGTCAACAACATGTGTTGGCGATTTTGCCTGAATTGTTGGACGTGCCACCTTCGCAAGTTTTTTTCAGCGTGGTCTCTAAAAGACGCTCATGAGCAATCCTTCTTCGCTTCATTATCCGTTTGAAGGGTGCGGGTGTTTCAGGGGATATCGCCAACTCATCACGCGGTCGCGAGTTCAGGCCGATATTCAAAGTGCATGGTGTCATAATGTTCCCAATCGCCGCCCCAGATGAACCCATTTTGTTGGAAAATTCGCACAATGTTGAGGGGGATGCGGTTGCGATACTTGACTGGCGCGGTTTCGCTGATTTTGCGGCCTGTTTTTTCGAGATCCCATTGCCAGTAATCGGAGTATTTACGGTTGATGTCTATCGTGGTGCCAAAACTGTGGGTGCTTAAACGATAGGTGTGTGCAATATTGCGCCAGCAATAAGTTCCTTGTGGATTTTTGACATATTTATAAAAGGTGCGTGGTAATTTTTCGAGTGCTGCTGAGACACGCATTAAGCGTTTGTCAACGCCATTGATTCGGGTGACTTGTAGTGGGTAGCGTTTGCCATAGACGTGCGGCATCCAGTAAATGATGACCAGATTTTTTTCGACTTCATCCCGAGAGTTGCCATACATTTTTCTAAAAAGGTATTCGTAGCGAACGCGGCCATCGTCATCGTTGTCAACTGGCCCGGAACCGTTGGGTGTGATTCTAAGCGGCAAGATAGTGCCGTCTTTCCAGAAAATATAGCGATGAGAGACTTTTTTAATAAAGTCAGGGTAAGCCGTTTTTAAGTTGGCAAGCGCATTGTCCGGTGTGGCCTTGGTGGTTACGGCGATCAAGAAAGAAGCGGCAAGCGTGAGGAATCGCACGATATTTTTCTTATTAAACAATGGCATAAGTTAACTTCTTGTCAGTTTGGTTTAATTCCTTTGCTGGATAGTCTAAACCTTGCCTGCTAATCTTTCAAACGTTTGCGTTGCATTCCAGCGATTCCCGCTGAACATATCGCGATGGGGGATTCCAAAGGGGGAGATCGCGGTTCTCCCCCTTTTGGTGCAAGCAAAAGCGTGGCTTTTGCGCAGCATAAAAACAAGGAAGCCATTCCCGCGTTTTTTAGCGGGAATGACTGGTTGCATTCAGATGTCATGGCGCTGTCTGTGAATGGCTAGTAGAGCATTTGTATCAGCGGCAGGCAGGTGACGACCGTGATCAAGACAAGCAGAGGCGCGATGGGCACGAGTAGCATTAAGCCTGGGGCGGTTAAGGTGTTTATAATGCGTTTGGCGCAGGATGCGATCACGAAGAGGTAAAGGGCGGTTAAAAGGGCCCCCACCGTGAACCAGTCATGGTCGGGATGGGTGGCAAACATCAGCATGCAAAAGGTCGCCAGATAAAATAAGACAAAGACTTCAATGCCGAGACGCGCATAAACCTGCCAAGGCGTCTCTGTCTCATGGGGGTCAGTGGATGGCTGCATGATGCGTCCTCTTTTGTTTCAGCTAACGAGAGCGCCATGGTAGCAGGAAATGGGGGTTCTGGAAATGACTGGTTTATAGGCAGAAAAGCTTATATAATCCTTGACCTTAAAACATCAACCTGTTCGGATAATAATCTTTATGTCATTGACACCCAAATTGCGACAAGCCTTAAAAGCCAAAGCTCATGCCTTAAAGCCAGTGGTGCTCATTGGCCAGCAGGGTTTAACGGACGCCGTTAAAAAAGAGATTGATGCTGCGCTTATGCACCATGAACTGATTAAAGTGCGGATTAGGGTGGCAGAGCGTGATGAGAAAAAAGCCATGTTTGCTGAGATTTGTCAGGTCATGGGGGCGCAACTGGTGCAACAGATTGGCAAAATGGGGGTGATCTACCGGCAGCGTGAAGAGCGTTAATAGGGCAGCATAGAAACAAGGAAGCCTTCCCGCGTTTTTTAGCGGGAATGGCTGGTAGTGCAAGGTCATGTGATTGACGTACACTGAGGGGCAAGGAAGAGGAGCGACCACCGATCATCTATGGAAAACCTAGCCGCAAGACGTCCAACGTTCGATTTTTTAATTAGGCACAGTTTTTGGCTGTCGATTGCATTACATTTTTTACTGGTAACGGGTTATGGCTTGGTGTGGTTTCGGTTTCCGGAGAAGCAAGAGAAGCGTCCCGATAAGTATGTGCCTGCCTATGTTTATCATCCAAAGCCATTGCCTGAGGTCACAACGGCCAGACAAGAAAAGCAATTACCCACCGCTAAAACGGGCATTGAAAAGAAAACAAGCCGTGCAGAGCCGATGCCGACCAAAAATGCTTTTGCCACGACCATCAGCCTTTCCACGCGCGCGGCAGAACCGCTTCGGTTGATTGGTGATAAAGGTGTCGATAAACCCTTGTTAACCCTGTTGGGTAAAGCCATTTCAGCCAGATTAACTTATCCCAAAATAGCCGTTGATTTTAATGTTCATGGGGTGGCGTTAGTGGGTTTTACCTTGCATCCGGATGGGCAAGTGACAGGCGTGAAGCTCATGCAAACCAGTCAGGCGGGGGTGCTTGATGAAGCAGCGCTCAGTGCTGTGATGGCCATGACACCCGGAAAGAAAGTCGGTGCCTTTTTAACGGCACCGAAGTTTTTGGTGGTGGGCATCATTTTTGGATGATGCGCTTAGTGCGGCATGGCTGGATGGACGGGTTTCATGATTTTAATGGCGGCCTGCTGCATGGGTTCTGCAGGTAGAGTGGGTTGTCGTGATGCTGTAAAGGTAGCTGTTACGTCATTCACATAAGGGCCACTTTTAATGGGCATCATTAAACGCGGTGCGTTTTCAGAAAAATCCAGCTTGGATAAATCCACGGCACGTAATGATAAGTTGTCGTAGTTTCGATAATAAAAAATTTTATGTGTTAAATCTTTAAAGACGACCCATTGAGTGGTTTCGTTGTTGACATGGCCATTTTTAGGTTCACGCGCTAAGCCGAGCGGAATATCCACATTATTAATAATGTGTTCAGCCAAGTTAACGGCACCTGCTGCGTCATTTGCAGGGTAAGCAACACGCGTTAAGACGGCCATTTTAACAAAGCGTGATGGTGGACTGATGTCACCCGGCAGGCCGACCATGCCGCCACCTTGACCGGTGGCGCTTAAATTGACGCCGTTATCCATCATGGGGGCGGGGTTGACGGGCAGCAGATTGACAAAATTATTTTGGTTGGTCACGTGCCAGTCAAAGGAAGGTGAGTTGGTCGCAACACCCAGTTGGTTGTCATCAATATGCAGTTTGCCATCAATATATTCAACGACAATGCCCTTGCCGGAGGCATCAAAGAGGGCGAAATGTAATGGAAAAACAAAGTTGTTCATGCCCTGAATAGAGATAGGCTGTTCAAAAACATACATCGTTTGGAGGGCTTGCCGCACTTCATCCACGGTTTTGAAGTTAGATAATGCCCAATCCGCGAAATATAAGTAACTGATGGCCTGACTATTGTGGTTGGGTGGGACAGTTTGATAAGCAGCATAACCCGGGAAATAAAGGTCTTGCACACTCAGGCCAACTTCATTCATGCCATCAACGGCAAAATCAACGCTCATTCCATCTAAAAAAACATAACCATATTTTGCTTTCCAAGTGGCGCCTGCTTTGCCGTCTGGTGCTTGAGTCGTAAAGACGCGCCCACGCGGCGAAGTGCGTAAGTTGGAATTTAAATCCGTGGCATATTCCATGCTGCGTGCAATGACAACGCTTCCATCTTTTGCAGTGAGTCGAAAGTTGGTGCATGCAGAAGAGTTGTCATTCAGGCAAAGGGTGGTCGCGGTTATGAGTGTCACAATTTTTAATAAGGATAATTTCACAGTTCGTCCTCCTGACGGGTGAAAAAACAAGCCTCACTGGAAAGGATAACAGTGAGGCTTGTGCTGGTTGCTGACAAGGAAGCGGCGTTTAGCTCACTGCGTGCCAGGTGCCATTGGGCTTGCGACAGGCAATGCCATGTCCAATTTCTTGTTTGCCATTTAAGGTGGCGGTGGATTTAAATTTTCGGCAATAGGTGTTGCCATGATAGGAAAAGACTTTGCTAGTCGGTTTGACGGAATAGGTGACGCCAGAGTGTTGATTGTTCCAGCTGGTCTTTTGATTGGTATTGCCGGTGTCCATGGCTTTGTTCAGGGTGGAGTTGTCTGAACTATCCATGTTGTGGCCAATGGTGCCGCCAACGAGTGCGCCTGCGACCGCGCCAATGCCAATGGCCACGGCACGACCCGCGCCACCGCCAAATAAGCTGCCAGCAAGGCCGCCTGCGACAGCGCCAGTCACAGCACCTGCGCCCGTATTTTGACTTTGGGTGTTGGTGGAGCAGCTAGTTAAGGCAAAGGTGCCGACAGAAATCAATAGTGTGATGTTAATTATCATTTTTTTCATTGTCGTGTCTCTCCAGTTATCTGCGGGGGTAGCGATTTATATTTTTTCTATTCATTGTTTATCAACTAAAGGTCGTTCTACTATCGTACGAGAGAAAAATGTGTTTGGCTATTTAGGGATTGTACCCATTGCAAAAATAGGTTATTTGGTTGTGGGTATCCATTTTCGAGCGGCACCTAGTGCTATGACTCATTCTCACGTCGTTGCGAGCACCCCGGGCATTTTCTTCAGCATGAATTTCGGACAATGTAGGGCGCTTTTTGCCGTAATCCACCAAATCAAATTTCATTTTCTTTATTCAAAAGGTTATCAATTAACGGAACCGTTATCTCAATTCTAATGATCAGGACAGCGTGATAACGCGCGCCCCTTTGACTAGTAGCGTCTCACCCAATAATGATATTGGTAGTGATAGCCGGGTGTGCGATAGTAAACACGGTGATAGCGAGGGCCTGGTCCTGTATTGACCACGCAGGCGGACAAGAGGCCCGTGGTGAGCGCGAGCAATAGGAGTTGTTTATAAATGGATTTCATCATTTTTTCCTCATTAAAAGCGGCTTATGCGCAGCTTTTTTAGTCAAATAGCTTAAATTAAGCCCTAAAGTATACTTAAGCATTAATAGCAATACAACTTATTTGCAAAGGAGGGGGGCGGATGGGGAGTGGATTGTGAGGCAATTTCTTCTAAAACCATGCAAGTGAACGCGGTGGAAGGTTTATATTTTACGTGACTGTCGCCAATTCGTTCCAGTGGGTGGTGTAACGCGGTGATCGCGAATCGCATTTTAATTGCCATGTCCGGGTGGTGCCTT
>MGYH01000020.1:0-22100 GCA_001801665.1 Gammaproteobacteria bacterium RIFCSPHIGHO2_12_FULL_45_12 | reverse complement strand
AAAAACAGGGTGTTTGAGCCTAATTTTTCATTGATGTGATCCAGTGTGTGCATGAGAGCGGGATTGGCATGCGGCAGTGCGTTTGAAAATAAATCGGATTGTGTGACAGTGTGTGACGTGAGGTCCAATAACAAAATGCCTGTTTTCCGATAGCGTAAGCCAGATTGGTAAAGCTGGCCTAATGTTTTTTTGGCCATGCTAATAATATAATGGGTGTCACAAGAGGCGGTGGGGAAATAGATGGAATGACTACTTTGTTGACGGAAAGACGGGCTGCCTGACTGATGATGGTATAAGAAAACGCAAACACCATTGGCCATGCTTTTTTGTTGCCGCAACTTCACGCAGGCACGGGCAGTGTAATGGCTTAATGCTTCATTTAATTCGGCGAGTGACGTGACGTTTCTGCCGAATGATCGGGAAGACATGATTTGCTTGCGTGGTTGCACGGCTTCAAGCGGCAGACAGGCGATGCCTCTTAATTCTTGTGTAATGCGTTCCACCATGACATTGAATTGTGTGCGTATGTAGTTTGTCTCTGTGTCTCGCAATTGTTTGGCGGTGTGAATGCCGAGCTGATGTAACTTGTCCGCTGTTTTTGAACCAATTCCCCAAATTTTTTCAACCGGAAACTGGTTTAGGAAATGATGTTGCTGATTGACATTCAGTAAATTAAAAACGCCTGTTTTTTTGGCGTAAGTGTTGGCTAATTTGGCGAGTGTTTTGGTCGGTGCCATGCCAATTGAAACGGGAATGCCTGTCCAGGTTTGAATGGTTTGCTTGATGTGGGCGGCATAGTCGGTTAGCGCGGTATCCGTGGTATCAGGTAATTTAAAAAAAGCTTCATCAATGGAGTAAATTTCAAGTTGGGGGCAGAGTGACTGCAGTATGTGCATAATGCGTTGCGACATGTCGCCATACAGTTCGTAATTTGACGAAAAGACGTTGATATGGTGTGTTTTGCACTGTTTGTGCCATTGGAAGTAGGGTGCGCCCATGGGGATACCTAAATTTTTAGCTTCATTTGAGCGCGCTATGATGCAGCCATCGTTGTTGGATAAGATGACAATGGGTTGGTTTTCCAGTTTGGGGTTGAAGACACGCTCACAGGAGGCGTAAAAGTTGTTGCAGTCTAGCAGGCCGTAAATGGGCATAAGCGTACTAATATCCCTTTGCGTCACGGTCAAAGACGCCAATGTAGTGTTCAGTTCGGCGTATGTCAGTTTCAAGTTGCCCATTTGGGTGCAGATTAATCCAGCGATAGCCAGGCGGGACATGATCCAGTGCAAAATGTACGACGCCACGCTTGAATTGAATGCAGGTGGAAGGGGGGGAATAACAGGGAATCTGTTGCACGTGATGTTGAAAGGCCATGTGGACATGGGCAAAGAGGACGGTGTGTACGTTGGCATAATTTGAGATGATGCGCCAGAATGCGCGAGCGTTGATTAGCCCGAGCTTGTCTAGCCATTGACTGCCGACAGGCAGAGGGTGATGGTGGAAAACAATGATGGCCTGTTTGTCGGGATATTGTTGCAGGCAGTGTTCCATGTATTCCAGTTCTTGCTCATTTAGCAAGCCGTGCACCTGACCTGGCACATGTGAGTTTAATAAAATGATTTGCCAAGGGCCTAATATAATCTGTTTGTCCGTTCGCATGGTGTGGCAAGGATAAACGCTTGCCATGGTCAACGCATCATCATGGTTGCCTAGTATGGCATAAACGGGAACGTTGAATGACTTTAATGTGTTGGCGGCATAAAGATAAGAGGTTTCTGAGCCATCGTGTGAGATATCGCCTGTTAACAGGATGAGATCCATCTGGTTTAACTCGTGTTGGCGCACCAGCTCCACCACGGCATTAAAGCTGGTGCGTAAGGTGACGCCAAGCAACGCCCTTTCCGGGTTCGCGGCAATGTGTGTATCGCTGATCTGGATGATTCGATAGGGTCTCGGTTGGGTCATGGTGTATTCTCTATGTCCTAAGCTTTTAGTATAAGCCAATACTTTAAATTATGCCTGTCTCTAGCTTTAACTGATTGAATTGTATGGGGATTTAAACCGCGTGAATGACATTAGTCACCACGCCCCAGATGTGAATGTCATTTTCATCATTTATTTCAATGGGTTGGAAGGTTGGGTTGGCAGGCATTAACAGGAGCTTGCCTTGAGCGGACTGATGT
Organism: Gammaproteobacteria bacterium RIFCSPHIGHO2_12_FULL_45_12; assembly: GCA_001801665.1. Classification (GTDB taxonomy): domain Bacteria; phylum Pseudomonadota; class Gammaproteobacteria; order DSM-16500; family DSM-16500; genus Aquicella. The sequence continues at coordinate 19,917 of MGYH01000020.1, read as the reverse complement.
AGACGCTTGACTGTGAGTTGGCCATCAACGGCAGCCACCACAATTTTGCCGTGCAGGGCAGGCAGGCTGCGGTCGATGATGAGGATGTCGTTTTCATGTATGCCCGCATCCACCATGGAATGACCCGTCACACGGACAAAAAAAGTAGCGGCAGGGTGCTTGATAAGGTGTTGATTTAGATCAAGATGCTGTTCAATGTGGTCGTCGGCGGGAGAGGGAAAGCCGGCTGGTACTTTGGAGCTGAACAGGGGAAGCTGATAACCTTTGTTGGCAAGGTAATCCAGCACCGATGGAATCATGCTGTGAGGCAGTCGAACAGGTTGGGTGGGCTCTCCATACTGTCCGCCTCCCTTTGGTCTGCCAGCACCTTTGCGCGCACCGCCATGCCCCATGCTTGCCTCCACTCGCGGTTAAAGAAAAGTGTTAATACATTTCAATCGGATTATATTTGATTTTTGAACTTAAATCAAGTGAAATCGTCCCCTCTCCTTTCACGCGGTGGGCACGGCTGGCACGATTATTTTGTACTCGCTAACCATCAAATGATAAAGGCAAAAAAATTGAAACATGCGGGCTTGTTGCATCAATCTAAACTGGGTAGGGCGTTTTTTGCCGTAATCCACCAAATTGGCGGATTACGACGCAAAATGCGCGTCTAATCCACCCTGCATTTGGATCAAAATGTGCCACATTTGATTTATGCAACGCCGAAACATGCGTATAATGGGGGAGTAGACAATATTCATTACACATAAGAAGTATAGGGACGATATCAATTACAACAAGAGGAGTGTGAGTAATGAAAAGCATACTATCTTACGCGTCATTGCTAGCGTTGGGGTCGTTATCCCTCGTTTTGTCTTCTTGCGCCTATACAACAGGTTCAGACGGGCATAAGGCGAGACAGAGTCAGGGTTCGTCTGTTAAAAAAAGCCCGCCCAATTATGCGGCTCGTATGCCAAAGCATATCAACGTGAGAGAAAAGGTGGTGGTGGTTGATCCAAGCGTGCATGCTTGGGGTGCTTATGATGCCAATGGGAACCTGTTGCGCGCGGGATTGGCGACAGCGGGTGCGAACTGGTGCGCTGATATTGGCCGCTCTTGCCGCACGAGTGTGGGTTCCTTTCGGGTGAATTCACTGGGTACGGCCAACTGTAAATCCAGCCGCTATCCGCGACCAAAAGGCGGCGCGCCCATGCCATATTGTATGTTCTTTAATGGGCATCAAGGGTTGCATGGTTCCTACAACGTGGTTGATGGCAACGCGAGTCATGGTTGCGTGCGCTTGCAGGTGGACGATGCTAGCTGGTTGCGACATCATTTTGTGAAGGTGGGTACCAAGGTAGTCATTAAGCCCTATCGTTGATCGCTGAGTGAAACCCTAGGAAGCTAGCAAAGAAAGCGATTATTGATGCTTTCTTTGCTGGTAGTCACTAGGCGTCATTCAGATTGAGATTGATATGCCTAGGCGTGTTCAGCAACACGTATTTTTGGCTGGGTTTTAACGGGTCGTTTCCTTCCCATTATCTTTTTTTGGCAGCACTCACAAATAAAGGGGGCGGCAATCATATCTTCATTTTGATTGTAATCAAACATGATTTCTTCGCCTTCCTTGATATCACGTAAACATATAAAATAGTGCATGCGGCGATGCACGGCGACATTGGGCGTGCAACTGTGATTGATGTGGCCCGCAATGTTATCTTCAATATGTTTGTTCATGCCGATCTGAACCGATGTGCGGCTGGGGGTGTTGACCATTTTGCCTTTCATTTTGAATACTATTTTACCCTTTTTAAGGTCAGCGGTAATGAAGACGCCTAAACCGTGAATGCCATTTTTAACAACAAAGTAGGGGGGGAAGTAGATATTGTTCATAAACCTAACTCCTTTTAGGATACCTGTCTGAATGTCCCGCGTTTTGTCTTTTTTAATTTATAGTAAATTCATGTGTATTTTTAAGGGCAAGCAGCAATCAGCGTCACATCATGTTGTTCATTTGAATAAAGAGATAAGAGTGCTTACCTTTATCACATTATATCAGTTTACGACGGCTTGAAAAACAGACGAAGCCTATATTTTCTGATTGACATTTCGCGCAAAACGCGAAGCGTCAGGATGGATGAGTTTGAGTCGGATTAATGGTTGCTTGATTCTGTCACGGCGACACGGTGCGGCGTGTTTTGCATGGTCAAGATGAAAAATCGCACGCGTTGTAAAGCCAATTTACCAGTTCCACCATGACATAAGTATCTTTTTCACAGTAGGCCAGCATCGCCTGTTTCAAAGTTTCCTTTTCTTTTGCCGAAGTGTGCGGCGAAATTAATTTTTCAAACGCACGTTGCGCGCCACCGCCATCGGCGACTAACATATCCTGATAACTAAAGCTCTCGCCCAGTAAAGCAGGCCCAACATTTTTTAAGCTGAAGCTTCCTTTAAAAAAATTGTCATAAATGGCAGCGCGTATCATGGGAAGTGGGTCAACAATGCGTTCCACTAATTGCATTAAGGCTGGTGCCTGATCAGGCGCATATTGAGCCAACTCTTCAATCCGTTTCGCTTCAAACACACCGTAATAGGCGATAATGGCGCCTTCTGTGCCGCACGCTGTCAGCAATTTTGGAATGAGTTTATCTCGGGGATCATCTAGCGCGTCGTGCAAGTAAGCCTGATGCGTTAATGGCGCCTGCGGCTGCTCTTGTCGGTGAACACTAAATTGAAAAGGAACTTGTTGAAAGGGACCCGTGCCCACATAACGCGGAATCGCTGGATTAATGGTTTCAAAATCCAAAAAGATAAAGGGATAGTTCCAGTCACGGAGTGCTGTCTTAAGAACAGGCTCATCCACAAAACGTTCACCGGTTTGATAGGCTGTCACCATTCTCGCTTGCAGTTCATTCAGATCTGTTAAACGGGGATCATCGAGTGCCACGATGCCTTCGTGATATAAATCCCATTTTCGGTTTCGTATGTGAGGCAAGTTGAAAATGCTTAAAGGTGGAATCTTTTTTTCTTGCCAGCAATGGGTCACAAAGCCACAAGGATTTGGCTCATGGCAGTAAGGTCCAATGTCAACGGGCGGCACGTCAGCTTGTTTGAGTGTTTGATATAGCTCAACCACTTTGGGTTGCACCCCTAGGTAAGTTGCGCGAATGTCATCGGTGATATCGTGTTGCGTGAACAGGGTGCTTAAATCAGGAAAGCGGCATTGGGTGTTTAAGTGCAGCAGGTTAATCTGTTCAATGGGCAAGCCGCTTTTGGTCATGATCCAGACTTGCAGGCCGACATCATCCAGATGTTCCGGCTTGACTTTGGTGGTGGACTTCACTTCATAAATACGCCAGCGTTTTGTCTTCGGTGAAAACTGGATGATATCGGCGCGTGCATAGCACCCACAGTATTCAAAAGCAGCTTCATAAATAATTTGCGCGCCAGCGGCAAGTTGTTCACGCGTGTTCTGGAGAGCGCCATAAAAATCCCAAGGGTCATTGTCAATCAGCACGCCCCCTGGGAAATATTTCCTGGCTTCTTCGCCAACCTTGTTTCCCTGATCAAACAAGGCTTGCAGTTCAGGCCCGATGGGCGTTTCCAGTTCAGGATGATGGATGGTTAAATAAAGACATTTATGGCAGCGATAACCGCGCATCAGTTTTGTTTTGCTAAGCCATTTTGGAAGGGGTCTCATAAAGTGGTACACTCGTTAAAGGTTAAGCGGTGACGCTGAGATCGGCCATTATAACGCGATTTTTGCTAGCTATCTATCCTGTTTTGCCAAAGAGGATATTGTTATACTATGCGACTATCCTATGCGAAGTGAAAAATAACCATGACGCCTGAAGACTATTATCAGCAGCAGTGTGACCAGGGCGTGATTGCCGATGACCCTCTGCAACGATTTGTCTTGCGGCAAATGCAGCGTGTTTTTTGGCATCTTGTGAAAGAGCATCAGGCCCGAGGCGGCCTGCTTGGTGCGTTGCGGCGACATCGACTGATCATGGGGCTTTATGTGTGGGGCAGTGTGGGGACGGGCAAAACTTTTTTGATGGATTGTTTATATCTTTGTCTTCCCTTTCCGCAAAAAAAACGCATGCACTTTCATCAATTTATGCAATATGTGCATGAATCCTTAAATAAATATCAAGGGTTGCCTGACCCGCTTGACATCATGGCGGCCGAGTTGGCTAAAGAAACCATGCTGCTTTGCTTTGACGAATTTTTGGTGACGGAAATCGTGGATGCCATGTTGTTGTCACGCTTATTAAAGCGCATGTTTCATCACGGTATCTGTCTGGTTGCAACCTCCAATGTGGAACCAGACAGGCTTTATTGGCGCGGATTACAACGCGAGCAATTTCTACCGGCCATTTCACAATTAAAGCAGCATACCCAAGTGCTTCATCTCGCCGCGAAAAAAGATTATCGCTTGCAATTTATCCAGTCGGCGGGTGTTTTTTTTACGCCTCATAATGTCGATGCCAACGCGCAGATGGAGCGGTTATTTTCCATGCTGAGTGAGGGTGCAGTGGTGACTTATGATCCGCTTGATATTTGTCAACGGCCCATTCCGATTGTGAAACAGGCCAAAAATAATGACGTTGCCATTGTCTGGTTTGAGTTTAAGGTCCTATGTGGAGCAAGGCGGAGTCAGCAGGATTATTTGGCCATTGCAAAACGGTATGCCACGGTATTGATCAGTGATATCAAAGTGATCCCCGCGCATGCGCATGATACGATTTTGTTATTGGTGCGGTTGGTCGATGTTTTATATGATAGTGGTGTTCGTTTAATTTTTTCAGCAGAGCAACCGATTGAGCAGTGGTATGTTGCTGGCAGTAAACAGTTTGAATTTTCACGCACGGTTTCACGCCTGATTGAAATGCAGTCTGATGTTTATTTGGCAAAAGTAGCTGGCAGGGAAAAGAAATCAGATGAATGAGTTTTTTGGGTACCACACAAATAAAGCTCTTTTAATACTCTTTTAAGCATTTTATTTTATAATGTAACGTAATCGATTGACCTGACTATATTATTAGAAAATAAACCTAAAAACGAGGTGAACCATAACATGCTGAATAGACAGCCTATAAGTGACGAAGAGATTGAAACGGCGGGGGAGTCAACTGAGCTAAGCCCAAACCAGCAATGGGCATGGACCGCCTTCCAACGTTTTTTACAGGCGATTAGTGCTATTTCTCTGTCAGCAGCGGCGACCTTTCCACTGGCAGCTTATCCCCCCATGTGGCCAATGGCGCTCCGTGTGAGAAACCTAGTGGCGTTGCCTCTTTGTCATGTTGACCTGATGTTAAGAGCGGGTGATGAGAATAAGCGTCGTCAAGTAGGTGGATTGAACGTTAATTTCAAGGAAATTCATCGGCTTGAGTCCAGCATAAAAGCGGGAACAAATACACTTTATTTTTCATTGTCTTCCTTGATTGCGCTTTACCTCGCGATTTATGCGGCTGTCAAAAATGTGGGTGAGTCAGAAGTGGATGTGTCAGACCGCGCTTATTTGTTAGGATTTGTTTTACCGACCGCGTTTATCTCGGCGGTGCATGGTTTGCTTGATTATCATAAACAGCGTTGGGAGCAACCGGATACGAGTCGAGCGAGAATCACTAAACGCTTGCGTGATGCATTGTCTACTTTGGGTTTGTCTGGTGCTATTAACACCGTCCTGATGGCGGGGTTATCAATATTTCATCTGACTGAAGAAAGTGGTGCTAACCCTTATGTGCGTGTTGGTTTATTTGCAACGTCAGGTACGGTAGGGACGGTCTTGACACTGGCAGGGAATAAATATCCACGTTTTAAAATAGTCGTCAGCCAATTTACGGCCCTACTGTGTGCGGGAATTTTTTTGGCCAGTATTTTTTCCAATACATCAAACGCCGAGCGCAGCGAGGCTGAATCAGGCATCTTAATGGGTGGATTTATGCTGTTTGCCACATTAGCCATTCTCAGTGCCAAATTTTTTCCAAATTTGTCTGGCCGTGAAGAGGAGCGTCTGCCCTTGCTTGTCAGGTCATCTGACGGGTCTGTGAATCATTCTCAGCGCATTGAAGTGGTCATTGAGGATGCTGAGCCAAATCACATGTTTTCTGGTGAAAATAGCTCGTTTGGCAGCCTTTATTCTGCAATGTCAGATGAAAGTGAAAGCGTCGAGACGAGTGATGAGGAATTTTTGGAGTGTCTTTCAGAAAGGGAAGGGTCAGATGATGAGTTTTATGAGGCTGACAATCAATTAACGGAAACTTCTTTCAGAAGCCAATATTAAATGAGGTATCACATGAGAAAATCTTTTGTACTACTAATGACAATGTTTATTTCAGGCAGCGTGTTTGCAAATGGTGCTATGACAACAACGCCCAGTGAAAAATTGGCGCCCGTCAATGTTTCCTATGTGCAATCATCCGCTTATTCTGAGGTGAGGCCAGTGGACATGAAAAAGGGCGTTTATCAGCTGGTCATCAACGACGTCAGTCCTTATGTCTCTTATTTTTCTGATCGGCCCAATCGCATTGTCGGCCAGCTACCCATGAGTGCTTTTTTGAAGCAATGGGGACAAGGGGAACACAGTTTCAGCCTGGACGCACCGAATGGCATTTTGAGCGGTGTGCAAAGAACGGCCACTGGAAAGCATGTGCCAATGAATGTGGTGATGGTGCTAAGTCAACCTGTTTATCAAGCATCAAAGCAGACGATGACCTATCAGGTGCAGATTTTAAAAGATGCGCCCAAGTCATCAGACGGATCGATTATGTTGCATAATGCTACTTTAATCATCGACAATGCTTGTTTAACCTGTATTGGTTAGCAAGCCGGGTCACTTTGTACTATGCTAGCTGAACATCACGAGTGAGTCATAAAGGGTATTAAGATGAGATTAAAATTTAAGTTAAGTCAGTTGTTAGGGTTAACCGTTTTACTCAGCATGTCCACTTTTGCCTTCGCCATGGACAGTACAGGCATGGCGGATGATTTACCTTTCAAGGGGAAGGTGCCAGTTCCCTTTTCATCGGGTCAAAAGCTTGTTTCCTTGCCGGTGACGAATAAGCAATATCCGATACCTTGTCCAGCCACGCTTATTTGCCCTGATATTAATGGGGTATACCCAACAGGAGGGGACAGCACCACTTGTCCGTCAATTTGTTCCGTCACCGGAAAAGATGTGATAGACCCACAAGACCCCATGCACGTTCTGAGCCGAGAGGAATCTGTTTGCCCGACGGGTTATGCACAAGAAGGCTCCTATGGCTATAAGTCTGCAGCCACTCAGTTGGAACAAGGGCCGCCTGCACCCTTTCCATTGGCTTCATTAGACCAATTTGACCAATACAATACAAATAACCAATATCGCTGTGCGTTGGCAACAGAGCCATCCCCGCAAATCACCACTTGGTGCGCGCAGTCAGATGGTGTTGGTAAAAATGTGACGAATGATATCGTGGTGGTTAGCTCGCTTGCGGCCCGGGCAAATGTGATGATTAATGGGGGAGTGGGGCAATATATTTCGGCGGCCAATGATCGTGATAAGCAGATTATTTATAAAGCGGGCTCAAATTGCCAGACAACAACCCCTTATTCATCACGGTTTGTCGTGCATCAGGAAAAATTCATTAATAGCTACAAATGGCAAATGTGCACGGCGCGACCCGCCGGCTTGTATATTGATAAGACCGCCGTGGTGCCGGCTTCAGCCATTTGTTCGCACATTGAGCCAGCCTGGTTGCCTAATAATGAGCAAAGTAAGAATAATATTCCCAACGAGCCCGATACAGTGGGTGGTGAAAATCAGGCTGGTGGAGATGATGCGCCGCTACCCGCTTCACCCTGATGCCATCCGCCATTTCAGAGACGCTCCCCACTTTTGAAGTGGAGAGCGTTGGGGTGGCAAGTGTATTATTTGAGACTTGTCTTTCCCATGTTCATGCGGAAAAACGTTCAACATAAGCATGTCGGCCAGATGACAAAAGCATCTGCTTAACGGGCATTGGATGCACAGTCAACGACAGCTTGGGTGGATCAGGTAGGTAGTTTTACAATACATGATAAAACTTGCAAATCCGGGAAGCTGCGATACAATTGCTATGTTTTAACTCTCCTTCAGTTTCACCTCCCTTTTCCCCGTGTCATTATTGATCTTTCCCTCATGATTACATAAGCAAACAGATTACATAAGCAAACAGGACATTTTCGTTTTAAAAAGGAAAAACCATATGAAAAAACTTAGTTGCAGAGAAATTGAAGTCATGAATTATATTGCAAAAGGTAATACAGCAAAAGAAATTGCCAGATTGGTAAGTCTTGAGCCAAGAACCATTGAAGCTTACATGACAAATGCCAGAAAAAAATTACAAGCCAAAAATATTGCGCATGCCGTTTATCTTGCCTACCAATCAAATATTTTAACAAGTCCAGTGGCTGGTTAAACTAGAGTATTTTTAGCAGATTGTGAACGGTGATGGTAAGTTGAATAATGTCATGGCTCGATCAAGATATCATTACAAATCGTCATTAACATTTTTATAAGGAGTCAAAAAATGAATAAGCAAAGAATTTTGGCGCATGACAAGTCCAAAAAATTAAGTGAAGCAGAGTTGGCGGATATTTCTGCCGCAGGCACCTCGCACGGAACCTTAAACGTAACACACGGCGGCCCCAATGGAAATGACGTCGAAGCGGATGTTGAATTTGATATGTAAGCGTTAAGATACGACTGCCATGCTATTTATAGTAGGTAACCACAGTCGGTAACCTATGCAAGGTTACCGACTATATAAGGTAAATGCCTTGCAGTCGTTTTGCGTCATCATGACATAATCGAGGTATACCATGAAGAAAGTGTTAATTGCGACCAAGCCAGATGATCTTCATGCCATTCTGGTCTCGATCGCGCTTGAAACGAAAGGGCATCAGTGTGTCATGTGGTATACAGGTGATTTTCCAGAGCAGCAATCGCTTTCATTCAGGATAGGTGAGAATAAATTGCGCTGGAAAGCGAAGGGAAAAAATTTCAACATCGATCATGACGCTTTTGATGTCATCTGGTTAAGAAGACCTGTCAAGCGCATGGCACTTGATAAAATTCATGAAGACGATAAACCGTTTGCCTTAAAAGAAGCAGCTCAACTATTTGATACGGTTTGGCGTGTGACCAATCAGGAAAGCTGGTGGGTCAATTACCATGAAAATGCTAGAAAATCCAACTGTAAATTATTGCAATTAAAACTGGCAAAAGAAGCTGGCTTAACAATTCCAGAAACGTTAATGTCAAATGATGTTAGCGAGATTTGTCAATTCATTAAGAAATATAAAAAGGTGATTTACAAGACATTTTACCCCATGTACTGGCAAGAGCAGACGTCTCTGCGTTTGGCCTATACAACGCCAATTAGCGAAGAAGATATCACTCAAAATTTAACGGCGCATCTGGTTCCTGGCATTTATCAGGCCTTACTGCCTAAAAAATTTGAGTTAAGAGTCACTTATTTTGGAAGTTTTCATGTGTGTGTCAAACTGGACTCGCAGATTCACGATCGCGGTAAAGAAGATTGGCGTTATATTCCAGCAGAACAGTTATCTGTCGTGCCTTATGATTTGCCAGAAGAAATTGATGCCATGTGTCAAACCATCATGCGTCAATCTGGCTTGCAATTTGGATGCATTGATTTGATTGTGACGCCAGATAATGACTATTATTTTCTAGAAATCAACGAGGCAGGACAGTTTTTATGGATTGAGCAAGCCAATCCTGACATTAAAATGCTGGACATATTTTCTGAATTCCTGATTAATGGCAAAGACTGTTTTGACGGGCATGATAAAAAAATGAATAAACCTCAACTGTCAATGCAAGCAATGATGAGCAAGGCGATGAAAAAAATGCGAGACAATTGTCAACATCATCAGGTTTAGGTGGATTGCAGCGTAAATGAGCGTTGTTGCATAAATTATTTTTGGAACAGAATCGTCGTTGCGAGGAGCGTTTTGTGCGACGAAGCAATCCAGAATGGATGCAATATCATGATTATTGACGACGTTCTGGATTGCTTCGGCCAAAAAGCGGCCTCGCAACGACGAATTATGCAACAAAGCAGCGTAAATGGAAATAAATAAAATGATCTATTTTTATCAATTGCTTGTAAAATGTCTTTGGGTAATTTTATACGCATCTAGCATGATGTCAATCGCTCATCCGGCCACTCAACGTGTCTATTCACTGGATGTTTATCGTAGTAAACAGTTGACGCGCGAGCAATTAATTTCCTTATACTCCAACGATTTTACCCGCATTGCTCGTGAAGTATTACATAATGATCAAGCGAAATGGGTAAAAAGCATTCAGGATGTGACCGAACGGATTGATGCCCTCGGAAAGTTTGCATTCATCGGGGTGTCACCCACTTTGTATCCGCATGATTCGACCATCCATATTACGGTCGATGTGGTGGATCAGGAAGATTCCAGTCGTCTCGCTTATTTAAAAGCAAAGCCGATGCACGATATGGTCGATACATCAGGCTTGTTAGCGAAATGGAAGCAATATCAAGAGATTGGTCTTAATAAAATATGGTTACAAGGCCATTTTTCTAACTATAAATCATGCCCTGCTTTTCATTGCTTGTTTGGGTTTGAGGAGCCCGAATATCGGCCATATAAACAACTGTTTTTGACCAACGTGCCGCCTAATAAAGCGTTACTCATTCGCATGCTTCGTCACGATAAAAATATACAGGATCGTGTGGCTTCGGCCTATTTATTGGCGCACCTGAAATCCGGTGAGGAAGTGATTGAGGCACTCACACCCTCCATTTCCGATGTCAGTTCAGAAGTTAGAAACAGTGTGATGCGTGTGCTGGCCATGACTTTAATGAAAGTCAGGACCAAAAATTTCCCCATCAATGAGATGATGGCTGCACTGGATTATCCGGTTAATTCAGACCGCAATAAAGCATTGCTGGTGGTTGAAAGTCTGGCTTCCGACAAGCGTTACCAACAAGACATTATCAAACGGGGTGGTGCCAGGATGGTATCCTTGTTACAGCAAACACAACCCAATGTGCATGAACCCGTTTATCGTATTTTAAAAAAACTTAGCCATCAATCGTATTCCGATACAGATGTGAATGCGTGGAAAAAATGGGTAGATACTCATCAACCATAAGAAGCAAAATAAAGTGATCAAGTATCGTGAAAGCGCGTTAAAACAGCTTCAGGAAAAAGATGAAATTTATCAAGGCGTTAAATTAATACGCTTGCCAGTCATGGCTTGGGTAGTGTCTACCATTTTAATGTTGCTAACCATCATTATCTGGGCGTTTTGGGGACAGGTTGAGATTGAGGTCAATGCCAATGGGATGATCGTCCCTAGCATGAGTGAAGCCATTGCCATTCAGGCGGTCAGTGATGGTCAGGTGGTCAGAGTAAACGTTAACCTCAATTCAAAAGTAACAGCAGGGCAGTTGTTGGCGCGCGTGATTAACACCGCGTTAAATGAGCAGGTTCAGTATCAGCAGGCGGTGAATGCAGATAATGAAACGCTTTATCAGCAATATTATTCCCAGATGATAGAAAAAAAATTATGGCTGACGAAACAATATCAATTGCAAACGCAAGAAATGCACGAAATGTTAAAAAACGCTAAAAATCGGCTGGCAACGCTAACCCGCATTGAGCAGGAAAAATTAAAATTATTTAAAAAACAGTATATCACCATCATTGAAATTGAAAAAAGCAGACAAGAACGCATTGCTTCGCTTCAGGTGTTAAATGAGTTGCAACATCATGAACAGGCTTTGCCTATTCAATATAAGGATGATTTGAATAAGCTAATGGATGAATGGAATAGCCATAAACAGGATTATCTTGAAAAAAAACATACGTTGGTGCTTAAAAAAATGGCACAGGAACAAGGACAAATGATTAGAAGTCCCTTAAGCGGTGAGATTGTTGCACGTTATATTTCAACAGGTGATAACATTTCAACTCATCAACCTTTATTTACCCTCATGAGTGAGGGGAAGCCAAATGTATTGGAAGCCATTGTGTTTGTGAGCCATCTCAATGGTAAAAAAATTAAAAAAGGTCAGCGTGTTTACGTCTTGCCAGATCACCTGAGCGCATACGAATCAGGTTATATCAAAGGAAAAGTCATTTCCGTGACTGAATATCCGGCTGCAAAAGAGTCCATGCATGCCTATATTGCCAATGAGGCCTTAATAGCACCATTTTATCAAGGAGGCGCCCCTTTTATGGTAAACGTTTCCCTGGCGGCTGATGCTGGGACAGTGAGTCACCTCGCGTGGACTTCAATTGGCGGTTATCAAGGGCTGATTCAGACAGGCACAACGGTAACAGCTAAGGTGGTTGTCAGAAATTGTTCGCTGTGGCAATTGATAGCAACATGACAAGCTTAAAACGTTTTTATAAAATTGTCAGCAGACGCATGAAACGGGCTGCACCTGTTATTCTGCAACAGTCAGACACAGAATGTGGCGCCGCCTGCCTAGCCATGTTGTTTTCTTATTACAATGTGCACGTTTCCCTGAATGAGTTACGTGAAAAGTGTGGCATTTCTCGTGATGGCTGTCCTGCCAGTCAGTTAATCAAGGTAGCTACCTCATATGGATTTATGGCAGAGGCGTACTGGGTTCAGCCTGAAGCGTTGCATGGTTTACAGCATCCTGTCATGGCATTCTGGAATTTTTGTCACTATGTCGTGATTAATGCCGTCAATCAAAAAATTGTTTCATTAAATGATCCAGCTTGTGGACAATGTTATATCAATTTGCAAACGCTAGATCGGTCTTTTACAGGGGTTATCATTGATATTACCCCGACCAGTCACATGGCAACCATCCCCAATAAAAATAAACGCGGGTCGGTAATTCGCGGCTGGCTAAGCGGTTATAAACATGACCTGACCTGGTTAATCATTTGCTTGATGATGCTTTCATGCGGACAGTTAGTCACCACCTTGATCAATACCTTGTTTGTCAATCAGGTGCTGGTAGGCCAACATGATGCCTGGCTCCCATACTTATCAGCAAGCACCGTGCTAGCGGCGTTTGTCTTTGGCGGCAATTGTCTCATTCATCAATGGCATCTGTTTAAATTTAATGTCAGTCTTTGTTTCATCAAAACCACGCAAGCCATTCATCATGTTTTACGACTGCCGACCTTGTTTTATGCGCTTAGACATAAATCTGACATAATTGCCAGCATGGCGCAGGTAGAATTAATTTCTTCGGCGTTAATTAAAAATATGAGCGGTGTATGGGTGAATGCGGTGACACTGACTACCGTGATACTCACCATGTCATTGATTGATTTTTCAGTGACATTGGCCATGATGCTGCTGTCTTGCTTGTTAGTGATCTGCATTTTTGTCCTTTACCGGCATCAATATTATCTTGAAAAATCACATGTTCATTTACAAGGAAAGTTATATTCACATGCTGTTAGCAGTCTTTATAACATTGAAAGTGTCAAAGCAGGCGGTTTTGAGCAGACTGTTTTAAAAAAATGGTTTGGCTTGTTCGGTCATAAGTTAATGCTGCAAGATAAGCTTGTTTTAATCAGTTCATTCGTTAAAGCCATCAGCCATGCCATCTCACAATTTACCTTGTTGACCATTTTATGGGTGGGAAGTTTTCAGGTCGCTCATGGTCGTCTCAGTATAGGCGGCTTGATGGCATTATATGGCTTATATTATTTTTTTTCAGGCAGCATGGCGAATTTAACGCAGCAATTGAAAGAAATGCAAGCGGCATGGGTGGGTCATGATCGGGTGAATGATCTTGTCAGTTTGCCAGAAGATCCCCGTTTTGCCGCCGAACAGAAAATCAGGACACCCGATGTTAAATCAAATGTTATTATACAATATACTGATTTAACGTTTGGCTATCAGCGTGACTCGGCCACGGTTTTATCCGGCCTATCCGGTCAGATCAGAGCGGGTGAACAAGTGGCGCTGGTCGGGTCAACGGGCTCCGGAAAATCCAGCCTGTTGAAAGTGCTGTGTGGACTCTATCCCTTTCATTCGGGTAGTCTCACACTCTTTTCTGAGGATATACGCTCGCTGTCAGCCGCTTGCCTGTCAAGCTATGTGGCATACGTTTCTCAAGAAGTGACGCTTTTTTCAGGCACGCTTTATGACAACTTAAGCTTGTGGTCACCTTCAGTTAATCCAGGTTTATTGAATCAGGCAATTGAAGTTGCTTGTTTGTCTGATGTGATTAAAGCGAGAGGTCTTTATGCCAACGTTGAAGGCAATGGCAGCAATTTTAGTGGCGGTGAACGCCAGCGCATAGAGATAGCACGTGCCATTATCCAAGACACACCCATTTTAGTGTTAGATGAAGCAACTTCCGCACTGGATGATGAAACGGAGCGGCAACTGATTTCAAATATCAGCATGTTAAATAAAACAATTATTTATGTGGCTCACCGGCTTGAAAGCATCAGACATTGCGACCAAATTATGGTCATTGAGTCAGGTCATCTAGTCGAGCAAGGCAGGCATGAACCGTTGTTGCAAGCAGATGGTCATTACGCCGCCCTGATCAAGGCCAAGGAGCGCATAGCATCATGTTAGTCAGATGCTTGTCAGCCTTTTTAAAAATAATGGGTATCCACTCTACCCCATCTGTTCCTGATCATTTGTTACATTGCGGCATTCATGAAGTGGCATTGCTAGAACCCTTCTTTCACATCAAGCTATACCCCATGACATTGCCCAATTTATCTAGCATAAATTGTCTGCCATCGCCTTTTCTGATTGCGCTTGAGTCCATGGACTGTCTGAGGTTGCTGGTTGGCATGAAAGGCTCAGTATTTCAATTATACAACCCTGAAACAGATCAACTGGAAAACCATTCGCGCGTTATGATGGAAAAAAAAATAATGTCATCCTGGCAATGTTGTGTTACCAACTTTCCAGTTGTCACGACGCTAAAAGACTTGGTCCGTGTTTGCTTTGGCATTTTTTATAAGCCCATTGGATGGATGGTAGGGCTATCCTTCATGGGCGGATTGTGTGCGACGCTCTTGCCTGTTATCTCATCTTACCTTTTTGTCAATTTTTACAAGGTGACAGAGGGGCCGCATTTTCTGATTTTTGCTTGTTTTTTTATGTTAATGGTCTGGCAGTTTTTTTTATTAGTCAATCAATTATTAGCTAGCAGTTTATTGACAACCAAGGTGATGAGCCATTTGATGCCAAGTGTCATGAATCGTCTGCTGAACCTTAATTTAGTTAGTCATGCAAAAAGATCAGCGGCCGAAACGGTGCAGTTATGTCAGGATTATGAAGCGTCTGTTTCCTTTTGTTTGCCTTCCTTGCTATCGTTAATGCAAGACGGTCTTATTTTGGCGTTTTTATTGTTGTATTTACTGCATTGCCATGTTTTATTAGCGAGCATTTATTTGTGCATTTGCGTTTTATTAAATGCCATTAAAATGAGATTGGCAACGTATAATCAGACGTCCATTCAGCGTCAAAGAACACTGCGCGGCAAGTTTTCATCCCTGTTGGGCGAGTGTTTGATGCAAATTTATAAACTGAGAACGGCCAATGCGGAAAAAATGGCTTATCAACGCTGTCTGGATTCCTTGACCCATATTAAACGTTGTGAAAAAAAAGTCATGAAAATAGATATGGTCTCGACAGGATTGCAACTGTTGTCTCCACTTTGTCTCATGTTACTGTGTTATGTGTCGCTAGCCGTTTCCGATTTTTCTGCGACAAGCAGAAAGCTATTGCCATTTTTAATGGCGGCTAGCCAGTTTGCCAGTGTGCTTGACATGGCTTCATTAAAATTAGGTTTTTTGTTAAAAAGTGCTTCTGGATTAGCTCCGCTATCCACCGTGATGTCAGAGCCCTCTGAGGTGGTGCCTGAGCAGGCACTTAACATGCCTCACAAGCTAAGCATTCAGTTGCAGCAAGTCGGATTGAGAGATCATGACACGGACAGATGGCTATTGTCAGACATTAATCTGGTGATTGAGCCAGATCAGTTTACGGCCATTATAGGCCCCTCTGGGGCGGGAAAATCCACACTTTTTAAGTTAATGCTAGGCTTGATGCCTTGTGATCAAGGCAGCGTATTGATCAACCAGCAGCATATTCAGCAATACGATATGAAAGCCTTGCGCCGTCAGTTTGGTGTGGTGTTGCAGTCCAGTCAATTGTTGGCAGGTACCATTTTTTCAAACATTACAGCACACGTGCCATTGAGTCTGAACGAAGTCTGGGACCTTGCCGCTTGTGTGGGGCTTGCAGAGGAGGTGGATCGCATGCCCATGAAGCTGTTGACGCAAATTTCTGATAATGCCACCGAGTCCATTTCAGGCGGTCAGAAACAAAAAATTTTATTAGCGCGCGCGCTCGCTGCGCGTCCTCAAATTTTGTTGCTGGATGAAGCCACTTCGGCGCTGGATAATCACAGTCAAACGCTGATTTTTGATCACCTAATCAAGCGCAAGGTGACGCTGGTCGTGATTGCTCATCGTCAAAGCACCATTGCGGGTGCGGATGTGATTTACACCATCAAGCAAGGCCGCGTGGTTCACGTGGCACGAAAATCAGCAGCGCATGGTTCATAATGGTGTATCAACCTATTTTTTTAGGTCCAGATTGCCACAACGGCCATTAAACTGAAACCAAATAGCATGACAAAAAATTCTTTCATATTGCAGCAATGACGAATGAGGCTGGCACGCCCTAATCCATGCAGCGTGCCAATATAGAGGAATGTTCCGGCAGCAAGTGAGCTGAAGATGGGGGTGAGCAAGGGCGAATGCGGTGTGGATGACAGTATCCAGTCACCGCAAAGAATGCCAATGGGCGTCATGATCGCAAATAAACTAAAAGCCAGTATCCGGGCCGTAAAGCTTAGGTGGCCGCGATGTAGCTGGATGGATAAAGCAAAGCTCGCCACCCCTTTATGGGTTAGGATAGCAATCGAAATCAGGAGGGCAGTGGCAAAGCTGAGCGCAAGGCCAACCGCCGCCCCCTCTAACAGGGCATGAATGGATAGCATGGTGACGGTCAACAAGGTGATGCTGTCAACCAGCTGTGAATAGCGGTGTTTTAAGGCCATAGCAATATGCTCAAGCAACAGCAAGAATAAAAAACTGATGCCAGCCATTAAAAAGGGAAAAGGGTAACGATAGCCCGCCTCAGTAAAACTAAGCGCGGCATCAGGCAGCATATGCAGTAGACCCGCACCTAAAAAGATGCCACTGGCCAGGGATTCGCCAACCGGGTAATTGAGCTCCGAAAAAGGCTTAATTTCCATGTGCTTAGCTATTTGATAGAAAGTCCAGATGCCAGGAATACAGGCAGCAAGCAAAATCAGCACCGTCAGCATGAGTTTTAAGGAAGTTAAGGTCATATTGGCTAGCCAGTCAGAAGTTATTAAATAGCATAGTGATTTTATTAGCAATTATCAATTAAAACGGGGGTTAGGAGGTGACGGCTTAAATGGGTATTCAGCAGAATAGGTTATAATAGTACATATAAAGTAGGTGCAAGTCGTCAAGCAAGTGAGGGGGGCGGATGCAGCGCAATGAGAAACAGGAAAAGGCCAGCAAAAGTCAATTGCTTATGCCCGAAATTAACACAGAACTAATAAGGGATACGTCTCTGAGGGCGGAGGTCACGGCAGGTAATAAACTAATGAAAAAGCTGGTGAAGGAATACAATCAGGCAAAGCCAACATCCAATAAATTAGCCCATTTGTTTAAGTTAGACACCTTGCTTTCCAATCTGGAAAATCAAATTCGACAACAAACAAGACCTAAGGAAAATGTTGAAACGGGGAATTTTAATTATTATCAGAAAAACGATTGGTACGTTTTACTTGCCGTAACAGAATTGAAATTAAATGTAGCAAAACAATATGCGGTTCATAATTTTCCAGAAGCTGAAATGTCAAGAGTATTATCAGTTTTGGAAAAACCCGTCAAGGGTGGCGGGAAAGTTCAAAATTTAAAAACACACATAGGAGAAGATCCGCGATGGATTGTAGAAGACGTTCGCGAGCTAGTTGGGGGAGTGAGACGTTTAGGAGGGGGAGAACAAATTGAGCAGCATTTAAAAAATAGTATAAAACAGCTTAATAAAGATCAAAAAGATTTTTATGATCAATTAGAAAAATGTATGTTAACGTATGAATTCGGTAAAAATAAAGATGATATAAAGAAGATAAAAGAACTGAACAAAAAATTTGATGAAGAAAAAAAAATAAAAAACGAATGTCAATTGGAGTTAGCCTGTTTGAAGTTACAGGAGGCCATTGAAAAGCCTGACAATCAGTTATCGACAGCGATTAGAAATGCGATGATACACCTCAATAAGGTATTAGAAAGCGAGCAGGAAAGCGGTCTTCATCGTCATTTTCAGGGTAGGCTTAGGCTGTATGACGCCTATCTCAATTTAAAGAAATATTTAGCGAGTGAAATGTCAGATGGGTTAAAACATGCTGCTCTATTAAAAGTAAGGGATTGCGCCTTATCCTGTCTCAGAAATGAAACGTTGACAGATGGCATAGCTTCCAGAAAATTATGGACATTAGTGGCGGACATGAATGCTTATATAAATGACATTAAAAAAAATAATATTTCAGGAATTGATTCTGAATATGACAAAGCAGAAGCGCGAGCAAAACTATTTCGTCAAGTGGAGAGGGTTCCATTACCCAAAATGAAAGTTATCTCTAACTCAATTTTGCAAAATGGAAAATATACTCCTGCGGCAGATCATGATAATGAAGAAATTGATAAACTTTTTGAAAATTGCAATCTGGGATTTGTATCTAGGGCCAATAATAAATTATTCGCTTTATCTTCATTGGAAGATCATGAGTCACGCGAAAGAGTGTTATGGAAGCAAGAAAGGGTTCCTATGACTACGGTTCCTCTATATCAATCTGCAATGCGTCATATGGAATTGACAGGCTTGTCAGGTTTCTTGACGAAGAAAGATGGTGTCGTTGAGGTGATAGGTGACACCCGTCTTGAAACGCAATATATTCATTATTGGGAGTATTCGGAATTTTGTACACGTGGATCACTGGAAGATTGGGCAAAGAATAATCGTGGTGAAAAAAATTTTCATGACGCATTCATTGGATATGCCCAAAAAATGCTTCATTTAGTAGATAGCTATCATCAAAATGGTATTTTATTTCCAGATATAAAGCCGGGCAATTTTTTGATAAGTGATCAAGGTGAATTGGTGATGTCAGATCCAAAGTCACTCATTAATGTATATGGCGAGACGTATATTAATTCCAGTAGCATCTTTTTAACGCCCGGTTATTTGCCATTCGAATGGACAAATAAGATAGTTCCGGAATATGAAGCATTGATTAGCATTGAAGAGGTTGGCTGTCTTCAAAGTTATTTAATCGGATTGTCTTTATATGAGACGTTTACGGGAGAAAGTGTCCAGGACATGGAAATGGATGTGACTAAAAAAACTATGCATACATTTAATTTTGAAAATCCGGTTTTTGAATCTGCAGAAGGAAAAATTCTTAAAGAAGTGATTGAGATGCTCGTCAAAAAAGAACCTAGTAACAGATTAAATATTAGTGATGCAAAAAAATTACTTAGTGAAAAACTAAAGGTAAGTGTGGATTTGCGTCAGGGCAAGAATGAGGGTAATAAGGAAAATGGTTTTGAAAACAAAAAAAGGGATAATGAGAGAGACATTTTTAAAAGACGTTATTTATACAGACAAAATAAAACTAAATTTATACCTAGTGGAAATGTCGAGGGGGTGTCTATCGATCCACCTCCATTTCGAAGGAAAAGGTGATATAGTAGGTAACCTAGCTTTGGTTAAAAAATGAGCCGTCATTCTGAGCGAAGCGAAGAATCTCCTAAAAAACACGAGATCCTTCGTCGCCA
>MGYH01000019.1:60879-89171 GCA_001801665.1 Gammaproteobacteria bacterium RIFCSPHIGHO2_12_FULL_45_12 | reverse complement strand
GTTGCCTGTGGGTGCCGTGGTTTGCGTCTGGCTAGAATTGGCGTCTGCAGGTGGTGTGGTGCGGGCGAGTTCGTTGTTTCTTTCAACGGGTGCGACTGAAGGCACCGATGTCTTGCTAGGTGTTTGCACGGTAGCGGCTGGTGGAAGCATCGCCCCTGCACTGACGACAGTCTTTTCAACCGCTGGTTGAGGCGGTGGGATTTGATCGGTCGCGCGCACGTCGGCGGCAGTGCTCTGTATGCGTTCTGCATCACTGACGGTGCGATGATCAGCAGGGCTGCGTGATGATTCGTGACTTTTCGTGTCGCGTGTCCGATTGTCCTGCTGGCGGAAATTGGGGTTGCCTTGACGTGAGCGGGAATCCCGACGTCCTCGTGGTGCGTGGGAGCGATTGCCATTGTGGCGTCGTCGTTGGGGTGGGCGAGGACTCTGGCTATGACGTCTGATGGTGCTGCCATCGGTTTCGGTAGTTTTGTCAGACTCTTCTTTTTTATCAAATAAAAAGGTGAACAGTTTTTTTAGCATGCCTGGTTCGCCTTGTAATTTTAAGGCAGGATGCGCAGAAGACAGGTTGAGTTGCGGTGTGGTGATTTCATCCATTAAAGCACTTTTGATGGCAGGTTCCTGTTGTGCCTTTTGAGCCATGGAGGTGGTCGCCTGGCTCACGGTTTCTGGTTGAACATCCAGTTTGTAGCTAGGGGTTTTTTCATCACTTTCAGCGGTGTCAGAGAGTCTGATCCGTTCAACCTGATATTGGGGTGTCAGCAAGTGAACGCTTGGAATGACCACAATGGAAACGTTTTGGCGCTTCTCAATATCAATGATGGCTTGTCGCTTTTCATTTAAAATGTAGGCGGCAATTTCAGCCGGCAATAAGGCTCTCACTTGTGCGGTATTGTCTTTTAAGGCTTCTTCTTCAATGATGCGAATGACAGAGAGTCCCAGTGATTCAATGCCGCGAATGGTGCCTTGACCAAGGCAGCGCGGGCAAGTGACGCGACTGGCATCGCCAAGTGACGTGCGTAAGCGTTGCCGAGACATTTCAAGCAAGCCAAAGCGTGATATGCGACCAATCTGGACACGCGCCCGATCGACGGCGAGCGATTGTTTTAATTTGTCTTCCACTTCACGCTGGTTCCGAAGGGGGCCCATATCAATGAAGTCAATCACAATTAGGCCGCCAATGTCGCGCAAGCGTAATTGTCTGGCAATTTCTTTCGCGGCTTCGAGGTTGGTTTTTAAGGCTGTTTCTTCAATGTCAACGCCTTTGGTCGATTTGGCGGAGTTGATATCGATTGAAACCATCGCTTCGGTATGATCAATGATAACGGAGCCGCCTGAGGGAAGGCGCACTTCACGTTCAAAGGCAGATTCAATCTGGCTTTCAATTTGAAAGCGGGTGAAAAGAGGGGTGGGATCTTGGTAGAGTTTGACGCGGCTGGCAAAGTCCGGGCGAATGAGTTTCAGGTGGTTTGAGACAGCCTCAAAGACGTCTTGCTGGTCAATGAGGATTTCATCAATTTCCTTGCGGAGGTGATCTCTCAAGGCGCGGATGACCGCATTGCCTTCCTGGTAAATTAAATAGGAGGCAGCGCGCTCCTTGGCTTTGCTCTCGATGATGCCCCAAAGTCTGAGTAAAATTTCCAGATCCCATTGCAGTTCTTCTGTCGTGCGCCCACCGCCTGCGGTTCGCACAATTAATCCCATGCCTTCTGGAATTTGCAGCGTGCTTAAAACGTCGTGTAGTTCGTCACGTTCATCACCCTCGATGCGCCTTGAAACACCGCCCGCACGCGGGTTGTTTGGCATAAGGACCAAATAACAGCCAGGCAGGGAGATGAAGGTGGTGAGTGCGGCGCCTTTGTTGCCGCGTTCTTCCTTTTCAACCTGAATAATTAATTCCTGGCCTTCTTCCAGGACTTCCTGAATGGTGGGACGTCGATGGTTGTCAATAAAGCCGCTTTTGAAGCAGGATCGCGCAATTTCTTTCAGTGGCAGAAAGCCATGACGCTCTTCACCATAATCCACAAAAGCCGCTTCAAGGCTAGGCTCAATACGGGTGATTTTTCCTTTGTAGATATTGGACAGTTTTTGTTCGCGAGTAGTTGATTCTATGATCAAATCGTAAAGAAATTGTCCATTTGCAAGCCCTATTCGCAACTCCTCATTCTTATGAGTTGCGTTTATTAGCATTCTGTTCATGTTTTCATCCAGTTTATATGTTTATATTATGTGCTTCAATGCGCTGGACGAGCGGGTTTTATTTCACACACAGAGTAGTTAGGCGTTGCGCTTAGCAACGCAAAAACGGGTAAGTTCATTTTTTACACTGGATCAGCGTTAATGAAATTGTTTCATCGCTCCAGTAATCGGTTTTTGGATAACCTACGAAACCATCCTGCGTTATGTTGCAATCTCTTGCCCTGTGACGCTAACTGCGTGAATGCTATAAAATTTTGCTCTCTTTCCGGGTGCCAGAAGCACGTTACTTCAATTCGTTACGGCTATTTACCATCAGCCAATTGGGGCTTTTTGCAGCCTAAACGAAAATATAACAACATATTCATTTTTTTTCAAATAGAACTGATCACGGTGAGTGTAGTATATTGCCTGTTTGAAAAAATAACCCATGCAGGTGAGTGACGAATGGTGGAATCCGGTAAGCCGCAAACCAGTAAGACCTCCGTGCGCTACAGGGTGGCGCGCGCAGATGACGCAGGCCAGAGAATTGATAATTTTTTGATCGGCCAATTGCGTGGCATGCCAAAGTCGCGTGTTTATCGTTTGCTGCGTAAGGGCGAAGTACGCGTCAATAAGAAGCGTGTTTCTGCATTTTATCGCATAAAGGAGGGAGATAGCGTTAGATTGCCCCCTGTTTATCTGGAAGAAAAAGCAGCCGCCGCACCACCCAGTGAGACCACTGCCAATTTGCTGACCTCACGAATTTTATATGAAGATGACTTGTTTTTAATTATCAATAAGCCATCCGGCATGTCGGTGCATGTTGGCAGTACGGTGCGTGTGGGGGTGATTGAAGCGTTGCGGCATTTGTATCCTTTTTGTCCTGATCTGGAATTGGTTCACCGGCTGGATTCTGAAACGTCAGGCTGCCTTGTGCTGGCCAAGAAAAAGCGCGTCTTGCGAGAGGTGCATGCTTTGTTGCGTGAGGGCAAGGTGACTAAGCTATATTGGGCATTAACACAGGGGAAGTGGAAGGACAGTGAATTGCGCGTGGACCTTCCTTTACACAAAGACTACCGTGAGGGTGGCAAGCATGTGGTCGAAGTCGACCGGCATGGCAAGACGGCGTTGACGGTTTTTCGCAGCCTCAAATATCTGGATCAGGCCTCGTTAATGGAGGTCAGATTATATACCGGCCGAACCCATCAGATACGGGTGCATGCCAAGCATCAGGGCCATCCCATTGCCGGCGACACGCGTTATGGTGATGCGGCGTTTAACAAGCTCGCGCGTCAGTCAGGTTTAAAGCGTTTGTTCTTACATGCCCGATCCATTGAGTTTACATTGCCTTCCTCCGGTCAGCAGGTTAAGATTTTGGCACCGTTAGACCCTGAGCTTGAAGCCGGTATCAAGGCCTTTGAAAAAAAACCCAGTGCCCCTTCCGTTCTATCAACCAGCAGGTAATTGTGATGACGCTTGAACAAGATTCTTTGGAAAATGAGTTACCCGAAAAAACGCCGCAACGAGGCATTTATTTGCTGCCTAATTTGCTAACGACGGCTGCGTTGTTTGCGGGTTTTTATTCAATTGTTGCGGCGCTCAAAGGTTACTTTGATACGGCAGCCATTGCTATTTTCATCGCGATGATCGCAGACGGTCTGGATGGACGTGTCGCGCGGCTAACCAATACACAGAGTGCCTTTGGTGCGGAATATGACAGTTTGTCTGACATGGTGTCCTTTGGTATTGCGCCCGCGCTCGTGGTATATAGCTGGTCATTGTCTGTCATGGGAAAGCTTGGCTGGTTGGCGGCGTTTATTTACGCGGCGGCGACCGCGCTCCGTTTGGCGCGGTTCAATACACAAACCAATAGTAAACCTTATTTTCAGGGATTGCCGTGCCCCTCAGCCGCCGGTCTGATCGCAAGTATTGTCTGGATGGGTTATGTCTATGAGATTCCGGGTATGAATCTGGCGGTGCCGGTTGCTCTAGCGACGATTGTGGTGGCGAGTCTTATGGTGAGTGGTGTGCGTTATTCCAGTTTTAAAAGCGTGGACTTTAAAGGCAAAGTGCCATTCTTCACGGTGGTGATTGCCATGTTTGTGATTGCAGGCATTGCGCTTGAGCCACCCGAGATTTTATTTGCCATTTTTTCAATTTTTGTTTTGTCAGGCCCTTTTTTGACCTTATGGCGTTTAAAGAAAATCCGTGCACAGCGGCATCGGACTGCGAAGTCAGTTCAGGCGGGTCGGGACACCGGTAGGAAGACTGGAACCTGATCGAGCTAACATTCAGGCAAATTGGCAGCGAGACCACCTTGAGAGGTCTCTTTGTAAATGGTCATCATGTCTTTTCCGGTTTGCTTCATCGTTGCAATGACTTTATCCAAAGACACAAAGTGCTGGCCATCACCTAATAGCGCAAGACATGCCGCATTCACGGCTTTGACGGCACCCATGGCATTACGTTCAATGCAGGGGATTTGCACAAGGCCATGCATGGGGTCGCACGTCATGCCCAGATGATGTTCCATTGCAATTTCGGCCGCGTTTTCAATTTGAGGCGGCGTGCCGCCCAGTACGGCGGTCAATGCGCCTGCGGCCATGGAGCAAGCAGCGCCCACTTCGCCCTGGCAGCCAACCTCGGCACCCGAGATGGAGGCATTTTTTTTATATAACAAACCGATGGCTCCCGCCGTTAAAAGAAAATCAATGGCATCTTCCCGTTTGGCATGAGGATAAAAAGTTAAATAATAGTGGAGAACAGCCGGAATGATACCGGCCGCACCATTGGTCGGTGCGGTGACAATGCGGCCACCTGCCGCATTTTCTTCATTCACTGCAATGGCGTAGAGGTTTAACCATTGTAGGCAGTCCATGTGTTCGTGTGAGGGTGGTTTGCCTTTGATGTGTAGTTTTTGGTAAAGCCGAGGAGCGCGACGCTTGATATTGAGGCCGCCTGGCAAGATGCCGGGTGATTCACAGCCCTTAGTAATACACTGTTGCATGGTGTCTGTGATATGAAGCAATTTTTGTTTGATGTCACCCATAGGGGTAAATTGAGCCTC
This sequence comes from Gammaproteobacteria bacterium RIFCSPHIGHO2_12_FULL_45_12, assembly GCA_001801665.1. GTDB lineage: Bacteria > Pseudomonadota > Gammaproteobacteria > DSM-16500 > DSM-16500 > Aquicella. The sequence goes on along the minus strand of MGYH01000019.1, from coordinate 83,923 downwards.
ATTGGCCATCATGATGGCCGCGATGGTGAGTTGATGCTGCTCACATTGTTGTAACAGTTCCCGGGCAAACTGAAAGGGGTAGGGTGACTGGGTGGCGTTCGTGTTGCGCGGATGCGCGGCTTCTGCTTCATTTAAAATAAATCCCCCGCCAATGGAGTAATAACAGTCGCTTGCGATGAGATTTTGTTGGGCATTATAAGCGGAAAAGCGCATGCCATTGGAGTGGAAAGGGAGACGCTCTGTCAGGTTGTAAATAAAGTCGGTCAGATAATCAAAATGGATAGGGTGGGTTTGAAGGCAATGCAGTTGTTTTCCTTCAATAATCGCGTGTGCGCGTGGTTGAATCTGGTCGGGAATGACGGTATCAGGTGACTGACCTTCCAGTCCCAGTAAAATGGCTGTATCGGTTCCATGGCCTTTGCCTGTAAAGGCGAGTGAGCCGAACAACTCAATTTGAATGCGCTTCATGTTAGTGAGTGGTGTTGTTTGTACGAGTGTTTCCATGAAAGCGCGCGCGGCTTTCATGGGGCCTACGGTGTGTGAGCTCGAAGGGCCGATGCCAATGGCGAATAATTCAAAAATACTAATGCTCATACGGGGTTCCTGATCAGGATGGTTAGCAATAAAACGGTCATTCTAAATTTGCCGTTAGCTGTGATCCTAAACAGGATGACAGCACACGGCGAGCAAGATGATAACTTACCATTTAAGGTCTATGCAATGCAGGTGTTTAGTGATAAAATTTCAACCATATTCGTCTAATGGAATGTCATTTTTTACGATGGTGCCCTCGGTAGCTAAAAAATTAATCAACAAAAGGCTGGCAGCGGTTTTTTTGTTGGGGTTTGCCTCAGGCTTGCCGCTTGCGTTAACCGGATCTACTCTGCAGGCCTGGTTTACGGAAGCGAATGTCAATTTAGTGGCAATTGGCGCGCTTTCTTTGATTGGCATCCCTTATACCCTCAAATTTTTGTGGGCACCGTTAATGGATCATTACCGGATACCCTTTTTGGGGCGGCGTTTGGGCTGGATAGGGTTGATGCAGTTAGGATCTGGGGTCAGTTTGTTATGGTTGGCGAGCATGAATCCGGCACAACAGGCTTCCACTATGGGTGTCATGGCACTGGTCATTGCCTTTTTTTCGGCTTCGCAAGACATTGCGATTGACGCGTATCGGACGGATGTGTTGCAGACGGATGAACGTGGGCTGGGTGCTGCTTATTTTGTATTTGCCTATCGTCTGGCGGCGTTGTTTGCGGGTGCTCTTGCACTGGTCGCGGCGCAATTTTTAGGTTGGACATTCACCTATCAACTGATGGCTGGCATGATGTTGCTTTCAATGATGGTTTCTTATGCCGCACCGCAGGTGGTGGAGCAAGCGCCGGTGCCGCGGCATTTTTGGCAGACCGTGAAAGGGGCGCTAGCTGATTTGATGCAGCGGGAAAAAGTGGTGCTGCTATTGTTGTTTATTGTTTTTTATAAATTTGGCGATGCGCTGGCATTGCAGTTGATGATGAATTTTTTATTGCATGGCCTCGGTTTTACCTTGGTGCAAGTGGGTTTTGCTTATAAGGCAACCAGTTTTATTGCAACGGTGTTGGGTGCGCTGGTGGGGGGTGTTTTTTTACTGCGCTGGAATATTTACCGTGCGTTGCTTGTCTTTGGACTGGCACAGGCGTTTTCAAATTTAATGTTTGTGCTGCTGGCAATGGCAGGCAAACAGTTTGGGTTGATGGCGGCCTCAATTTTTATTGAAAATTTTTGTAGTGGTTTAAGCACGGCTGCTTTGCTGGCATTTTTAATGTCACAGTGCCATCGGCAGTATAGTGCCAGTCAGTTTGCCTTGCTGTCGGCTGTGGCCTCTCTGGGACGTGTCTTGATGGGGCCTGTGGCGGCCCTGATGGTTGCGAATCTGGGCTGGGTTCAATTTTATATCTGGTCGTTTGTCCTATGTTTTCCGGGGATTATTTTTTTAGTGGCACTTAAAACAGAGGTATCTGAACATGTACAAGCACTTTCCAGTTAAAACATTCATGACGCTGATAGCGTTGGCAGGGTGTTTATTTTGCTTGTCGTCGCCCGTTTTGGCATCTGGGGCGGTGGATAATGATGAATTGTCGATGGATCGGGTAACCTTGGTCAGCAAGCAAATTGATTTGTTGAAAAATCGTTATCAAGAAGCCAATAAAGGGTTGCTGAGCTTGCAGCAGCAGCATGATTTGCTTCTTTCGCATCAGGTAACTGAAAAAGCCAGCAAAAGGTTACTGGATAAAGTGTCGCTTGATATTGCGGTAGCAAAATCCAGTCTGGACAGTATTGATATAGAAGTTACTGACTCGGAACGTACAATGACCTGGCTTGATAAAAGTATTCAGGAAATTGAAAACCAGATGAACGTATTAAGTGTGTTTGGTTCGCGTGTTGAGCACAGTGGTATTGCGAGTGCGAGCGAGTTGCAGGCTGACTTAAAGTATCAGAAAAGTTTGTTAAACCTTGAAAAATTGCGCGCAGATTACCTGAAAAAATTGCAAAAAAATGGCAACAGCGTTTTGCAGATCAGACTGGAAGATTATAGTCGGCTGGATGCGTTATTGAAGTCACACCAAATGCTGCATGTGAGGCAGGCGCAAGTGAAGGATGAGCTTGCTTATCAGGAGCAGCAAAATCGCTGGTTGGAAAAATTATCCAGCTTAAATGCCGCGCTGGACAAGCTTGATCCGGCCAAGTCCCAGACGGCTTACGCAGCCGTTGAGCGTGAAATTTATGACGCCAATGAAAACGCGAATTATGCGTATGTTCAGGCATTGATTGCGCGTTATAAAAATCAAGTTCAACAAATGAAGATTTCAGTCTTCAAAAGTACCTCCATGAGTTTGCTGAATCAGGTGAGTGATCAGGTTGTTAGTCTTAGCAAACAAATGGTGAAGCTGGATGAGGTGCTTCAATCGCGGATGGCTGTTCTTCAAAAGCATATTAGTGATTTGTCGCAAAGAAAGAGTTCGTCAGCTGAGCGGTCAGATTATCTGAAAAAACTTTCATTAATGGCGGGTCGTTATCATCAGGCAGATAAAAGCTTGCAAGATCAGATTGAAAGCTTGTCAGCGTTTCGCAAGCAAGTGGACAAGAACATTCAAGTTGAGTTGTCAGCCCGTGAAGGATTCCCTGGCTTTGGATACAAGACCTTATTAGACATTCGTCGGGAGGTATTGCTTGTACCCAGTTTATCCTTCAAAATTTTCAAAAGCGTTGTCACCAGCTTGATGGACAGTTTTAAAGCGTCTAGTGTTTATGTTTGGGCTCTCTATGGCGTTGCCGAGGCGTTATTGTTTGCCCTGTTTGTTTTTCTACGCGGAAGGCTCAGGCGTTTATCTGAAAAACCGTCTGCATGGCATGGGAAAATTAATTCAAAATGGCTGGTCTCGCAATTTTTGAAACGAAATTTTGTCGATATTTATATTATTGGCAATGTGCTTGGCACCTTACTTTTTTTTGACGTACCGGTGCGAAAGTTTCTGGTTCTCGGTTATTTATGCGTTGTCTGGCTGGTATTTAAGGCAATTATCACCGTCTCACAGTTGTGTCTGATTGAAACGACGCATGACACAAGCGGACATGATGTGCGGCTTTACCATCGATTGAAATGGATCATCATGGCAGGCGGCATTATTACCGCATGCACTGTCGTTGTGCATCAGTTGCCGCTGATTTTTGAGTTGCGTATCTTGTGCGATATGTTGTTTCTGTTTTTTCTGGTGATTGTTTCAGCTTTATTGCTGCGCTCCTGGGAAGTGGTGCCAAACCTGATTATTTCCCATATGGATGACCGGCATCCTTACTTTCATAAAATTGTCCGATTGGTGGGTATTTTAATTCCCATTTTAATGCTGACTAATTCATTAATTGGATTGTTTGGCTATTTAAATCTGGTCATGACCATCTCCTGGTATGAAGGCGTGTTCATGCTGGTGTTGATTGCTTATCTGGTTTTGCGCGGGTTGTTAACGGATGGCATGATTCAATTGTCGAATCTTGTCATTCAGTATACTAATAATGGCTGGCTCTGGACAGAAGCATTTTTGAAACCCATCGATAAGGTATTGCGTATCGCGTTATTTCTGATGGCATGGACAACCTTGTTTTTGTTTTATGGGTGGGATGGACAGTCACCCATTGTGGAGCGTTTGACTCGTTTATTGCATTATCAGGTGGCACATGTGTTGAATTCAGCCGTGACGCCACTTAACATGATTGAGTTGCTGGTCGCCATTTCCATTTTTTACTGGACGGCCAAATGGACGCGTGAATTTGTCTATCGTCTGCTCGTGTCACGTACTCAAGATTTGGGAATACGAAATAGCATGGCGATCCTGAGTCAATATACGGTCGTGCTCCTAGGCGTGTTATTTTGTTTGAGGGTACTTGGGATTGATTTGCACGCGCTGGTTGCAGTCGCTGGTTTATTTGCCTTTGCCATTGGCCTTGGGCTGAGAGATCTCGCCAACAATTTTGCCTGTGGATTTCTTATTTTGCTTGAGCGTCCATTGCGTGTTGGCGACATGGTGAGTGTGAATGGGGTGGATGGTGAGGTAACGCATATTGGTGGGCGTGCCGTGACCATTAGCACCTGGGATCACACGGAGCTGGTGGTGCCGAATGTCGAAATTTTTAATAAGTCTTTTACAAACCTGACGGCAAAAGACAATGTGCTGCGTAGTGTTGTGTCGATTAAGGCCGGACGTTATGAAGATCCTCATTTCGTGCAACAAATTATTATGGAAGTTTTGCTTCAGCATCACGCTGTGTTGCGTGACCCCGCGCCAGATGTATTTTTAAAACAAATCGAAGACACGTTGATGGAGTTTGAGTTGCGCTATTATGTGGACATCAAACTGGTTAAATCCCGCCCGCGTGTCATCTCCCTCGTGTTGCTTGACATCTGGGATGCCTTTTCCAAGCATGGCATTAAAACGCCTTTTCCACAACACAAGGTGTTATTGCAAGACGAAATGCGCGATAGCAACCTGCTTTCGAGTAATTTTATAAAATATAATAGGACATGACATCAAATGGGATATCCTGCATTATTATCAGCCATTAGCAAAGGCGAGTTGAGCGCTTATGAATGACGTATTAGAAATTGCCAAACGAGATTTACTGGATCCTGCTGGCCTGACGGACAATCAGCTGCATCAGGTCATTAATCAATTGGCTGGCCCGCAAATTGATTATGCGGATTTATATTTTCAATCGAGCTGTTCTGAGACTTGGGAGCTTGAAGACGGCATTATCAAGGGGGGAAGCTTTGACATTGATCGCGGAGTGGGTGTGCGTGCGACCAGTGGAGAAAAAACGGGTTTTGCCTATGCGGACGATATTTTAATGCCCGCTCTTCAGCAGGCGGCGAACGCGGCTGGTCGTATTGCGCGGCAGGGCGCAGATCAGGCAGTCTGTGTCTGGCAGAAGCATTCGGGTCATCAACTTTATTTGCCTGTTAATCCTTTGCACTCCCTGAGTGAAACAGAAAAAGTTACGCTGTTGCAACGGGTAGATCAGTATGTGCGGCAAAAAGAGGCTCGCATTGTACAAGTCAATGTCAGTCTTGCGGGTGAATATGAAACCATTCTGGTGATGGGCAGTGATGGTCATTTTGGCGCGGATGTCAGACCCCTGGTACGATTTAATGTGAGTTTGGTGGTGGAGCATCATGGTCGTCGTGAGTCTGGTTATGCGGGCGGCGGGGGACGTGTGGATTATCAGTCGTTTATCATAGGCGATGCTGCTTTTGCTTATGCGGATGAAGCCTTACGTCAGGCATTAGTGAATCTTGAGTCCATTGATGCGCCAGCAGGGCCCATGGTGGTGGTGCTAGGGCCTGGCTGGCCGGGTGTCTTGTTACATGAGGCGGTGGGTCATGGGCTGGAGGGTGACTTCAATCGAAAGGGTATTTCCGCCTACAGTGGCCGCATCGGTCAGAAAGTGGCAAGCGATTTATGCACGATTGTGGATGATGGCACGCTGCCCAATCGGCGTGGTTCGTTAAACATGGATGATGAAGGTGTGCCCACGCAGCATAATGTGCTGATTGAAAAGGGTGTGTTACGTCGTTACATGATGGACAAGCGTAATGCGCGTCTGATGGGTGTGGAATCAACAGGCAATGGCCGCCGTGAATCTTATGCCAGTTTGCCCATTCCGCGCATGACCAATACTTATATGCTGCCAGGCGAATCCGATCCGGCTGAGATGATCGCATCCGTTAAAAAGGGGCTGTATGCGGTTAATTTTGGCGGTGGTCAGGTTGATATTACGTCCGGGAAATTTGTTTTTTCCGCGAGTGAAGCTTACCTCATTGAAAATGGAAAAATAGGTCAGCCGGTGAAGGGCGCGACCTTGATTGGTAACGGGCCTGACGTATTAGCCAGGGTTTCCATGGTGGGCAATGATTTGAAACTGGATAGCGGCATTGGTATTTGCGGCAAGGAAGGGCAAAGTGTCCCCGTGGGTGTGGGACAGCCGACCTTGAAAGTAGATGAATTAACAGTCGGTGGGACGAGATAAAAGCAATGAATGAGATTCAGCAACGCATGGGGTTTGACACAGATCAGTTACAGCAGCTTGCAAAGGATATTTTAACCGAAGCGAAACGCATGGGGGCTGCGCAGGCTCAGGTGAATGTGGCCGCTAATAAGGGTTTTTCAGTGAGCGCGCATGATGGCGACGTTGAAACCGTTGAATATAACCAGGATAAGGTGATTGATATCACGGTCTATATTGACAACCGTACCGGTTCCGCCAGTTTGTCTGACATCCGTCCAGAGGCGGTTCGGGCGGCCGTTGAGGCTGCTTGTCATATTGCGAAATTTACCGATAGGGATCCCGCTGCGGGACTGGCTGAAAAAACAGAATTGGCATTTCAGTATCCCTCTCTTGATTTAGCCTTTCCCTGGGCATTGTCGGTTGAGGATGCCATTCAGTTGGCGTGCCAATGTGAGCGCGAAGCATTGGCTTCTGATAAGCGCATTATGAGTTCAGAAGAAACGTCGGTTGCGACCACCGAAGCTGTCCATGTGTATGCCAACAGCCATGGTTTTCTGGGTTGCTTCCCCTATACACGTCATGAAATGAGCTGTGTGTTAATTGCAAAAGATGAAGCAGGCATGCAGCGCGATTATGCCTATACCGTTTCGGTTGATCCTGCTCGGTTACAAAGTGTTTCCTTACTGGCAAGGGAGGCGGCTGAACGCACCGTGCGGCGTTTGGGTGCGAGAAGTTTGCCGACGACCAGAGCCCCCGTCATTTTTGCCGCAGAAGAAGCGCGTGGTTTGTTAGGCCACTTTTGTGCGGCCATTCGGGGCGGTGCTTTATATCGAAAATCTTCATTTTTGCTAGGCCATCTGGATAAACCTGTTTTCCCTTCTTTTGTCACGTTGCAGGAACACCCTCATTTACCCTTTGGTTTGGGTAGTGCGCCGTTTGATAATGATGGTGTGATGACCCGCGCCAATGTGTTCATTGAAAACGGCGTGCTGCGTCGTTATGCCATGGGCGTCTATTCTGCGAGACAATTGGGAATGAAAACGACGGGCAATGCCGGTGGGATGCATAATGTCGCCATTAATACGGGTCATAAGGATTTGCCTGCGCTACTGAAGTTAATGGGAAGAGGGCTATTGATCACAGAAATGATGGGGCAGGGTGCCAATATCCTGACAGGTGACTATTCCCGCGGCGCAGGTGGATTTTGGGTGGAAAATGGCGAGATTCAATATCCGGTGCAAGGCGTGACGGTGGCAGGCAAACTGCAGGATATGTACGCGCATCTGGTTGAGGTGGGTTGTGATGTGGACGTGCGTGGTAATGTTCACACAGGATCCATTTTGATTGAGGACATGATGATTGCGGGATCATGAGTATCCGTGGCGGCTGGCTAATTAGCCGTCGTGATTCAGCGATTTCCGCTTTACAGGTCGCGATGGGGGATTCCAAAAGCGTTGCTTTTGCGCAGCATCGAAACAAGGAAGCCTTCCCGCGTTTTTTAGCGGGAATGGCTGGTCAATGAAAGAATGCTGGATTGCATGCAGTTTCCATGTTAAAAGGATGAATACAGTCAGGATTACTGTCAGAAATTTAAATATGATTAAGGATGAATCTACATGCATAAAGTTCCTGTTGTTAAAATTGCTGTTGTTATATTATCAGATACGGAAACGCCCGAGGATTTAGGTCGTGTTGTCAATGCGCTGGTTGCCGTCAAGGAATTTCAGGATGCTAAGGATGAGGTAACACTTATTTTTGATGGTGCTGGAACAAAATGGATTGGTGAATTAGCAAAACCTACGCACGCATATCATTCATTATTTGAAGCAGTCCGAGAAAAGATCGCTGGCGTCTGCTGTTATTGTGCGGGTGCGTTTCAGGCAACAGAAAATGCAATAGCCCATGTTCCCCTATTAGCCGAATATGATGGTCATCCGAGTTTCAGAAAATTAATCATAAAGGGATACCAAGTCCTTATTTTTTAATAGGTTAAAAATGCCTAAGGTCTCTACGCTTCACCAAACTTGTTGTTGATCAACTGGAGAATGGCATTTAACGCAGCTTCTTCGTCAGCGCCAGCAATCACTAGATCCACGATGTTGTCTTTCTGCGCGCCCAGGGTGATAACGCCCATAATCCGTTTGCAATCCACCACGCGATCCCGAAAGATGAGTTCAATGCGGCTTTCATAGCCTTTTGCAACGTCGACAAGTTTGGCAGCCGCGCGTGTATGCAGTCCCATTTGATTTTGTATGGTGATCTGGTAGCGTATCATAAGTTAAATTCTTCGCCTAAATAGACGGTTCTGACTTCGTGATTTGACAGGATGGATTCCGGGTTGCCCTCACAGATGATTTTACCCTGATTGACAATGTAGGCGCGTTCACAAATATTAAGTGTGTCGCGAACATTATGATCCGTGATGAGAACGCCAATGCCGCGTGTCCGCAAATGTGTAATGATGCGTTTGACATCTAAAACGGAAATGGGATCAATGCCTGCAAAGGGTTCATCCAGCAACATAAATCGTGGGTCAGTTGCCAGTGCGCGGGCAATTTCAGCGCGGCGGCGTTCACCGCCTGAGAGGGTGTTTCCCATGGAATGTCTGATGTGAGTGATGCGAAACTCATGCAGTAATTGTTCCAGCTTTAATTTACGCGCCATTTTGGTTAAATCATCGCGCAGCTCCAAAATGGCCATGATGTTTTGTGCAACCGTTAATTTGCGAAAAATGGAGGCTTCCTGCGGCAGATAACTCATGCCAAGTTTCGCGCGTGAATGCACGGGTAGCCTGGTAATGTCTTTTTCGTCTAACAAAATATGACCGGCATCCGCTGCAATCAGACCAACAATGATGTAAAAAGAAGTGGTTTTGCCAGCACCATTGGGCCCTAACAAGCCCACCACTTCGCCGCGCTTGACAGTGAGCGAGACATCCCGAACCACTTCTCTGTCTTTATAGTTTTTCTTTATGTGTTGAATATCAAGTCTATTCGGCATAACAAGTCTATTTTTCCGGGTTATAAACTAAAACAGCGCGGCCATTTTCAGATGGCGGCACAATGATGGTTTGATATCGCATGTTGTAAAGCACTAATCTGCCTTTAAAGCTATTATTTCCCTGTGTCACGTGCACGTTTTTGGAAAGTATGATGTTTTCATCCAATGGGTAATATTTGATAAGGTCGGCGTAAGCATTCATGATGGGTTCATTAGATTTGGGTTCAGTCCAGTAATGCGCCTGATGCTTGATACCGTAGGCAATCACTTCCCGAATTTGATGCTGTTTATTGTTTTGCGTGGTCAGTTTGTCGGCCGTCACGTGGGTTTCACCCTGAGTGGCCTTGACATGCCCCATAAAGCTATTGATGCCTGTTTTGTAATTATAAATGCTGGTGTCCGCCACAATAAAAAGTTTCGCTTTTTGATCTGTTGCCAAGGCTAGACCAGGTGAAATGAAAGCGATGCTGAGCAGTGATGCGACGGTGGCGATATTAAGAGTTCGGTGCATATTCCCCTCTGGCTTGTGACAATAAGTTGATATCACCGGTGTTCAAGTCAGCATTCATTCCCGTGGCTTTGACGGTAATGCCTGGTTGTATCAGTGTAATCAAATCTTGAGTTTGTGCAAGCTGTTGATGGGGGAAGACGGTGAGTGTTGGGGTTTTGATGAGTGTTTCAGGATTGTTGCCGTCTGCCAGACGGTGAATGCGGACATTATGCCAAAAATCAACATGGTCAATTCCCTGACTGGTTTGTGCATAGTTGGCCGTGACATGCCAGGGTTCTGGCGAAGATTTTCGGTAAAGTGTCAAGTTGGGTTGGGTGAGGCTGGCACTGTCATTTTCAGCGTAGTGAATCATTTTGGGCGCGACAATTTTCATGCTGGGTTTGCCTTGTTTGTCCAGGATGAGTGCTGTTATATTTTCCATGAAGGCATCAGGCAGTGCCGCACTCACAGGGTGACTTGGTGCCTGCGGACGCAAACTGAGGGTAGACCATGCAGCAAGGCCTGCGATGGTGAGCATGAACAAGCCAATGAGGGCATTTTTTATCATGAGCCAACCTTCTGATCAGGGATTGGAAAGATAAGATTGTACCATAGGTTGATACAAATCTTGAGCATTCATAATAAAATCGCATGCTTCACGCACAGCTCCATCACCCGCTTGCTGATGGGTTATTAAATCAACATGTTGCCTGATCACCGCAGGCGCAGAAGGCACACTGATGGCGAATCCGGCACGCGTGAGCAGGGGGAGGTCGGGCAAATCATCGCCCATATAGGCCATTGCCTGGTCTTCAAGTTGGAGCTTGTGCCGGATTTCATTGTATGCAGGGCGTTTGTCTTCCTGGCCGAGATAAGCCAAACGGATATTGAGTTCACTTAAACGCCGCGTCAGTGCTTCGGACTGACGGCCAGAAATGACCGCGACTTCAATGCCAGCTTTTTGCAGCAATTTGATCCCCAAGCCATCATGAATATGAAAACCCAGTATTTGATGACCCTGTTCCTGATAAAATATTTTTCCGGAGGTTAAAATGCCATCCACGTCTAAAATGAGAACGCGAATGTGTTTGGCTTTTTCGTGATTCCCTGGCATTAGATGACTCCTGCACGCAAAATGTCATGAATATGAATAATGCCAACGGGATGTGTCATGTTATCGGTGACCACGAGTGAGGTGATTTTAAAGGTTTCCATGAGGGTCAATGCTTCGGCAGCTAAAATACCCTGCTTGATTGTTTTGGGGTTGTTGGACATGACTTGATGTATCACGGTTTTGTGTAAGTCGGCGTTATTGTCAAAGGCGCGGCGCACGTCGCCATCCGTGAAGATGCCAATTAAAGCACCCTCATGGTCAACGACGGTGGTCATGCCCAGCTTCTTGTGGGTCATTTCCACAAAGGCTTCTTTGAGGGAAGCATCGCGATGTACCATGGGAATGGCTTTATCTTGATGCATGATTTCATCAACGCGTAATAAGAGGCGTCGGCCTAAGGTGCCGCCTGGGTGAGAAAGGGCAAAGTCATTTTCGGTGAACCCACGCTGGTTTAAGAGCGCCATGGCTAGCGCATCGCCCATGACCAAGGCGGCGGTGGTGCTTGAAGTGGGCGCAAGACCCAAGGGGCACGCTTCCTTTTCAACGCTGACATCAATGTTGATGGTCGAAGCTTTTGCCAGGGTGGATTGGGGTCTGCCAGTCAAACTGATTAAGGGGATATTCAAGCGCTTGATGAACGGTAGGATGGATAAAATTTCCTCCGATTCACCGGAGTTTGACAGTGTCAGCAAGACATCTTGTTTGGTGAGCATGCCAATATCGCCGTGCTTGGCTTCGCTTGGGTGGATAAAGAAAGCGGGGCTGCCCGTACTCGCGAAAGTGGCAGCGATTTTTTTTCCAATATGACCGGATTTGCCAACACCCATGACGGCAATGCGACCCGTGCAGTGATGGAAATGCAGGCAAGCGGCTGCAAAATCTTGATCAATACGGCGGACAAGGTCGCTGATTGCTTTCGCTTCCATTTCGATGACGGCGCGGCCAAGCCTGCAAATTTGTTCGATTTCCATGTGTCTATACCCTAGGGAATGAATAATTAGGCGATATCGTATCATTTTTGACAGGTGAAAGCATTTTTTAAAGACAAGCGCGTGAACCCCTAGGCACATCAGGGCGTTTACCAGGGAATCGTTTCTTGCTAGCTATTTTTCACTGCTTTTGCGAAACTAAAGCATATGTCAGAAAATTTCGTTGAAATCAGTAAGATGTCTTTTGCCCATGAGAATGGCAGAGAGGTCTTTCAGGACGTGGATATCGTCATTCCTCGCGGGAAAATGACGGCCATTATGGGTCCAAGCGGCACCGGAAAAACCACCTTGTTACGGCTGATTGGCGGTCAGTTAACCCCAACACAAGGCCATATTCGTGTTGATGGCGAATCAATCCATGCGCTTTCCAGAAAAGAACTTTATCAATTGCGCAAACGCATGGGGATGCTGTTTCAGGCGGGTGGTCTCTTTACCCATTTAAGTGTGTTTGAGAATGTCGCGTTTCCACTGCGCGAGCACGCATCCTTATCGGAGTCCATGATTCATACCTTGGTGTTAATGAAGCTGCAAATGGTAGGCTTACGCGGTGCGCGCGGGTTGATGCCCAATGAATTGTCAGGCGGCATGGCGCGGCGTGTGGCATTGGCTCGAGCAATCGCGCTTGATCCGGCGTTTATCATGTATGACGAACCCTTTACCGGACAGGATCCCATTTCCATGGGGGTGCTGGTGAAGTTGATTAAAACGTTAAATGACGCGCTCGGTTTGACCAGTGTGATTGTCTCTCATGACGTGCAGGAAGCATTAAGTATTGTGGATTATGCTTACATTATTTTTGACCGAAAAGTCATTGGGCATGGTAAGCCACACGATTTGCTGCAAGCGGCAGCACCGCAATTACAGCAATTTATTCAGGGATTACCGGATGGTCCGGTACCATTTGATTATCCCGCGATACCGTTAGCGCAAGATTTTCTGGAAGGATGCCTCACATGATGAATGCAATGGCCGGGCTTGGCCGATGGGGTATGGATAATGTCCGTGAATTTGGCAAAGCGGGCTTGTTACTGTATCGCGTTTTATTTTGCATTCCTCACCTGCGTAAAGGTTTTCCTTTACTCGTGCAGCAAATTTATGCTGAAGGGGTGTTGTCCTTGCTGATCATCGTGGTCTCCAGTCTTTTTATTGGGATGGTGCTTGCGCTTCAAGGCTATCATACACTGGCGAAATTTGGCGCTTCACAAGAACTGGGGCCGCTGGTAGCCCTTAGTGTGGTGCGGGAATTAGGCCCCGTGGTGACGGCCATTTTGTTTGCAGGACGTGCGGGCTCAGCGCTGGCAGCCGAAATTGGATTAATGAAGGCGACAGAGCAATTATCCAGCATGGAAATGATGGCGGTTGATCCGCTGCGCCGTGTGATTGCGCCGCGGTTCTGGGGCGGATTTATTTCCATGCCGTTATTAACCGTCATTTTTAATGCGACAGCCATCTATGGTGCTTATTTGGTGGGTGTAAAATGGCTTGGACTGGATGCGGGGGTGTTTTGGTCGAACATGCAATCGTCCGTGGTGTTTAGAGCGGATATTGTGAACGGTATTTATAAAAGCGTGGTGTTTGGTATGGCGGTGACCTGGATTTCGGTTGCCCAAGGTTATTTTGCGGTGCCGACTTCAGCCGGTATTGCGAGTGCCACCACAAAGTCGGTGGTGTATTCGTCATTAGTCATATTAGGGTTAGATTTTATATTAACAGCCATGATGATAGGGGATTGGTAATGTTGCCTCAACGATTAATAGAAACCTTGGTCGGTTTATTTTTATTATTTGCCATTGTGTCGTTAACGGTGCTGGCATTTAAAGTGAGTGGGTTAACCAGCCTGTTTCCTTCAGATAGTTATACCATTTCAGCGGCATTTGATGATATTGGCGGCTTAAAGGTTCGTTCGCCAGTCAAAATTGGCGGCGTGCAAATAGGTGAGGTGACAGGGGTTTCACTGGATCCCGTGACGTTTAAAGCGGTGGTGAGCATGCGTATTGAGTCCGGCGTTAAAGATATTTCAGATGATTCTTCCGCCAGCATTTTAACAGCGGGTTTATTAGGGGATAACTATGTGGCTATCGCCCCAATGTATAGCAATACCTATTTGAAAAACGGAGATCAGTTACAGTTTACACACTCTGCCATGGTGCTTGAAAAACTCATAGGGCAGTTCATTTATAAAATGGGTGGCGGGGATGATGCCGGTCAATCCAAAGGAGAAAAAAATGCGAATCCATAAACTTGTGTTAGGCACAGCGTTAATAGCGTGTGTCTTGTTGATAAGTTTTTCAGTCAATGCGGGTGGCGCCGTGCAAAGCAATCCGGTTGCTTTATTGCAATACATCGCAGATAACATGATTAGCCAGTTAAAAGCAAATAAAGCGTCGTTAAAAACCAAACCTCAAATTGTTTATAGTCTCGCGAATCGCTATGTCGTGCCTTATGCCGATATTGCTGAAATGTCACGGCGCGTGATTCCGCCGCGTGTCTGGGCAAGCGCGACGTCTGCCGAGCGAGCCCAGTTTCAAAGTAAATTTACCCGATTGCTGGTGCGTACCTATGCGTCTGCCCTGACGGAGTTTCAGGATCAGTCTGTCAAATTTTATCCCGTGCGCGGCAACACGGCTGGCATGAGTACGGTGGTGGTGAATAGTGTGATAGAGAGTCCGACCCGTCAGTCCATTCAGATGACCTATCGTTTGTTGCGTAAAGGAAGTGCCTGGCGTCTTTATGACATGTCCGTTGAAGGCGTGAGTTTAATTGAAAGTTTTCGTTCCCAGTTCGCTGATATTTTAGCGCAAGGCAATATGGAGCAATTGTTAAATCAATTGGGTCGTCATAATGCGGGAAACCGTTGAGGGTCGCGATGACTAAAAAAGTAGAGATGACATTTGAAGGTGATATGGCCTTTTTATCGGGGGATTTAAACTTTACGAATGTCATGTCGGTGTATGCGGCCAGTTTGTGTGCTTTCGCAACGCGCCCGAACGGGTGCGTTGATTTTTCGCGCTTAAGTTCTTCAGATAGCGCGGGGCTTGCATTGATCATTGAGTGGATGAAGCTCGCGAGAGAGCGTCATCAGGTTGTTACATGCCAGCATTTGTCTCAGGATTTAGTATCAATTGCGAAGGCTGCGGGGATATATGCGCTGATTTTTTCGACTGATACCGATAAAAGAACAGAATAGGCAATGTCATCACGGCCATGCCGCCGCAAAAAAGTATTTCATAATAAAATTTGTTCCCGATAGCCATGTTGTCAGGTGGAATAAATCCCACTAGCAGGGTGATGGCACAGCCAATGAGCCCTGTCAAACAGACTAGCCATAATCCCGTTTTTTTCCCCGGGATGACAAAGCCGCGTTGATGGTGATGAGCGGCCTTTGCTCTTAAACGCAGGGCAGAGAGAAACATGAGGACATACATGATCATGTAAAGCTGCGTGCTTAAGGCAGTCAGTAACCAGTAAGAGGCATTGACGCCAGGGAAAAACAAAAACGCCAGACAGGCGATACTGACTAGCACGGCCTGAGTGATCAAGAGGTTGTGTGGCACACCATGCTGGTTTTCTTTTTCAAAAAAGGGCGGCAGGAAACCAAAGCTTGCTGCCTGCGCCAAGCCTTTGATGGGTGAGATAACCCAGCTTAGAATCCCGCCCAGGCTTCCTGTGACCAGCATGACGGTCATGATGGGTGTCAGCCAGTTTAAGTGATAGGCGGTGAGAAAATAGGCGAAGGTTTGAATGGTGCCGCTGACCAGATTGATTTGGTTGTGCGGCAGAACAAAAGCGATGGCCAGGGAGCCTAGCATCATCGTGATGAGAATAATGGTGGTTGAGTAAGCGAGGGCTTTTGGAAAGGTGGTTTGAGGCTGGTTGACATCTTTGATGTGAACGGTGGCAAGCTCCATTCCTGAAAATCCCAGCATGATCGCGGTCATGGCAATCCAGTTTTGGGAGGTACTTAAGTGCGGCAAAATACTGGCGGCGGTCAATTGAATTTGGAGCGGTTTGCCCAGCATAATCCATGCAACGAGTAAGCCAATAATCAGGGTGATCGGGATAATAAGCCCCATCATGGCGCAAAGGCTGGTGAATCTGGCTGAAACACGGATACCTTTTAAGTTAAGTAAGGTGAGAAACCAGAAAGAAGATAAGATAACACTGACTAAATAGACCTTGTTTTGCGCGAGTGACGGGTCAACTAGGTAAGCGGCTGTGCCTGCGATGAAAGATAAGATGGTTGGGAACCAGACAATATTATTAATCCATTGCAGCCAGACAGCCAGAAAGCCGATGCGTTCACCAAAGGCCAGTCTACCCCATTGATAAATGCCTCCCTCATCGACGTTGGCGGCAAGCTCCGCTGAGACCAAAGCACTTGGGATGAGGAACATGATGGCGGCGAAAATAAAAAAGAAAATCAGTGCACTGCCAAAGAGTGCTGAGGCGGGTAAATTCCGGATGCTGTCAATGGCTCCGGTGATGAGCAGGGTCAGGGCAAATGTATTCAGTTTTCTTAAGTCAGGCATGGAGCCGCCACTCTCTATTTTGTTGTTAACAGATCATTCTTGCAAGGGTACGGTTATTTTAAGAATAATGGGATGACTTTCTACCCCTCATCATATCGATTTGGCTCAGAAAATCTATTTTTTTTAAGCTATTGCCATCATCTGTTCTGATTATAAACAGCTTACCTTAAGGGAGTATGAGCCCCGGCTTTGTTGCATCATTCGTCGTTGCGAGGCCGCTTTTTGGCCGAAGCAATCCAGAGCATCGTGAAAAATCATGATAGTGCATGCATTCTGGATTGCTTCGTCGCACAAAACGCTCCTCGCAACGACGATTCTGCTCCAAAAATAATTTATGCAACAGTGCGATGAGCCTCACCCGATCGCCTGTCAGGTGTTTTTGGGGGGAGCAAGCATCACCGCGCGCGCGGGATTGCTCATGCGTTTGGAAAATGTCTGTCCGCCATAGCAGGTTTGACCGTTTATTTTGGTGCTGGTAATCGTGCCTTGTTGATTGGTGGTGAAAATAACAAGGCAGCTTAAGGACATGCCCCGATTCCACGTCATGTTAGTATTGGGGGCCTGTGTGGTGATTTCAGCTGCGCCACTACGCGAGGTGCCAACGCCAATGGCGGGCCCAGTTGGATAGGTGACATTGCTATAACTAACGGTTTTGTAAAGGTAAACAGAATGACCATCAGGGTCAGTCGCCTGATCGTCTGGCGTGCCCCAGTGTTTCATTAAGGTGTTAATGTTAGCGCCTTGCCAGCTATGCACGGTTTGCGGGTAATAGTTGGTGGATGGCACGCAAGCTGCCAGTAGTAAAAGCAATCCCAAGCAAAATCCATGACGCATACTGGCTATCCTTGTTTGTTGTGTTATCGCTGCCGGCGTCATCAGGACGCATCCTTGTTAATGAGTAAAAAGATGGCACCTTGACCACGCAACACGTTAAGGAGCGCGACTTTATCCGCTTTTTGCAGGGCCGCTTTTAATTCATCAATGTTACTGATTCTTTCCTGGTTGATGGAGGTAATCACATCACCTGGCCGCATGTCCGAATTCCACGCGTTACTGCCCTCATCAACCGCGACAACCAAGACACCTTTTATATTGCCATGAATGGGGCTTAACAGTGTGAAATTTTTCAGGGCGACGTCGTAGAGATAAGGGTCTTCTTTTTCTACCGCCCGTTTTCGTTGGTTTTGATCGGTCAACGTGACCGTTGCGGTGATGGGTTTGCCATGACGCAACAAGTTGATGTTAATTTTGGAGTTGACGCGTAAAAAGCCGATGGTGTTGACGACATCACTGGCGCTTTTGATGGGGCTGTTATTGACAGCAACGATGATATCACCCGTTTGTATCCCCGCCTGCTCGGCGGGTGAGTTAGGATACACCTGGGTCACAGCGGCGCCTTTTGCGGATTGCAAATTAAACGCGGCAGCCATCTCTGGCGTAAGATTTTGTGCGCTAATGCCTAATAAACCGCGTTTGACGTTACCGTATTGCAATAATTGCAACATGACGCTTTTCACCATATTGGATGGAATGGCAAAGCCAATGCCGATATTACCGCGATCAGGCGCCAGAATGGCGGTGTTGATACCAATTAACTGGCCAGCCATGTTGATGAGTGCGCCGCCTGAATTGCCGGGGTTAATGGGCGCATCTGTCTGAATGAAGTTTTCAAAATTTTCAATGCCAAGCGTGGTTCTGCCAAGTGCGCTGATGATGCCTGAGCTAACAGACTGGTTTAAGCCAAATGGATTGCCAATGGCGGCGACAAAGTCACCCACTTTCAAGAGGTTTGAATCTGCCATGGGGATGGCTGTCAGGTTGGGTGCTTTAATCTGGAGCAAGGCAATGTCAGAGGGTTTGTCGACACCTAAAATTTTAGCGGTGTAATGGCGGCCATCTGAAAGTGTCACGATAACGGTTTTGGCATCATTGATGACATGAGCATTCGTGAGAATGTCGCCATTTTTGGCGTTCACGATGACGCCTGAGGCGATCGAGACAAATGTTTTGGGGATGGGTTCGTTGGGTTTGTTTGATTTGCTGGCACGGTTGCGTTTTTCGATTTCATTAAGCGTATTGAAATCGGTGATATTGATTTGCGCGCGAATATTAACAACGGCGGGTAAAACGGTTTGCAGCATTGGCGCAATGCTGGTTTCAGCCGGAGAGGAGGCAAAACTGATAGTGCTTTGCAGCAGAAAGAAGGAAAAAAGACACAGGCGGGAGATGATTTTTAAAAGCATTTTCATTTGGCTTTCCTTACTCATTACAGCCATTCCCGCTAAAAAACGCGGGAATGGCTTCCTTGTTTTTATGCTGCGCAAAAGCAAAGCTTTTGCTTGCACCAAAGGGGGAGAACCGCGATCTCCCCCTTTGGAATCCCCCATCGCGAAATGTTCAGCGGGAATCGCTGTACTCATTATCTCAATGCAATGAATATAGTATCATCGTTTGGGGCTGCAATTCCAAATTAAACTGACCATGCGGCCTGTTTTCCCGTGGTCGCGCCGGTAGGAGTAAAAAAGATTGGTTTCTGTGTAAGTGCAGAAGTTTCCACCATAAATGGCTTGAACGCCCTGACGGTGTAGCCGCAGTCTGGCGAGCTGGTAGAGATTGGCTAACCATTTGCCTTGCGTTTGGGGTGTGAAAGCGGCACGAGCGTCTTCATTCTGACTGACAAAAGCATCATAAACCTCTTTTCCGACTTCAAATTTTTGTGGGCCAATGGCAGGCCCTAGCCAGACAAGCCATTCATCCGCCGGTTGTTTTAATGCCTTGAAGGTCGCTTCAATGATGCCAGCGGCAAGGCCGCGCCAGCCAGCGTGAATGGCGGCAACCTGTGTGCCCTGACGATTGCAAACAAGCAAAGGCAAGCAGTCTGCCGTGAGAATGGCGCACACACGGTTGGGTTGGCTGGTGAAGATGGCATCCGCTTCTTGAGGGGCATTGGTTTGCTCTGCGTCAACCACCGTTGCGCCGTGGACTTGTTTAATCCAGATCGGTGTTTCAGGTAATGGCAGGGATGCCGCGATTTGTTCAGGGGTTGAGGCCGCCTGACGCAGGGTGGTATAAGCTTTGATATGGTCAGGCGCGGGCCAGTCTGGTTGCAAGTATTTCATTGGCTTGCCTTCACCTTGTCGCTTCTTAGTAAAGTGATCAGGGTCTGCATGTCTTCGGGCAGCTCGCACTGACATTGCAGCCATTCGTCTGTCTCAGGGTGCCTAAAGCCCAGCGCGAGTGCGTGCAGCGCCTGACGTTTGAAATGCCGCAAGGCTTCAATTAATTCAGGTGCCATCCCTTTGCCCAATTGTACGCGGCCACCATAAGTGGTATCGCCTACAATGGGATGATGCAGGTGCGCCATGTGAACACGGATTTGATGCGTTCGTCCGGTTTCAAGCTTTAAATTTAACAAGGTATGTGAGCGAAATCGCTCGCCAATGCGAAAATGAGTGACCGCCGGTTTGCCCGTTTCGTTGATGGCCATGCGTTTTCGTTGCAGCGGATGGCGGCCAATGGGCGCATCCACTTTGCCGCCGCTGATGAGGCTGCCGCAGACAATGGCCTGATATTCGCGTGTCATGGTGCGTTTTTTGATTTGCAGGGAAAGGCTTCTTAAGGCAGCTTGCGTTTTGGCGACAACCAGTAGACCCGAGGTATCCTTGTCCAAACGATGAACAATTCCGGCGCGGGGCAATAATTGTAATGAAGGCGCATGGTATAACAGGGCATTCAACAGGGTTCGTGATGCATTACCCGCGCCAGGATGAACCACGAGTCCAATGGGTTTGTTGACAACGATGAGGGACTCATCTTCATAAACAATGGACAGGGGAATAGCCTGTGCTTCAGAGGCTAGCTTATGTTTTAGGCGAGCTTCAATGGCGACTTGTTCGCCGCCTTTTACCTTGGTTTTACCTCGGATGACGGCGTGCCCATTCACCAGCACGTTGCCCGTTTCAATCCAGTCCTTAATCTGGGTGCGGGAGTAATCGGGCATTAATTTGGCCAGTGCCTGATCCAGTCGCTCATGCGCGCTGCTTTCAGGGAGAGTGAAGCGATATTGTTTGTGATCAAGGTTCAGTTTCATGGGCATCAATGAGCTATTATTATAATCAATCAGAGTTAGGAATCGCTGCAGTTTAACAGAGTTTATTTTAGTTGTGTGTTGTTTTTTTGTATGGCGAGCATTTTTAGTTTACAATGCCGCCCAGATTCGGTTAATTAGGCGCTCCTTCATGAAAAAGATTTTACAGTGTTTTTCGGTGCTTTCGTTAGTGGTGGGACTTTTATCAGCGTGTACAACGGCGATAGCACCCTCTGATGCCTATCGGGATGAAACGGCCCATCAGATTTATCAAAAAGGCAAAACGGCTTTGCAGGATAAAAATTTCAGTGAAGCGATCAAGCGTTTTGAAGCACTCGATGTGCAGTATCCATTTGGGGTTGAAACTGAACAGGCCCAGTATTATTTGATTTATGCTTATTACATGAAAGAAGATTATGTGCTGTCAGCGTCCGCGGCGGAACGTTTTATTCGCCTGCATCCTGCGAATCCGCATGTGGATTATGCTTATTATCTCAGGGCGCTGTCGGAATATTATCAAAACATGGGTATATTGGAGCGGATGTTTTCGGCTGATCTCGCCACGCGTGATTTAACCCAAATTGAAAAATCGTATCGGGATTTTAGTTTGCTGGTGGCAAGATTCCCGAATAGCGCGTACCGACCCGCAGCCCATCAATATATGATTTATTTGCGTAATATTCTGGCCAATCATGAGCTGGAAGTTGCCCAGTTTTATTATCGTCACAAAGCCTATGTGGCGGCTGCCAACCGTGCGAGCAACGTTGTTGCGTATTATGAGGGCGCGCCTGCGGTGAAGCCTGCGTTAATTTTAATGGCAAAGGCATATCGTCAGTTAAGGATGGATAAGCTTTTGCAAGACACCTTGCGTGTCATCAATGACAACTATCCGGATGAGGTGGTGAGTTAAATGTGCCCGCCTGCGCGGGCATGACAGTGAGTGTAGGGTGGATTAGACACGCTTTGTGTGTCGTAATCCACCAAGGCGATTAAGTTACATAAATCAAATGTGACACATTTTGATGGATGCTTGGTGGATTACGGCAAAAAACACCTAATCCACCCTGCATCTGAATAAGACAGTAGTGTTTTTTGCGTCGTCATGCACCTCTACATTTGCATCAGAAACTATATTTGTCCGCCGTTTTTTCGGGTGTCAATCCGAAGATTTCTTGTTTAAAGCGGGCTGCCCCATGAATGCCCAGTCGTACGATAGCACTGTTGCTTAATCGGTCTCCTGCCTTGCCAAAAACGCCATGGCTCAACAAAGGGTTTGGCGGAGTCATCGGGTTGACGGCGCTTGCTTGTAGCAGTGCGCTTGGTATGCAATGGGGCTCTGACTGAAGTAATTTTTTAAATTCAGCCGAGTAACTTGCCGGGTTGGTTTGATAGACGGGCCAGCAGAGTAAATCATCTGCTTTCACAAAAGGGGCGATGGCTCGTAATAAGGTCAGGATGGTTTCATCTTGGGTGATCGCGGGGCCATGTTGTTGTGCGCTTTTTTGATAAATGTTTAATAGCTGACGAAGTTGTTCATTGAAGTTTGCTTGACACGTTTGTTGAACCTTGAATTCATTGTCCCTCGCATATTCATAAGCCGTAATGACCGCCGCCAAACTAAGAAAGATCGTTGAACCGTAGACGTTAGCAAGCCATAAAAGGGTGGTTGCGGTGTAAGGGGCTGCAATTCTAACGCTGGCATTAAATAGTTTATCGTAGCAATCCATGAAATGTTTGATTTCGTTTTGCAAGCCGCTCTGGTGCGAAATGTCATTCGGGTGATAGGGGATGAGCTGAAAATTAATTTGATGGCTAGTTGATTCCATCGGTTCGGATGGATGACTGAAAAAAAATCTAAACATGATGATGCTCCCTTATGAGTGGACGCCGGATTTTTTCCAAGGTCGTCATGATCTATTTTTAGGGTAACGTTATTTTTCTAAAAAAGCATTAGTCACGGGATACCGCCAATCTTTTCCAAAGGATTTTTGCCGGATGCGCGGGCCAATGGCAGCCTGACTGCGTTTATATTCACTTTGGCGCACCAGCGCAATCACCTGAGTGACGATGTCACGGTTGAATCCCTGGGCGATTATTTCTTCAATGCTGAGACTGTGATCCAGATGGGCTTCAAGGATGGCATCAAGGATGGCGTAAGGCGGCAGGGAATCTTCATCTTTTTGGCCAGGGGCAAGCTCGGCTGAAGGGGGCCTTTCAAGGGTGCGCGTTGGGATGACGGTGCCTTGTGTATTGCGGAAACGTGCCAAATCAAACACCATGGTTTTGGGAATATCTTTG
>MGYH01000019.1:49371-60801 GCA_001801665.1 Gammaproteobacteria bacterium RIFCSPHIGHO2_12_FULL_45_12 | reverse complement strand
TGGTTGGATAAAGCCATTAACAACAGGGCGCGACAGCGTGATTGCAGATTCTCCTCCACCATGGCGGGATGCGGTTCGTTTAGGCGGGGAGCGAGCGTTTCAAGTAAGGCTTGATAGGTGGATTCAATGGACAGCGTGTCCTCTGCCACCCCTAACTGTTGTGCCATGAAGTGCGCGTCTTCCATGCTGATTGTTGAAGTATGGCGTGAAGGCATGAGAATGGCGCGTACTTTATCGGCCCCGAGAGCATCCACGGCAATGGCTAAGGTCAAAGCGGAATCAATGCCGCCAGATAACCCCAGAATGACGCGTTGAAAACGGTTTTTTTGGACATAATCGCGAAGTGCCAAGACCAGTGAGTGATAGACTCGTTCTGTTGGGCTGGTGGTGACATGGAAGGGTTGAGGCTTCAGGGGAAAATCAACTGGCATGAGGGCTTCTTTAAAAAAACCGGCAAAGTGAGTGAGTGCGCCGTCGGCACGGATGGCCATGGAGCCGCCATCAAACGTCAGGCTATCTTGGCCACCGACCAAGTTCACATAAATGATGGGGATTTGCAGGGATGTAGCCAGCGTTGACAAGACGCTCTGACGTTGTTCATGTTTGTTTAATTCAAAGGGCGAGGCATTGGGCGATAAAATTAACTGGGCGCCCTGGTCTTTGGCTAGTTGGGTTGGCGCGGTGCACCATAAATCTTCGCAAATGACAATGCCAACAGGTATGCCGCGAATGGGAACAACACAGGGGGTTTTGCCAGGAATAAAATAACGGCACTCATCAAAAACACCATAATTGGGCAAGGCGTGTTTGGCGTATTGGGCGAGCGTGTTACCGTTATAGATAACAGAGCAAGCGTTAAATAGTCCTTGCGCTGTGAGCGAGGGGTGGCTCACGACACAATAAATATCGCGAACGTCTGCGATTAAAGTGGTCAGTGCCGTGTGAGAGGCTTGCAAGAAAGCAGGGCGTAATAATAAATCTTCTGGAGGATAACCCGTTAAGCTTAATTCAGGAAAAACAATGATGTCTGCGTTTAATGTATCGCGTGCGATGGCGGCGGCTTGTAAGTGTTTGGTCAGGTTGCCCTGAATATCGCCGACGGTTAAATTAAGCTGCGCGGCAACCACGCGTAAAGTTTGAGTCATGGGGATTCACCTGAAATGATAAGGGTGGTTTGTTGTTCGGGATCAAGGAATAAGGGACGCGACGCCGCTGCGTCGTTTAAAATAATTAAGAGACGATAGTTTGAGTCATGCAGGCAGGCGGCATCAACCAAGGTGCCGCAGACGTGCATTTGCTGGTGATCTTCATTGAAAATGTCAGCACCGCGTTGGGGCGGTTTGTTTGTCGTCAACCAAGCTTGGTAAAGACGTTTTTTTAATTTTCCACGGTATTGCATGCGCGCGATGATTTCTTGTCCGGTGAAGCACCCTTTTTCAAAGCTAAGCGCCCCTAGGTGTTCCAGGTTCAGTTCATGAGGCAGGAATTTTTCACTTGTTTCAGGGTAAATGCTGGGTATCCCATCTGAAAGCTGGCGATCATTCCAGGCAGAGAGTGTGTCCATGTCAGGGTGTAATGTCTCAATCAGGGACGGATGGCCTAAGGCCAGATAACGGGCGCAATGGGGCGCGACACGCAGTGTGGCTAATTTTTCCATGGGACGTTTGATGGCCGTCCTATCCGTGTAGCTGATGCACGCCATTTCATGGCTGGCATTTGATAAGGTGACCTTGTAAAAAACCGCAAATTTTTGCAGGGCGGTCATGGCCGCTGGCAGCATGTTTTGTGGCATCAGGAGGTAATAATTATTTTCCAAAAAAAATAAATAAAACAAGCTGATGATTCTGCCCTGTGGATTGCAGTGTGCAGCGAGGCTGCCCTGTTGCGGCGTGATTTTTGCAACATGGCAGGTAATCTGGCCTTCCAATAGTTTTTCCGCATCCGGGCCGCTGACTTTTAAGAGTCCGGGATTCGGCATCTGGCTCGGTGAGGAAAGGATGGTCATGATGATCTGGATGGGCTCAAGTTAGTGCGGCACTCGTTTAGCAGGGCTTTTTGGAGGGGAGAAGGATGGCTCTCGTGTTCCAGTATGCCGCTCACCGTGTTGATGGCTGCCTGATCCGTAAAGGCCGCAAGGCTTTGACGCTGAAACTGACAAGTCTGGATGTAATCGCGCCTTTGCATTTGATAATGATCTTCCACTTGGCAGTGCCCTTGTTTAAAGCCTTTTATGTCGTAGCGTCCGAGGATGAGCGGTGAGAATGAAGTGGATTGGGTTGAGCTTGCGGCAGCGAGGACGGCAATGGGGTCGGGAATGGCATATTTAAACTGTCCGGGTTCGCATCGCCGTATTTTCTGGTAACACCGGATTAACTGTTTTGTCATGACGGCTTTCGCCTCGCTTGCGTTTTGCACTTGGACTTGCAGGTGTTGCTTTAATAGCGGCTGAATTGGCAGTGAACTAGGCGGTGCGGCTGCCATGCTTTTGCTTGTGACAAGTAGGCTCAATAAACAAAAGGCCAGGCGGCGGAGCTGTTTTTTTTTAAGCTTCATGAGTCTCTCTTGGGCATTTCTCTGTAGGCTAAATTGTAGAATAGATTGCCGCACAGTTAAATCATAATGTTCAGCCATTCCCGCTAAAAAACGCGGGAATGGCTTCCTTGTTTTTATGCTGCGCAAAAGCAACGCTTTTGCTTGCACCAAAAGGGGGAGAACCGCGATCTCCCCCTTTGGAATCCCCCATCGCGACATGTTCAGCGGGAATCGCTGCATAATGTTCATTTTCCAGGGGTTAAAAGGAATGGATGATGGCTTGGGCTGATTGAAAATGCTTAATCCAGGGAATGATGTCATGAGCCGTTTCGACATACGCATCAGCGTTCCAGGAGCGTGGTTGGTCTTGTGCGCCCTGATAGCCATAGAGTGTGACCAACGATCGGGTGCCCGCTGCCTTGCTCGCGATAACATCGGTTTGTGTGTCGCCAATGTAAAGACAGCTTGAAGGCGGCTGCTTCAGTAATTCACAGGCATGCAAAATGGGTGCGGGATCCGGTTTGCGTTTGGTGAGTGTGTCACCGCAAATAATGCATTGCGCCCGATGTTCAAGCTTAAAATGTTTCAGTAAATCAAAGGTAAAACGGCTGGGCCTGTTGGTGACAATACCCCATGGGATGAGGTGGGTGTCCAGATAATGAAGCACGGTGTCGATGCCTTGGAAAAGTTGCGCCGCATTGGTCAGACGCGCTTGATAGAGACGAAAAAATTCTTCAAGTAATGCTGTGAAATGAGGATGTTGGTCGCTGACATTCATGCCAATCTTTAAGAGAGCGGCGCTGCCATGGCCAGCAAGATGTCGAATATCGGCCAAAGGCAGTGCGTTCAGATGATGTTGTTGCCGCAATTGATTTAAAGCGTCCGCTAAATCCGGCGCAGTGTCTAATAAAGTGCCATCAAGGTCGAATAAAACGCAATTAAGAGAGGTCATTTAACTGCCCGCATAAAGTAAATAGTTGACGGAGAGGTCGCTTGTTAATTTGAATTGTTGAGTCAGTGGGTTGTAAGTCATGCCCTTTAATTCGTTCACAGTCAGTCCGGCTTGTCTTGCCCAGTGGCCAAGCTCAGCCGGTCGAATGAATTTTGCGTAATCATGCGTGTTTTTGGGTAATAATTTTAAAAGGTATTCCGCACCCAGAATGGCAAACAGATAGGCTTTGGGATGGCGATTCAGGGTGGAAAAGAAAACGTGTCCACCTGGTTTGACCAGTGTGGCGCAGGCAGTCACAATGGCGGCTGGATCAGGCACATGTTCCAGCATTTCAAGGCAAGTGACAATGTCATAGTGCCTGGGGCGCGCGCAAGCAATGGATTCGGCGGAGGTGCACTGGTATTCCACTTCCACGCGGGATTCAAGCAAATGTAATTTGGCAACATCAATGACAGACTGATTCAGGTCGATGCCGGTGGTGAGCGCACCCAATTTGGCCATGCTCTCCGTTAAAATGCCGCCGCCACAACCAATATCAATGACAGATTTACCCTTGAGACTGACTTTATTGTCTATATATCCAAGTCTTAGCGGGTTGATTTGATGTAACGTTTTAAGTTCGCCCTCCGTGTCCCACCAATGGGCTGCCAGAGCTGCAAATTTGGCTAGCTCTTCTTTGTCGTAATTTTGTTTTGTCGACATCTTGTTCTTGTCCTCTTCACCTTGCCTGCAGATAGCGGATAAGTTTATCATTTATGTCATTAATGAAGACAGGGAATAATGCAATGAAAGGTGATGGTATCGCTACAGCTACAGTTATCCTAGGTTTATTGACATCAGGTCTGGCATTGGCCGAGACGATGCCTGTGCCTCCGTCCTTCTCCTCTGGGAGTGGGCCCAATCAAACGGGGACGGATGCATCCGGTTATACGCATCCCCAACCCACGGATGCGGGTGGTAATCTGACCCTGAAGCCAAGACCTGATTCCCCTTCACCTCAAAACGCTCCCCTGAGCCCGCCGCCTTCTATGAATGTACCTTATTCAAATGACTCCACAACAGACCAAACTCAGTTAAACTCAAGCGTTCAATCGCAGTCATCCTACCCCGTGCCAGAAACACCGGCGCGTTAAGGCGTGATTGTCTTCGGTCCTTCGTGCCAAGCTTTGTAGGCATGCCAAACATTTAGGGAGAGCAACATGTCTGAGTCAACTTCCATTCAGCCGGCGGCTGTTAAGCCTGAGGCCACTTATTTGAAAGATTATCAGGTGCCATTTTATTTAATCGATGAAATTGATTTGCAGTTTGATCTTTATGAAGAAGTCGCTTGGGTAAGCTCGCGGATGAAAATACGCCGCAATCGCAGTGACAACCGAAAAAACAAACCATTGGCACTGAATCATGACGAATTAATATTGGAATCGATCAAGCTGGACGGCCAGTTATTAACAAAATCAGACTACATTTTGTCGAAGCAATATCTAACCTTACACAATGTGCCAGACTGCTTCACACTGGAAATTGTGACCAAAAATTATCCGGAAAAAAACACGGCATTAAGCGGATTATATCGTTCATCTGGCACTTATTGCACGCAATGTGAGGCAGAAGGCTTCAGGCGTATTACCTTTTATCTGGATCACCCGGATGTGCTTGCTCGTTATAGTACCACCATCACAGCGGATAAAAAGCGGTATCCCTATTTGTTATCCAATGGCAATCTGGTTGCAAGTGGTGAGATTGAACAGGGTCGTCACTTTGCGAAATGGGAAGATCCTTTTAAAAAGCCTAGCTATTTGTTTGCCCTCGTTGCGGGTGATTTTGATTTACTGGAAGATCAATTTGTGACGCAGTCTGGGCGTGAAGTGGCATTGCGTATTTATGTGGAAAAAGGGGCGGGTGATCAGGCAGCGCATGCGATGTATGCCATCAAAGAAGCCATGCGCTGGGATGAAATTGCGTTTGGGCGTGAATATGATCTGGATATTTATATGATGGTTGCCATTGGTGATTTTAATATGGGCGCCATGGAGAATAAAGGGCTTAATATTTTTAACACGAAATATGTGCTGGCCAAACCAGAAACCGCGACGGATGATGATTATATTCATATCATGTCGGTCATTGCGCATGAATACTTTCACAATTGGTCTGGAAATCGTGTGACCTGCCGAGACTGGTTTCAGTTAAGTCTGAAAGAAGGGCTAACCATTTTTCGGGATCAGTCTTTTTCAGAAGACACCTTGTCGCGTGCCGTGATGCGTATTCGTGATGTGGTGGATTTGCGTGAAACACAGTTTCCGGAAGATGCCGGGCCGTTGGCGCACCCTGTGCGTCCGGATTCGTATATTGAGATTAATAATTTTTATACGGCCACTATTTACAATAAAGGCGCGGAAATCCTGCGCATGCTGCAAACCATCATAGGTAAGACGCCATTTCGCAAAGGCATGGATTTATATTTTGCACGTTATGATGGAAAGGCCGTGACCATCGAGGATTTCATTGGCACCATGGAAGATGTGTCTGGCATGGATTTGACGCAATTTCGCCTCTGGTATAGTCAGGCGGGCACGCCGCAGCTAACGGTTGAAGATCACTATGACCAAGATCAGCAAACCTATGCCTTAACGATCACCCAGCATTGCCCGAAAACGCAAGGGCAGGCGGATAAAGTGCCTCTGCACATTCCAGTTTGTGTGGGACTGCTTGATGCAAAAGGCAATGAGATGGCGTTGCATCTGGACCAGGAGCCCGTAGCGTTTGAAAAAGTATTGAGCTTAACGACATTAAGACAAACCTTTAAATTCACAGGTGTGCCTGACAGGCCCACGCCCTCATTACTCAGAAATTTTTCAGCACCGGTCAAGTTGAATTACCCCTATCAAGAGGCTGATTTATTGTTTTTATTCAAGCATGATAGTGACCCGTTTAATCGTTGGGAGGCAGGGCAACGTTTGGCACTGCGTGTCTTGCTTAAACTGGTTCAGGATTATCAGCGTAAGCAGCAATTAACATTGCCAGATGAGCTGGTGCAAGCTTATGACGTTATGTTAAAGCAAGACGGACAGGATCTATTTTTACAGGCTGACATGCTGGCCCTGCCCTCTGAGCGTTATATGGGAGAACAGATGGAGGTGGTGGATGTGGATGCCATTCACCAAGCGCGTGAGTTTGTGCTGGAGAACCTGGCAAAGCGGTTAAGGGTGACGTTGAAAGAAGTGTATGACCGTTATCATGATCAATCCGGTCAATATCAATTTAATATGGAAGCGGTTGGCAGGCGGCAATTGAAAAATGCCTGTCTTGCCTTGTTTGCTTATTTGCCGGAAGAGGCGGCGACAGTCATCCGTCAATTTGAAAACGCGTTGACGTCAAACATGACTGATACACTCTCGGCGTTGCGTGTTTTGTCAAATATGGATAGCGTGGAGCGGCAATGGGCTTTGGATATGTTTTATGAAACATGGCAGCATGATGCCTTAGTGGTGAATAAGTGGCTTTCCATCCAGGCGATGAGCAGATTGCCATTTGCCTTGCAGCAAGTGAAGTCTTTAGTGGCAAGTGATGTGTTTGACTTTAAAAATCCAAACAAAGTTTATGCGTTGATTGCTACCTTTTCCCAGCAAAACTTATTTCATTTTCACGCGGCGGATGGTAGCGGCTATATTTTCCTAGGTGAAATGGTGCAAATACTTGACGCCCTGAACCCCCAGGTGTCAGCACGCATGGTAAAACCTTTGACTACCTGGAATCGCTATGATAAAGAACGTCAGGTATTAATGCGTCATCAACTGGAACGGATGTTGCAGGATAAAAAAATATCAACGGACTTATATGAATTACTCACTAAAAGTCTTGAGGGGTGTACCGCATGACAATGAACACGGCAAAAAAAGCAACACGACAGGAATCAGACAGTATGGGGCAGATGGAGGTGCCTGAAAATGCTTATTGGGGCGCTCAAACGCAGCGTTCCATTGAGCACTTTGCCATTGGGCGTGATTTGATGCCAAAGGAATTGTTGCATGCCTTTGGTGTGCTGAAGAAAGCAGCGGCACAATCCAATGCGGAGTTGGGTTTGATGCAGCCTGATATGCGTGACATCATTGTGAAAGCAGCAGATCAGGTCATTGCAGGCGAGCTGGATGATCAGTTTCCCCTGCACGTTTGGCAAACCGGCAGCGGCACGCAAACCAATATGAATGCGAATGAGGTGATCAGCGCGCGCGCGAATGAGTTGGCGACAGGCAAGCTTGGCGGCAAGCATCCCGTCCACCCGAATGATCATGTAAACCAGTCGCAATCCTCCAATGATACGTTTCCAACCGCCATGCACATTGCGGCGGCACAATTTATTGTGCGCCAGCTTTTACCGGCCATTAAACAGTTGCGCGATGGTTTAGCAGAAAAACAAAAAAAGTTTAATCATATTGTGAAAACTGGCCGCACACATTTGCAAGACGCTGTGCCGTTGACAATGGGCCAGGAATTTTCAGGTTATGTGGCGCAGCTGGATGCGGCCATGGCAAACATTCAATTAACGTTGGGAGGCTTGTACGAATTAGCCATTGGCGGCACCGCAGTTGGCACGGGTTTAAATCCGCATCCCGAATTTGCCGAATTGGCAGCCGCCCACATTGCGGCCATGACTGGGTTGCCATTTATTTCCGCACCTAATAAATTTGCTGCCTTAGCGGCGCATGACGCCTTTGTTTTTGCGAGTGGGGCATTAAAAACGCTGGCGTGCGCGTTAATGAAAGTGGCTAATGATGTGCGATGGTTGGGCTCAGGCCCGCGTTGTGGTTTAGGGGAATTGATTTTGCCAGCGAATGAGCCTGGTTCATCCATTATGCCTGGTAAAGTGAACCCCACTCAGGCGGAAGCATTGACCATGGTGTGTGTGCAAGTGATGGGTAATGACGCGGCCATTGGATTTGCAGCTTCCCAGGGTAATTTTGAATTAAATGTTTTTAAGCCGGTCATTATTCATAATTTCATGAATTCAGCCCGTTTGTTGACGGACGCATCGCGCATGTTTAATGAATATTGCATCAAGGGACTTAAAGCCGATGAGCGCAGTATTCAGAACTCCGTGAACAATTCGTTAATGTTGGTGACAGCCCTTGCCCCCAAAATTGGTTATGATAAAGCGGCTGAGATTGCGCACCATGCATGGCGAGCAGAAATGTCATTGCTTGATGCTTGTCTGGATTTGGGGTATTTAAGCGAGGCAGAGTTCAAGGCACTCGTCAAACCAGAACTCATGACAAATTCTCACTAGAAGTGTCATTCCCGCGCAGGCGGGAACCCATTGTGAATAGGCGGCAGAAGTAAAATTAGAAATAGGTTCCCGCCTGCGCGGGAATGACACTTCAAATAAGTTCCCGCCTGCGCGGGAATGACACCGTTAATAGATTTAAAATAAAAAATTTCCAAAAAGATCGTGGA
This sequence comes from Gammaproteobacteria bacterium RIFCSPHIGHO2_12_FULL_45_12, assembly GCA_001801665.1. GTDB lineage: Bacteria > Pseudomonadota > Gammaproteobacteria > DSM-16500 > DSM-16500 > Aquicella. Next base: position 51,866 of record MGYH01000019.1, on the reverse strand, counting down.
AGTGTCAGATCCATCAACGCAGCCATGCATTCAATACGGTCGTGCGGTGGTGATGGCTGGCATCGCCTTCAAGTTTGAGCCGCTTAAATGCTGGTTAAAAAAACAGCAACTTTGTCTGGACAAACCCGCGCCTGATTCAAGGACTTCTCCGCTTTGGTAGTGATAGGCCACATACGCCTCTTTTGGCTTGAAGGTGCTGATGGCATGAAAAAGTACAATGGCATGTGGAAGGGGTGAGTTGGGGTTACTCCATCCCTTATATCCCTTTTCGATAAGGAGGGTCTCGAGCATTTCTTTAAGACGATAATCATAGGGAAAGGTATGGTTGGCAAGCAATCGCGCTTTCGCTTCGAGATGAAGCTTGTCTTTATCTTCGTAAATATCATAGATCAGCGCCTTCCAGTCTGCCGGTAAATAAAGCTGATAACGTGTTCCACCCTGGAGCAGGGGTTCGGGTTTGTCTAGGGTATAAAAAAATGACTTATTCAGGCCAGAGCCGCCTCGTCGCAACTCAGAACGACCCGAGACGGCACTGCCATAATAGGCCGGATCAATGGACGAAAGATTGGCCTTCTCGCTGTAGTGATAAATAAGAAAATAAGGTTTCATGGACGACCTCTATCAGATGACTGACTTATAGAGGCTAAAGCGGGGTAACAGATTGCTGAAACGCTTTAGCCGTATTTATAAAGCGCTCGCAAGCTGTTGCTCAAATCAGCGCTGTGTTTAATTGGGTAGGTTAAATTAGATTGGCTTGTCAGTGCAAGTGTTTTAACGTAATGCGGGTATCAACCCAAGTAATCCACTAAAAAGCATGTTAACCGCTAAGGCCATGATGACCATTCCCATGATGCGGGTAATCACTTTGATCACCGATTCTCCAACCAGTTTGGTGATGCTGCTGCCAAAGTAAAGCATGAGACACATCCCAAGTGCCAGCACGGCACAAATGACGGTCATCCAGAGTTTATATTGAAATAAAGGATAATCATTTGACGCGAGTACCAGCGTGCTAATGGCGCCTGGGCCAATAATGATGGGTAGCGTCATGGGCACCACGGCAATGGATTCGCGATTTTCCGCGGCAATATTGTCTTCAGGCGTATTATTCAGGGCACTTTCATGGGACTGCAACATGGATAGGCCAACCAGCAAGAGAATGATGCCGCCTGCGAATCGGAATGAGGAAATGGTAATGCCCATCATATCCAGTAATTGTCCGCCTCCCCAAACGGAGAGTGCCATAAAGCCTAACATGGAGAAACCACATCGTATGGCCATTTGCCGCTGGAATTTCAAGGGTGAGCGGTGAGTGAGTTGCAGGAAGATAGAAAGTGATCCCAGTGGGTTCATCATCACGATCATGGCGATCAGGAATTTTATGCTATCTGCGTAACTCACGTATTGCTATCTCCAGAAAAAGATTGGCATCATAGCCAGTCGAATTTGAAATAGCTAGCGAGAAAGTGCCGGTAAGATTAAATAGGATTACCCGTTATTTATTTAGATCAAAAAATATCCAATCCAGATGATTGGCGTGTACGTCAATGAAAGAGGAAAGCGAATGCATCAGGTTTACAATTTTAATGCAGGTCCTGGCATGTTGCCAGTTGAGGTTATGCAGCAGGCGAAGGCGGAATTTATCGATTGGCACGGCACTGGCATGTCTATCATGGAGCTTGGTCATCGTGGTGCGGCGTTTAAACAAGTCGCGGAGCAGGCGGAACAGGATTTACGTGATTTAATGGGTGTGCCACCTCATTATCAGATTTTATTTTTGCCAGGGGGGGCAAGCACACAGTTTGCGATGGTGCCGCTTAATCTCATGCGGCAACATCGGAAGGCAGATTACATTTTGACTGGAAATTGGTCCAAAAAAGCGATAGAAGAAGCGAAAAGATATGGTGATGTCAATATTGCGGCACACGTTCTGCACCAGGAATCCCTGGTCTGCATTCCCCATCAACGAGCCTGGACATTAAGTGCTGATGCCGATTATGTGCATTACACACCCAATGAAACGATTGATGGCATTGAATTTAACTGGGTACCTGAAACAGGTCAGGTGCCATTGGTCGCTGATATGTCGTCAATGATTTTGTCCCGACCAGTCGATGTGTCCCAATACGGTTTGATTTATGCGGGTGCACAGAAAAATATGGGTCAAGCAGGGGTGACGGTGGTTGTGATTCGCAATGACTTGGTGACGAAGTTGTTACCCGGCATGCCAACATTATACGCTTATCAAACACACGTGACGCATCATTCATTCTATAATACGCCGCCAACTTACAGTTGGTATCTGGCAGGATTAGTGCTGGCTTGGTTAAAAAAACAGGGTGGAGTTCAAGTGATTTATGCCATCAATCAACGTAAGGCACAAACGCTTTATGATTTCATTGACCAGCAGGCGGGGTTTTATGTTAATCGTATTCATCCAGATTGCCGCTCTTTGATGAATGTCGTGTTTCATTTGCGTAATGAGGCCTTAACCG
>MGYH01000019.1:46845-49358 GCA_001801665.1 Gammaproteobacteria bacterium RIFCSPHIGHO2_12_FULL_45_12 | reverse complement strand
GGAAGCAGAGCAAGCAGGGTTGATGAATTTAAAGGGGCACCGGATAGCTGGCGGCGTTCGTGCGAGCCTATACAATGCAATGCCGCAGGCGGGTGTGGATGCCTTGGTGTCGTTCATGCAGACGTTTGCCAATCAGCATGGCTGACCAGCGGCGTTGTTGCATAAATTAAATGTGACACATTTTGATGTCAATGTAGGGTGGATTAGACGCGCTTTTTGCGTCGTCATCCACCAATTTGGTGGATTACGGCAAAAAACGCCTAATCGCGCCCTGCCCAGTTTGGATTTATGCAACAAAGCCCTGACCAGCCATTTCCGCTATAAAGATGACCCTGTCATCGGGTTTACCTTACTTGAAGTACTGGTGAGTTTGTTGTTGCTGGCGATGATGTTGCTCGGTCTGGATGCCATGCAATTGACGACATTAAAAGAGGCCAGGACGGCCTATTATTTTGCCGTGGCCACTCAGCAACTGACTAACTTTACTGAACAGTTGCTGCTTGCGCCACAAGGCGATGTGCCGTCGTTATTGCTTGAATGGAACCAGCAAAATCAACACGTTCTGCCGCGAGGGCGAGGCAGCTTGCGCGGCCATTTTCCGGATTATCAATTAGCCATTTTTTGGGGAGCGACACTTTCGGGCGAATGCAATACCCCCTTACTGGGAAAAAACGGTTGTTTAACCGAAAAAATTCATCTCGAGGCATGACACTGCTTGAGCTGATGGTTGCCCTGATGCTGGGTGTGCTGGTGCTTCAAACGGTTTTAACCGTTTATCTTTCGGTAAGACGTCATGCCCGTTGGCAGCAGGCCTTATCCGTCAATGTGATGAATGCAAAGAAGGTGAGCGCCATTTTGCGAGCGGAGATACAGCAAGCAGGGTATATTGGCTGCATGAAGCTCGCCTCGGCTGTGCCTGCTGCGGGCAATGCTTTTTGGTCCATGTCAGCGGCCAATCAATTAACGGGTTCAGCGGAAACCCTGACAGTGCGCCATGCCACGCTCCCTCAAAGTACTGTCTTGCGGCGTCTGGATTCATTTACCATGGAAGCCAATTTGTCATCGCGATTTGTCGCGGATGATGCGGTCATCCTGGCGGACTGTCAGCATGCGGCTATTTTTCAGGTGCAAAGTGTGGTGCGGTTGAGTCAGCAGCAAAAAGTGACCGCGAGGCAGCCATTGCCGTTTTGGTATGGAGCAGGCGCGGAAATAAGTCGTTTGGCAGTGAATACCTTTTGGGTTGGCGCAACGACCAGGGTGGATGAAACAGGTGCCATTATCCACGCCTTGTATTTGCGTGACTGGCGTGGGCATCAGGAAGAGTTGGTTGATGGCATCGAGCGCATTCAATTTCGGTATGTCGTGCAGCAAGGGTTGCAGTTGCGGGAAGTGTTAGCCCATCAGGTCACTGACTGGTCAGAGGTGAAAGGGGTCGCGGCTAGACTGGTAGTGAGGCAATCAAGCCTTCATCAAGACTGGTATCTGTATGTCAGCGTCCGCCATTAAAGGCTTTATTTTGCTGGTTGTTTTACTGTTAATGCAAATGATAGCGTTATTTGGGTTGTTTGGTCTGTGGTATGCGAGCCAAAACCTGAAAAGTAGCGGCAGCTTGTGGAAGCGTGAAATGGAGACACAGGTGATGGCGCAATTGTCCAGAAAGTTGGAGAAGCGTTTCCTTTTAGGCGCACCGCCTTGTCTGATTCAGAGAGTGGAGCCGTCAAAATTGGCAAAAATGCCGGAAAGCTGGTGGCTGCATACGGGTTGTAGTGGTAATCTGAATGAAAATGGGTACTATTACTATTATGTGACGGAATCGCTGGGTGTAGACAATTGCGCCTTGGTCAGCAAAAGTGACCAAGGTGTGATGATCGCAGATTATTATCGGCTAACCATTTATGGCCGACGTTTACATGAGAGTCAGGCAGCTTTCGTATGGCAAAGCACCGTGATTAAACCGCTCTATGTTGCATTGCCGCCCGTTTGTCATGGAATAACACACCGGGTTGTCGCGGGACATCAAATGCTGCGTGAACTATAAGGAAATTTTTATGGCAATAAGCTTAAAAGATAAAGTCATTTTTATCACGGGTGCAAGCCGCGGCATTGGGCGAGAAATTGCATTACGTGCGGCAAAAGCAGGGGCGAGAATTGTGATTGCCGCCAAAACCTGCGACCCACATCCCACGCTGAAAGGCACTATCCATACCGTGGCAGAAGAAATCAGGCAGGCAGGCGGTGAAGCGTTACCCCTCGTCGTTGATGTGCGTGATGAAACCACGGTGGAGGCGGCTGTCAAGCAGACGGTTGAGCTATTTGGCGGTATCGATGTGTTGGTGAATAACGCGAGCGCGATCAATCTGGGTTCAACCCTTGATATCGCCATGAAGCGTTTTGACCTGATTTTTTCCGTGAATGTACGCGCCACGTTCATGTGCTCCAAATTATGTGTTCCCCATTTAAAAAAATCAGTCAACCCGCATATTTTAACGTTATCACCCCCTTTAAGCATGAAA
>MGYH01000019.1:13844-46795 GCA_001801665.1 Gammaproteobacteria bacterium RIFCSPHIGHO2_12_FULL_45_12 | reverse complement strand
CCAATTTCCCCAAGGTGATCTATCATGCGAGCCGCAAGCCCGCCATTGTGGCCGATGCGGCCTATGAAATTTTAACCAGCGATAGCCGCAAGGTAACCGGCCATTTTTTTATTGATGAAGTTCTATTGAAAGAACGCGGTGTGACCAATTTTCGTCAATATGCGATGCATGCGTTGGTACCGTTATATCCCGATATATTTGTAGATGATTAATATAGTCCTAACTTCAAGAGGTGATGTATGGCAACTATTGAAATTAATCCAAATGAATTGGAATCATTAACAGAGGAAACCAAAAAAAAGATGGGCGATTTTCTGGCGAAGACACCGCGCCGGTTTATCAGGAAAAAATGCGATTATACTCATCAGGGGGATAGACTGCATTTTACAAAAAACCTGATTAAATCAGAACGGCCAGACAAGACACTATTTTATGTTATTTCAAATGCGCCAGAGCATATACTTGGCGAAGGTTCGTTTAATCGGATTAGAGAAATTATTGCAAGCATTGAGGTAGGCGCAGATGGCAAGGTTGAGTATCAATTTGAGGGAGGGAAGGCATTAAAAGTCAGAAATCCAAATCGTAGCCATCAGGCGAACAAAGAGGCATGCGGTCCATATTGCCATAAACTGGCGGAGGAAGAATTTGAACGAATCAATCGATTCAAACATTTGCAGATGGAGGCACCCATTGGCGTAAAAAGGGGAGAGCATGAAAAGAGTTATTCCGTGATGAAAAAAATGCCCGGACAACCTATGCGCGCTGCGCTCGAGCACTATAGTCGGCAATATCCTCGGCCGACCACGGCAGCGGTTTTAAATAAACTTTTGATTCCACTGATTGAAGCCTATTACGATCAAATTTATCTGACCGGGCTCGTTCATCGCGATATTCAGCCAGAAAATGTGCTGATAGATTTTAGTCAGGATGAAACCATTGTCAATTTCATTGATGTGGATAATGCGATGTTAGTGGGAGACATGGACACTACTTCTGGTACGGCAGGATATGCCCCACCCGAACTTTTTACGGTGAATACTAGAAGAGTATCCGTTAAAAGAGACATTTATTCGTTAGGCGTATTGCTGGTGTCATGTGTTAACTTATTGCTTGATCCCTGGTTTTATATTGATGAATATCTGTTGACTCAAACCGAGGATCTGAATAGTCAGGTCCTCAAATTTTTTTATAAGTTTATAGTAAAAAACAAGTGCTTTGACCCGGATAGCTTGTTGCAGCACGTAGCAGTGGAGGGCGGCTTTTATGCATACTTAAATGCGATGGAGAGCAAAAAGGATGATGTCGTCATGGCAAGACAAGCCATCAAAGATCATTTGAAAAAAATGACCAGCTTTCATCCCAAGGATCGTCCTCACATTCTAGAAACAATTGATTTATTTAAGCGGCTCGCCATCCAGTTAAACTCAGATGAGAGTAGACTTTCAGTCGAATCAGACGAAAAGAAGCGCGAGATCCCTTTAGAATCAGGCTCAGAAAAAACTGACATTCCTGTCAACGTTCCTGAAAAGGAGCGGGATCTTTTGGATGACGAAATAAGAAATCCCCTTAAAAAGTTTGGCATCTTCGCCCAAAACCCGATGTTGCCATCACCTGCCGCAATAAGAAATCACCCGTTACCATGCTATACCCGAACCTTAAGCTAACTGCAGTCATTCCCGCGTTTCCTTGTATTCCTGATGATACTTACGCACCACGTGGCGAAGTAGCGAAAGAAGGTGTGGCCAAATACTTAAAAGAAGTGCTTTGTTATTCAGATGATCCACCTGAACAGGAATCAATAAATAAACTAGCGCCACTGCTGACCCTGATTGACCAAGAGAGATATCGAATTAGCGATAGAAGCACGATTTTTTATAAAAGTGGGCAGGAAAAATATGATGCGCTATTGGCGTTACGCGTCGCGATTGTCAACGCAGGCGACACGTTATTAACCGAAACGATTCAGCGCTGGCTGCAGTCACAAAGTCCCGCCTCTAATCAATCGAATGAAATATTAATTAAAACGCAACTCAGTCGACTAAGCTTTTGGTATCGCAAACAAACCACCACAGAGCAAGCCATAGCCCGGCTGCATGTGCTGGCAAAAAACATCGATGAACGCTCGGCACCAGCGACACGGTAGTATAGTGAGGGCGTCATTATACAGCAGGCATGCATAAAGTCACACATGCCAGACGTAAGAGCATAGAACAACGCTGACATGCCCGCGCAGGCACAGGCATACGCTGTCATCCTGACATGTGTTCGTCATTGCGAGTTAGCTTGTCATTGCGAGGAGTGCTTTTTACGACGAAGCAACCTAGGCTTTGACTTTGCTTTAGGGGTTGCTGACATTTCACGAGGAGATCCTTCGCTTCGCTCAGGATGACAACAGTGAAATGCTCAGGATGACAAGGGTATTAATGGATGGCAGACTCTAGCTCCTTCCAGAGCGGGATGGCAGGGAAATAAAGTGCCAGCCGGATTTCCCGATCTTCCCGTAAGCGCATGACTTCCTGATATTTTCTCATTTGAGATTGGTAAAGGGCAAAATGATCCTCTTCCGCGTCTCTTGTTTTATAATCAATTATCCAGCGTCTATTCTCTTCATCAATAAATGTTCTGTCCAATATGATGTTTTCAGTTTTACCATTGATACAGGCGCTTAGTGCTAATTCCGAATGCGCATCCTGATGCGGATGCAATATCCATTGCCCTCGTTTGTCTTGCAGCGTGTTGTGGATGCAGGTTTTAGTTTTATGGATGGCCGTTGGCAGGGCGTTGGCGGGTAAGCGCAGCAACATGAAAAGCTGACGAATATAGTGTGTTTTTGCTTCATCGCTTTCAGTTTGCCACCATGCGCAGCCTGACTCACTGATGCGCTGTAAAATTTGATGGATCACCACGCCTGTGTATTGAGCGGTTGGCATTAATAATGAAAATCCATTAGCAGGCGGGTGAGTCACCATGGGCGGTGATGCAACATGTGAGCGTGGATGCTTCCATTCGTCACACAGCCTGTGTAATTTTCGTAATATTTTGGGTGCGGGTTGAGACACATCAGGTTGATAAAAAGGTTCATTGCCAGGTAAGGCGGGTGTGAGACAGGGCAGCAGATTTTTCAATAAACTGCCTGAGGTGCTTGCTGTTTGATTGAATAATAAATGTAAGCGTTTTTTGGCGCGTGTCGTTGCAACGTAAAGCAATCGGTCAGTCTCATATCCCAGTTTAAGTTGTTGTTGTTTGGCAATGTAGTGGTAGATGGGATCCGTTGCTTCTCCGGTGCCGCTAATGGGTGCCAACAATAATGCGTTGCGATCATTAGCAAGTGGCCTGTCCATCCATAATAACAAGGCATTGTCATTGTGAGGTATTTTGCGTTCTAGGTGAGGTAAAATAACCGTATCAAACTCAAGCCCTTTGGCGGTGTGGATGGTCATGATTTGTAATGAGTCATCTTCGCCCGGTGTATCGGCATATAAAGTTTCAATTTTTTCATTTAATCGGTCAAGGTTTAAACTGAGGTCGTCCTCTGTAAACTCGGCGAGTAATTTAAAGTAGGCATTTGTATCCTCTAATTCCGTGTTCTCCCTGAGGCAGGCAGGCCCGCCTAATTGTTGCCACGTGCTTTCAATCCACTCACGTAAGGCCACCCTTTCCCGTTGAGCGAGTTGGGATTTAATGATGCCAATAAAACGTTTTAGGCGTTTTAAGCCTTGCAGGCTTAGGCGTGACTGCAAGTCCTTTTTTTGAATCAACTCAAAAATTATCTTGCCCTGATGTGGATGGGCTAAGGTGTGCAAGTCGCTTAAAGTCAGGCCGCACCAGGGTGCGCGTAAGATGGCAAGCCAAGCCACTCGATCAGCAGGGCGCAGTAATGCAGCGGTTAAGGCCAGTAAATCCTGAATGCATTGTCTCGAAGCAAGCGGATCAATATTAACCGCACGATACGGTATGGTTGCTTTTTTTAGGACAGGAACAAGTCTTTCTAAATGTGAACGAGATCTCACTAGGATAGCAATTTTATCGTCAGGAAAGGATTTTTTAGTCGCAAGAATTATTTTTAAAATGTAATCGGCTTGACCTTCATGGTCATCTTCCTGAAACGCCTTAATGTCAACGGTGGCATCTAGTTGTTTTTCTGTCGCATTCGCAACGCTTGCGCTATAGGAGACAGCGCCGGTTGCCATATCATTAAAGGCAGGAAATAATTGGGAAAAATGGGTATTATTCCAATTGACAAGCTTGGCTGTTGAACGAAAATTCACAGATAATGTTAAAGGTGTTAATGACACTTGCCCAATCCCTTCATGTCGCATTCGAAGAAACAGGCCCACCTCCGCTTCTCTAAAACGATAAATGGACTGCATGGGGTCGCCAACAATAAAAAGGGTGCGGCCATCCTGTGGTTCCCAGCCAGTCATGAGTTTTTCGATTAACTGATACTGTGTGAAGGAGGTGTCCTGGAACTCATCAATTAAAATATGCTTGATTTGATAATCCAGCGATAAAGCCAAATCGGTTGGCGAGGCTTCATCTCCCAAGGCAAGTCGCGCACCCGTTGCATTTTCAATGTAATCAATTTTCCCATGTTGCTGAAAGCTGACGCGCAACTGTGCGGCGACAATTTTTAATAAGTGTAATAAGGCTTTTAAAATTTCCCATTGCTCATCATCGTAGCGTGAATGAGGCAAGGTGGGTATGGCAGCCAGATGATGCCTGATTGCTTCATGCTCTCTTAAGGTTGACATGAGTGCCATGGCACGTGTTTTATAGGCCGAAAACAAGGATTTTTCCTCGGGGTTCTGACTTTGTGAAGGCGCAGGAAATCCGGTGCGTTTATCAAACGTTTTTCGCCATTGACCTTCATGGGTTAACAGTAACTGCGCGAGGCCAAGCCAGGCCGGTTTATCGCTTGCGCGTGTGTCTGGCAAGGTAGGGTTGTTTTCAAGGCGACAAATCGCGGAATCTATTCCTTGATGCTTTAAATTGGCTGCCGCATAACGCGCGAGAGACATGATTTCTGTTTCAAGTGACTTTGGGAACGGGTCTTTCAAGCTGTTTAAGCTATCCTCAATGACCAAACATAAATGGTGTTCAAGCTGTTTGCGTATGGTCACGTCATGGGTGTCAAGTTGAATAAATGCCAGCCATTGATCGCGTTTCGCTAACAGATGAATGAGTAAGTCATGCAATTTATTTAGATCATTGTCCAGATGAAGGAGTAATTGTGCAATGGCACTTGACCAGGCAAGACCTTCTTCCAGATGCGTTAGCACTTCTTGTACGGCTTCCCGATATAAACTGAGCGCATTATTTTGAATGTCTGGTTGAGACCCAAAATGCGATAGCATGGGTAATTGTCTGGTTAAAAAGGAACACAGTGAATCAATGGTTTGTATCCGTAACTGGTTGGGATTTTGCAGTAGTTGCCAGTTTAATTGCTGGTCGCGGGATAAAACATTTCTCGCTAATGACCAGGTTAGTCTGGCATGTGCTGACTCAGGTGCCGGGTTAAAAGCGGCCGACTTCAACGCTTTTAACAATCTGGCGCGCATTTCATTGGCGGCTTTTTTCGTGAAGGTGATCGCTAGTATTTCCTCAGGCCGATTGACGTGTGCTAACAGGGTAAGTAAGCGCTGAATCAGTAACTCCGTTTTTCCCGAACCGGCGGGAGCCTGCACAATAAATGATTGGCTGGGGTCAAGGGCTTGTTGGCGCTGTCTGGTATCTTCTTGTAATAAGTCAATTGTCATGGGAAGGCTTCATTAATTCGACAGAGTGATTTTAAATGGCAATGCGTGCAAGTTTGTCCCGGGTCTTTGGGATCAACATCCGCCACACCTTGATAAATTTGATCGCTTAAGTGGGTGAGTACGGTTTTCCACGCCGTTAATTGTTCTGGCCAGCTAAGTGATTCAGCCATGTTCACGTCACTCAAAGGCTTGATGCCGTCAATGTCGAGTGTTTCTTGGCTGATACCTTTAAAGACGCAATTAGCCGTATGAACTTGTGCGTAGGTGATGCCTGCCACCTGATGAGTATCGGTTAAAGCATAAAAAGGCAGTTGTGGTTCTTCAGGTCTTGCGCCAAACCAGTGATGAAGCTGATTATTTTTTCCTGACTTATAATCGATAATCAGTTTTTTTCCTGAGTCAATTTCATCTATTCGGTCAATTTTAACGGATAAGGTTAAGTGACCCAGTGTATATTGTATGGCGGCTTCATTGGCCAGCACTTTAAAGGCGGGCCGCTTTTTTTCAAGCGCGAGCCAGCGCGAGAGGAGCTGATGCAGCCGCGATTTTTCCAGCATTAAATAGTGAGTGTTCAAGTGATGCGGCGGTGTTTCTTCAGCCAGCGCGTTCAGGATACAGCGTTCAATTAACTGGTTTAACGTTTCATCTTCCATCTGAAGCAATGTGGCCTGGTCTTGTAAGGTATTCCAAAGCAGTTCCAGGCATTTATGAAGCGTATTGCCACGATCTTTAGGTCTTAAGCCAGGCAGTGGGGCGTGAAGGGCTTTTGCGTGTAAACGCGATTCCGCAAAGGCTTTGAAAGGGCACAGAGCTTGTAGTTTCAGAAGGTTAACGCCGCCTGGTGTCTTGCTGTCGGTGACCGAGATAGGAACAGTGTTATCGAGTAAAGATTCAAGTTGTTTGCTGTCATACACGATATCGTTAATCGATTGAAAGGGAGGCAGTGCCAAATCCATTAAACGTTGTGTTGGCAGGTCAAGGATAAGGGCACTCGCTTCAAGCGCCAGTTCATCCTGTTTATCAGTGTGGCTAAAAATAACATGGGGTGCGCTTTGTTTAAATTGGGCGGTCAGTTGTTGGCAAAATGCGAGCTCACGTTCAGCGCTTCCATGCGGCATATTTAAGTCACGCTGTAATCGTTTGGGAATAAAAGGGTTGGGTCTGGCTTGTTCAGGCCAACTCATGTCGTCCATGCCGGTTACCCATAAATAGTCAAAAGGGAGCGCGGCGGCTTCAAGCAAACCAAGCACTTGTACCGGCGCATCGGGTGTTTTGGGTTGAAAGCTGCGCTTTGCGGCAAGCTTATTTAGATGATGCAGTGCTTGCTTGAAATTGACGGCACCTGCGACATGATCAAGCGTCATCAGTTCATTCAAAAGTGTCAACCATTGCTCTACGGTTTGATATTCAGCACTGTTTAAGCTTCTCTCACCAGGAAAGCCCAGCAAGGTTAAACAATCATGAAAGGTTTTCGCCCACGCTTGAAAGGATTGCAAGCTGTCTGTCTGATGAAGACAAATAAAAAAGTCCTGAAGGCGTTTTGCCAGTTTGGGACAATACGTTTTGATGGCATCGTTTGGTTCAGATAAATCAATTTGGTTAATATTGGTTTTTCTAATATGGTGATCCAGCATGCTGCGCGCCATCTGTTCCTGTTCAGCCTCACCTATAAAGGGAGACGACAGCAGATAGCTCACTGTCTGAGTGGACAGACTGCGTTGATGTAAATTCAATAATACCAGGGCGGTATGAATGAGGGGGTAACGCGACAAACTTTTTCCAGCTGTCATATTAAATAAGCGGCTGTCTGTCGTCTCAAAGACCTCAGAAAAAATTTGCCAGACACGATCACGGGTCTTGTCCAGTGTTTGAATGACGCAGCCAATGGAAGCCTCTGGATGCTGGGTTAAGGTGGCCTTTGCCCAGCGTGCTAAGGTCAGTATTTCGCTTTCCTGATCCGCCAGATTGAGGCGGCGATGGTTTGAATGAGGCAGCGTCTGATTGACAGATGTCACCGTGGTACCCATTTCGCGGCAACGTGAAAATAGTTGTTGATGTTGCGGGGGTAACTCAGTAAAGCCGGTTAGTAAAATTTTTTCAGGTAGATGGATGTCGCCAGATAACATTTTTTCAGCCAGCCTCTCTGGCAAGCAGGCAGCATCCAGCCATTGTTTTTCATGGCATGTTTGGGTGAAATGGGTTGCCCAGCGCTGCATAGCGGCTGTGTCAGGTGTCGTTAAAAAGCTAGCATCTTTAAAATTAAGCTGCCATTCCTTGATGAGGCGCCAGGCGGATTGTGCCATGTCGGCCGTTTCAGATAATTGCAACAAGGCTTCATTTTCCTTGTCGTGCTTTAAAATGGTTTCCCACACCGTGTCCGTTTGAGACGCGCTGAGTAAGGTGGGGGCAGGTTTAAATGTCTGGCAAACAGACTGTTGCCATAATCGCTCAAGCCAGCTAGTGAGCGGCAAAATATCAGGTGTCGACCAGCAAGAAGACGGCTGTTCACGTTGACGATCCTTAAACACCTGATGCAAATAGGCGGATAATCGTCGGTTGGGTGTCAATAAGGTGGTATGAGAATCAAATTGCTGAAATAAAAGGTCATAAGAAGATAATGATGATTTAGTCATATCGCAAGCACCTTCGTGGATTGTTTTCCTGTCACCTTGATGGGTGCCATGAGACTCAAAATCACAGCAGTGGTTGTCATCACGGTCCCTCATTCAAGTGGCTAAAACCTCAAGTAGTGTTTGCACTAATTCAATTCGTTTGTCAGGAGCGTGTGGTTCAAACTTAAATTTTAATCGTTTTGGACCCTCTAATTGATAGCGGTTTGAGGCAGTCTGGATTAAATGAATAATTTTTTCTGGCTTAATGTCAGGTTTGTCATTGAATTCCAGTTTGCCCCCGTTTTCATGCGCGTCAAGTTTGGTAATGCCTAAGGTGTTTGCTTGTAATGTTAATTCAGCCATGGCAAAAACATTTTTTAAAGACGGCGGTAATAAACCAAATCGGTCGATCATCTCAACCTGAATATCATCTAGTTCAGAGGGCAGTTTGGCATGTGAAATCCGTTTATAGAATTGCAGACGTAACGGAACATCGGCTAGATAATTGTCGGGAATGAATGCCGGAATGTGCAAATTAATTTCGGCGCCATGATAGAGCAGGGCGGTGTCATCGCTAGGTTCCTTACCTGTTTTCAGGCTTTCAACTGCGCGTGATAGTAACTCCATGTAAAGTGTAAACCCAATTTCCTGCATATCACCGCTTTGCTCTTCACCCAGTAGTTCACCTGCCCCGCGAATTTCCAGATCATGGGTGGAAAGTGTGAAGCCAATGCCAAGATCATCAAAGGCAGCAATGGCATCAAGCCGTTTAATCGCGTCCCGACTGACGCTTTGACGCGAAGGAATCAAGAGATAAGCGTAAGCCTGATGATGCGAGCGGCCCACGCGTCCGCGTAGCTGGTGCAGTTGTGCGATGCCAAATTTATCTGCGCGATTTATGATGATGGTATTGGCTGTTGGGATGTCAATGCCGCTTTCAATGATGGTGGAGCATACCAGAACATTTGACTGGCGGTGATAAAACCCAGCCATGATCCGTTCAAGTTCACGTTCGTGCATTTGGCCGTGGGCAATTGTCGGCCGTGCTTCTGGCACTAACTGGGCAATTTCTTCGGCTTTTTGCGCGATGGTGCTAATATCATTATGCAAAAAGTAAACCTGTCCGCCACGCATGACTTCGCGCTGTATGGCTTCTTGTATGATTTGATTTTGATAATCATGGACAAAGGTTTTAACCGATAAGCGGCGTAAGGGGGGCGTGGCAATGATAGAGAGATCCCGAACACCAGCAAGCGCCATGTTTAAGGTGCGTGGAATAGGTGTCGCTGTTAAGGTTAAAATGTCGGCGGTTGCGCGTAGTGCCTTGAGTTTTTCTTTTTGCCTGACGCCGAAACGGTGTTCTTCATCAATGATGATCAAGCCAAGATTTTTGAACTGGATGCCGCCTTGTAACAATTTGTGTGTACCAATGACAATATCAGCGGTGCCAGTTTCCATGTGTATCAGGGATGCGCGTTGTTCTTTGGCGGTTTTAAAGCGAGATAACAACTCCACCTGTATGGGCCAGTCTGCAAACCGATCCTGAAAATTTTGATAATGCTGCTGGGCGAGTAGCGTGGTTGGCACAAGCACGGCGACTTGTCGATTGTTTTGCACGGCTAAAAACGCGGCACGCATGGCCACTTCCGTTTTTCCAAAACCAACATCGCCGCAGATGACTCTGTCCATGGGTTTGTCTGATGCCATGTCAGCGATGACCTGATGAATGGCCTGTTGCTGATCCGGTGTTTCTTCAAAGGGAAAAGCATTGGCAAAGACAGCATATTGATCTTCTGGAAGCAGATAAGCGTGACCCGGACAGGCAGCGCGTTTTGCATATAGCTCAAGCAGTTCGGCGGCGACATCCCGTATTTTTAAGGCAGCACGGCGTTTCGCTTTTTGCCAGTGGTCGGTGCCTAATTTGTTGAGGGGCGTTTGTTCCGGGTTCGCGCCGGTGTAGCGGCTTACCAGATACAAAGCGGCAACCGGAACATAAAGTTTGTCCCCACCCTGGTATGCCAGCGCAAGAAATTCACCTGCTTGCCCGCTCACGGTGAGTGTTTCAAGGCCAAGATAACGCCCCACGCCGTGATCAATATGAACAACCGGATCGCCCATTTGCAATTCGGTTAAATCGCGGACCAAGGCATCTGTGTTTTGCGCTGATTTTTTTAACAGCCGACGCTGCATGACGCGTTTACCGTAAAGCTGTGTTTCTGTGATGAGCGCAAGTTCGGGCGATGCCAGACAAAACCCCTCTTCAATGGGCGTGACCACCATGCCCACGGTTTCATCACTTGTCAAAAATGCTTGCCACGTTGGGAAATAAGTGGGTGAGAGTGAGATATGACTTAACATTTGCAAAACCGCTTCGCGTCTTCCCATGCTCTCTGCCGAAAACAAGATCTTGCCAGTGGTTTGCGTCAGGAAGGCTTGCAGTGATGCCAAAGGTTGGGACGCTTTGCGATCCATATCCAGCGCGGGTGCAGGCTTTGTCGCAAAGTCATGTAAATGCTGTTTGTTAATGGGGTTGATTTTGATGCGGGGATGTTTTTTTAAGGCTTCATTAACTTCCGTTTTGGTGAGGAATAATTGATCGGGTGCCAATAGGGGTCGTAGGGTGTCATGACGGCCATGTTCATAACGTATTTCAACGTCGCGCCAGCATTCGGCCAGTTTCGCTTCAGTGTCGCCAATGGTGGTGATTAACAGGTTGTCTGGCAGGTAGTCAAATAAGGTGGCGGTGTGATCAAAAAACAATGGCAAGTAATATTCAATGCCAGGTGAACAAATGCCCTCACTGATATCCTGATAAGTTGGGCAACGCACAGGATTACCGCTAAAATGACTACGCCAGGCATCCCGAAAATGTTCAATTGCGGCGGCTGTTAATGGAAACTCCTTGGCGGGCAGGAGGTGAATGCGATCAACCCGCTCAAGTGAGCGTTGTGTGTCGGGTGCAAATAGCCTGATGGAATCAATTTCATCATCAAACAGGTCAATCCGAAAGGGTTGTTTGCTGCCCATGGGGTAGATGTCAATGAGTGAGCCTCGAATGGCAAACTCACCGTGTTCACGCACCTGACCCACTGAAAAGTATCCTGCACTAACAAGTTGGGCGCGCAAGCTATCTATCTTTAAAGTGTCACCTTTATTTAAAATAAAACGGTGAGCATGCAAATAATCTTTGGGTGGAAGACGATGCAGCAGTGTCGACAGGGTGGTGATGATGGCGCCTTGTTTTATATGCGGCAGTTGATGCAACACCGTCAGCCGGTCTGAGATAATGTCCTGATGAGGGGAGAAGTGGTCATAAGGTAAGGTTTCCCAATCAGGAAATTCCAGCAACGCCAGTTGTTCACTGCTAAAAAAATGCAGCGTGTCAATTAAATGTGATGCGTATAAACTATCCGGTGCGATAATCAGCATGGGCTGTGTTCTGGATAAGAGCGCATGGCTGATGGCAAGACCAACACTTGCGCCATGCAGATGACCCCATAGGCAGCATTTACCGGCTTGGTCTGGAATGGGGGGATGAAATGGGTCGGCTATTGGCATGCTGTTTAATTCTAGTCAAGTTAAAGTTACGTGGAATGACAGGTATAAAAAGTTGCAGTAACATAGCATAAATTGAATGGGAGGTCAGCATGCCAATGGGGATAAATTTAAATGAGCAAGTTGGCATATTGCCGGACTTGATTCTTCAAGCGCAAAAGGCTTTATACCAAGAATTTTCCGAACAGTTTGCATCAAATCACCTGGTTGCGCCATTTGCCGCCTTAAATCCCTATAAACTGGTCGTGTTTAATACCATTTGGCGGAGCTTAAATGAATCCCTTTCAAGCAGCGATGGCTTGAGTCGTTTGGATGAGCAGGTTAATGACTTTATGCAGCAATTGGAACAGCATGTCACCTCCGCTTTGGATGAAATGGATCCACAAAAGCAGATGCTGCCAGCAGGGCAGATCACGCCAGAAGATTGGGCGACATTGAAACAGTTGGTATTCATCTTTCACGCCCTTGAGCGCGAGAAATGCGTGTTACTGTCGATTAAAACGCAATCCCTTTTTCAGGTCATGGATCAGTGTCAAACTGTCTTGATGGGTTTGCCTCTGTGGATTCGTCAAGTGCATTCAGACGCGATGTCGCAGTTGGCCCGAATGGCTATATTATGTAATCGCCTAGATAACTGTCTGGGAGAGAAAGGCTATGGGCGGGTTCAGAATTCGCTCAAGGCTGATTGGGATAAGCTATTATTGTCTGCGCGGTTCGTGATGCGAGATGTGAAAATAGCGGATCACTTGAATGAAGGGCTATTGGCGCTGCCTTCCTGTGTGCAGCTTTATGACGCGGTGTCAACGAAAAGCAAGTCAGACAGGGCGATTTTTTGGGGACAATATCGCGATGCGGTGACCGCCCTCTTAACAAACATTGAGGCGAGCTTGGTGCAATATAAAGTGGAAAGTGATGCGCTGGCAGATCAGTTACGCCAAATTGAAGTTCAGATGGCCGCGATCCCCCCCATGGAAGATCAGTTAACGCAAGGATGGCATCTTGCTATTTTAAGCAAACCCGTGACAAAACAATCTCAAGAGGCGGGAGTCGGAGTCTATCTTTTTTCGTTATTGGCCGGGATGGGAGAGCGAATGGGTGTGGTCGCTTTGCAACAGAGTGCGCTTGATCTCGCCCTTGCACGTTTGTCCGAACAAACCCAGTTAGTTGAAGCGGCATTAAGAGAGAAGATGCAGTTAATTCACGACTCGTTTTGCGCTCTCAACACGGAGGTCGATGCATTAAAAAGCAGGGTAACGACACTCACTCAAGCGGTTGAACAAACAAGGACAATCTGGTTAGCCGGTTTGGCTAGCTTGCAGAGGGCTCAGGTTGACTTGGAAAATGATCTGGAGAATAACGTGACGCTCAGAGAGCATGCGCGTGTTTTTTGTGAGATGCATTGGTGGAAGGTGCTTGCAGGAACCGTTATCGTTCAGGGTGTGACCATTCCTCTGGCCATATTGGTGGTGATTGACCCGTCCAAAATGGCGTTACTGTTAGCAGGCGGAACACTCATTGGCGCGAGTGTGGGCGCAGGTACCGGCATGACAATGAGTTTTTTTAAACCTGAAGAGGTGAGTAAAAGACTTTTTGCCAAATTACAGGAGAATGCGGCGCATTCTTCCCAATCTGTCGTTAGAGTCGTTTGAGAGAGGTAGCGCAATGCGTGAGTTACTGACCTTTCATCCCCCCGTGATTGCACACCGTGGAGCAAGCGCCTATGCCCCTGAGAATACTTTGATTGCGTTTACTAAAGCAGCCCAGTTGGGGATGCACTGGGTCGAATTTGATGTGATGCAAGCGGCTTGTGGTGAGCCGGTGATCTTTCATGATGAGGAACTGGATCGCACCACCAATGGCTCAGGCCGGGTAGACGCTTACCCTTATGCCTACTTGGGCACACTGGATGCGGGTGCCTGGTTTCAGCCTGTTTATGCCGGTGAGCGCATTCCATCGTTGGCGCTGATGCTGGATTTTTTAAAAACGTCAAAAATGTGTGCGAATATTGAAATCAAGCCCTTTCCAGGCCATGAGGAATCGCTCGTGCTCAGGGTGGTTGACGAGATGGCGGCTTATCTTGCCACCTCAACGGCCACAGTGCTTTTTTCCAGCTTTTCCATTGAAACGCTGCGGATATTACGCCGAAATTCACCTAACAGCTTGATTGGATTGTTAATTCATGAGTGGCGCCCGGATTGGGAGAAACTTTGCGAGTCCCT
Organism: Gammaproteobacteria bacterium RIFCSPHIGHO2_12_FULL_45_12; assembly: GCA_001801665.1. Lineage (GTDB taxonomy): Bacteria > Pseudomonadota > Gammaproteobacteria > DSM-16500 > DSM-16500 > Aquicella. The sequence continues at coordinate 32,653 of MGYH01000019.1, read as the reverse complement.
GTCTGCCGTGTCGTTGCACGTCAATCATGTGTTGCTAACCTTTAAGCGGGCTCAGGAAATCAAGGCGGCTGGCAAAACGCTACTTTGCTATACCGTGAATGATCCCCTGCGAGCCAATGAGCTTTATAGCTGGGGAGTGGATGCCGTGTTTAGCGATGTGCCAGACAAGATAGTCATGGGGCTTACTCATTTGGTATAATGAACTTTCTTGCTCATGGAACTGAAGGACAAATAATGACAGGCATGAATTGGTTAGATTACATCTTCATTGCAATCTTGCTTTTCTCGGGGTTGTTTGGGTTAATGCGCGGCTTTGTGAAGGAAGTGTTGTCGCTGGTCTTTTTGATCGCGGCATTTGTCGTCGCGTCCATGTTTTCAGCATCGCTGGCAGCCTCTTTTACCAGTTCCCCGTCGGTTCAGGGAGCGGTGTCCGAGGCGACTAACGCAATCGGTGTGAATGCCGCGCAGCCCATTTCTTATGCGGCGATTGGCGTCAGTTTTTCATTATTGTTCGCAGGCACTTTATTGACAGGCGCCATTTTTACTTATGTCGTTAATCTGGCCTTTCAAACCGGTTTGTTAGGACTGGGAAATCGCTTGCTCGGCGGGGTGTTTGGCTTGGCACGCGGCGTTATTTTTAATTTGGTCATTATTTTCTTGTTGCAATTAACCCCCTTTGCGAGGCAACCGTGGTGGGGCCAGTCCCAATTGGTGGGGATGTATCAACCAGCCGTTGTCTGGTTAAATAATATTGTCTCACCCACCTTGGCCAATTTGAAAACGCAGTTTGGCGATACGCTGCAAAATGTGGGGTCGCAAATTCAATCGTATACGCAATAATTGACGACAGGCCCTAACAGGCAAACCCGTCCATTAATTCATTCACTGCCAAGGTTTCCAGTGCATGTTGATCCTGAAAGAGTGCGATGAAATGTTCAATTTTGCTAGCAGCAAACTGCTGACCCAGATTCTGTTTGAATTTTTGATACAGTAACGGGACACCTTCTTCACGGCGGCGGTTGTGACCGATGGGGTAGGCTACTTCCACTTTGTCAGTGCGTGAACCATCTTTAAAATAAATTTCAATGGCGTTGGCAATGGAGCGTTTGTCAGGGTCAAGGTAATCACGGGAATATTGTTTATCTTCCTCTACAACCATTTTCGCACGCAATGAATCAATGCGGGCATCGTTTGCTGTGTCACTTTCATAATGCTCGGCTTTTAACTCGCCAAACAGCAAACCGACGGCCACCATATATTGTAAACAATGATCACGATCAGCAGGGTTATGCAGCGGCCCTGATTTGCTGATGATCCGAATGGCGGATTCTTGAGTTGTTAATATTATTTTTTCAATGTCATTGAATTTATCTTTTAGCAAGGGATGAAGTTGAATGGCGCACTCCACTGCCGTTTGTGCGTGAAATTCAGCAGGATAGGCGATTTTAAACAAGACGTTTTCCATCACATAGCTGCCAAAAGGGCGTGGGAAACGTAAGGTGTTGCCGCCTAAAACGGTATCATTGAATCCCCATTTGGGGGCGGTCAATGCGCTGGGGTAACCCATTTCGCCTTGCAGTGACAACCAGGCTAAACGGGTGGCACGGCTGGTCGCATCCCCGGCGGCCCAGGATTTTCGTGAGCCGGTATTCGGTGCATGACGGTAAGCGCGCAAGCAAGTGCCATCGAGCCAGGCTTGTGAAAGTGCATTCACGATTTGCGATTTGGTACCACCCAGTAATTGTGTGGCAACGGCTGTTGAGGCAATCTTGACAAGAATGACGTGGTCGTAGCCCAAACGGTTAAATCCATTTTCAAGTGCCAGCACCCCTTGGATTTCATGTGCTTTGATCATGGCTTCAAGGACTGCTTTGACGAGGACAGGCGGTTTTCCTTGCTGCAAGTTTTTCCGGCTCACGTAATCGGTGACGGCCAGAATGGCGCCTAGATTATCAGAAGGGTGTCCCCATTCTGCGGCAAGCCATGTGTCATTAAAGTCGAGCCATCGAATGAGCGTGCCAATGTTGAAGGCGGCTAAAATGGGATCCAGCAGATAAGGGGTGCCAGGGACACGTGCGCCAATCGGTACCATTGTCCCTGGAATGATGGGGCCGAGTAATGTTGTGCAGGCGGGATATTGCAAGGCAAGCATGGCGCAACCCAATGCATCCATTAAACAATGGCGCGCGGTGGTCATCGCCAGTTTGCTTAAGACAGGTGGTTTGGCAACGTAATCTGCTATGGCGACTAATGCGGCATCAGGTGCCGGTCGTGTGTTTTCATCAGCGGTTAACATTTCCATGATTATCGCCTGTCTGCTAGCGGAGGGAATGGACGAGGCGCGGGGCCATCATAATGCGCTTCTGGACGAATTAAACGGTTGTTAATACGTTGTTCCAGAATGTGTGCGCTCCAGCCACTTAAGCGCGATATGACAAAAATGGGGGTAAATAATGACGTTGGGATGCCGCAAAAGTGATAAGCGGTCGCACTGTAAAAATCCAGATTGGGGAATAATTTCTTTTCATCCCATAGAATTTTTTCAATGCGTCTTGATACCTCAAACAAGTAACCGTCCGCAGCCTGCCGCGACAGTTTTTCAGACCAGGCTTTGATGATGTCTGAACGGGGGTCAGAGATTTTGTAAACACGATGGCCAAATCCCATGATTTTGGTTTTGGCTGCCAGCCTCTCCCTGACACCTTTCTCTGCTTGTTCAGGTGTTTTAAATTGGCTAATAAGCCGCATGGCTTCTTCATTGGCGCCGCCGTGCAAGTCACCTCGCAGGGTACCAATGGCTGAAACCACCGCCGAATAAAAATCAGCCTGTGTAGAGGCGGTGACGCGCGCTGCAAAGGTTGAAGCGTTTAATTCATGCTCGGCATAAAGAATGAGTGAGACATCAACAGCGCGTTTATGTTCATCATCCGGTTTTTTGCCGTGCAGTAATTCCAGGAAATAACCCGCGACTGAATTTTCACTGGCCTCACTCTCGTCAAGACGTGTTGTATGGCGGTGAAATTGATACCAATAGAGTAGCATGCCGGGTGTGCAGGCAATCAGGCGATCAGCGATATCTTGTTCTGTGGAGGCGTGTCCTGCTTCAAGCGCGCCTATCATAGAGACGCTGGTACGCAAGACTTCCATGGGATGAGCGGTGCCTGGTATGGTTTCCAGTAACAATTTTACCGCATCCGGCAAGCGGCGTAGTTGTACCAATTTGTCGCGATAGGCTTGCAGTTGTGCGCCGGTGGGGAGGTTTCCGTAAATAAGCAGATAAGCCACCTCTTCAAAGGCAGCATGACTGGCGAGATCATGAATATCATAACCGCGATAGGTTAAACCCACCCCTTCCTTGCCGACTGTCGAGATGGCTGTATTGCCAACGACAATACCTTCTAATCCGCCTGTTTTAACGTTCATTTTTCGATTCCTTTCACAAAGAGTTCATCTAATTTCTTTTCATATTCGTGATAGTTCAATGTTTGATAGAGTTGCTCACGTGTTTGCAGGGTGTCAATGAGTGCGGCTTGAGTGCCTTGTTGTCGCAGGCATTCATAAACGTTTTCAGCCGCCTTGTTCATGGCGCGAAAAGCGGTTAAGGGGTAGAGGATCAGTTTGACACCGGCTTGTTGTAATGCCGTTTTGGTAAATAATGGCGTGACGCCAAATTCGGTGAGGTTAGCAAGGACTGGCACGGGACAGGCTTTTGTGATCATTTGATATTGTTCAAGTGAGGTCGCGCCTTCAAAAAAAATCATATCAGCACCTGCGTTAACATAGGCGGTGATTCGTTCAAGGGTGCGATCCATGCCTTCACTCGCAAGCGCGTCAGTTCTTGCCATCAGGACAAATTCAGGGTTGTATTTGGCGTCAGCGGCTGCTTTGAGGCGGTCACACATTTCATCTGTCGTGACAATGGCTTTATTAGGGCGATGACCACAGCGTTTAGCCTGTATCTGGTCTTCGAGGTGGACGCCGGCTGCGCCAGATTTGATCATGGTTTTGAGCGTGCGAGCGATATTGAAGGCATTGCCCCAGCCCGTATCAATGTCCACTAACAATGGCAGGTCACAGGCATTGGTGATGCGCTCCACATCAATGGCGACATCGTTTAAGGTGGTGACGCCTATATCAGGTAATCCATAAGAAGCATTGGCCACGCCCGCGCCTGAAAGATAAATGGCGCGGAAACCTGCTTGTTTTGCGAGGAGCGCGGTGTAGGCATTGATGGTTCCTGCGATTTGTAACGGCGATTCTTGAACAAGTGCTTGGTGAAGCCCAGAAAATTCCATGTGAAACACTCCTTGTGTGCTCTGGTGTGCAGATGTCGGGAGGCGAACGCGGTGTTATTTTCTCCCCGGGACGGACTCGAACCGCCGACCCAGTGGTTAACAGCCACTTGCTCTACCGACTGAGCTACCGGGGAATATAGCATTTGGTGAGGGGAATACTAATATTGGATACCCGAGTCGTCAATAGAATTTTTCTCTATTTTCAAAGAAGTGACGCTAGGTAGCCGGGGCTTTGTTGCATCATTCGTCGTTGCGAGGCCGCTTTTTGGCCGAAGCAATCCAGAACATCGTCAAAAATCATGATATTGCATCCATTCTGGATTGCTTCGTCGCACAAAACGCTCCTCGCAACGACGATTCTGTTCAAAAAATAATTTATGCAACAACGCCGGTAGCCGGTGGCGTGTAAAGTAATTGTCCTGCTTTAAGCAGTTTAGGGTTAATGAGGAACGCTTCCATTTCAAAGGCCTGCATGGAATGACACGTTGCGTGCGTGATCAATTGAAGCGTGCCAATTTTTAATTGTTGTTGCCTGGCAAAATGGGTGAGCGCGGCCCAGAGTGTGACGTTTTGAGGGGCTGTTTGTGGGAATACCAGGATGCGACCCCCTTTTTTGGCGGTCAAGCCAGTAAAAAGCGTACCCTGGCACAGGCTGGTGCAAACAGGCTCTGCTTCCTGCAAGGACAGGTGCCGCAATAATGCTTTGTAAGGCTCATCCACAGTGGGCATGGCGGTTTTAAGGGAGGGATAAAACGTTTGCAACCGTAAAGGCGGCGGACCGCTCCTGGTTTTTTTGGTATTATCCGTCTCAGTTAATAGGCCAAATGACATGTTCTATCTACCGTGTTGTGAGTTTTTCCAGTGTGTGCTGCAGCCTTGCAACAGCCTCTTTTAAGTTATCCATGCTGGTTGCATAAGTGATGCGTATATGGTTAGGTGCCCCAAACGCCGTTCCCGGTACAATGGCAATGTCAGCTTCATTCAATAAAAATTCAGCGAACTCCACATCATTTGTAATCCCTTTTGAGGGATTTAACAAGCCTTCGATCGAGGGGAAGGTGTAAAAGGTGCCATCTGAGGGTGTGCAAATCATGCCGGGAATTTGTTGCAAGGCCGCCACTAGGTAGTCGTGGCGCGCCTTGTAAGCATCACGCATTTCTGAGACGCAAGTTTGATCACCCTCAAGGGCTGCTTGCGCAGCATCTTGCGATAGGCTGGCAGGATTAGAGGTGCTTTGTGACTGCACCTTTTTCATCGCCGCAATGATTTTTGCAGGTCCTGCTGCATAGCCGATGCGCCATCCGGTCATGGCATAGGCTTTTGAGACACCGTTGATGACGACGCATCGGTCAAAAAGCGCTGGACAAGCATTGATGATGTTAACAAAGGGAATGTGTTTCCAGAGATTATGTTCATAAATGTCGTCACTGGCAATGAGGATGGCCGGATGTTCGAGAATGACATCGCCTAATGCTTTTAATTCTTCACGCGTGTAGGCGAGACCCGTTGGATTGGAGGGGCTGTTCAGAATAACAATACGGGTTTTATTCGTGATGGCGGCAGCCAGTTTGGCGGGTGACATTTTGAAGGATTCTGAACGATCGGTTTTAACAATGACAGGTTCAGCATCACATAACTTGACCATGTCTGGATAAGATACCCAGTAAGGCGCTGGAATAATGACTTCATCGCCCGCGTTTAACAAAGCGGAAAATAAATTATAAAAACTGTGTTTGGCGCCACAGGAAATCAGGATTTGGTTTGGTTGATAGTGCAAGCCATTGTCACGTTCAAATTTTTGAATGACCGCTTGCTTTAAGCCTTTGGTGCCATCGACGGCCGTGTATTTGGTGTGACCTGCTTGCAACGACCGGATGGCTTCGTCCTTGATAGGCTGTGGTGTATCAAAATCAGGTTCTCCAACACTAAGATTAATCACCTTTTTCCCCTGTGCCTGCAACTCCGTCGCACGGGCGGAGATAGCAAGCGTCGGTGAGGGTTTAATGCGCTCTACGCGTTGTGCGAGGGTTTGTGCTAAATCTTTATTCATTGTCATGCTTGAATTCTCGTGAGTTGAAAAGGTTTAATGGGGTGCCGTGGCATTGTGTCGTTTATACTCAGTTATTTTTTTTACGGGTGCGCGCTTCAAATGTGACCCTTTAGCGTATAGTGTACAAGGTCTCGTGCAATATCGGCGAGATTATAATTAATTTCATGAAGCAGTTCTACACTTATGATACAGACATTTGAATTAAAGGCTCAATTTCAACCAGCAGGCGATCAGCCAGAAGCAATCCGTCAATTGGTGGAGGGGCTGAAGCAGGGGCTTGCATATCAAACGTTGTTGGGCGTGACAGGTTCAGGGAAAACGTTCACGATGGCCAATGTGATCCAGCAATTGGGTCGTCCTACCTTGATCCTCGCTCCCAATAAAACGCTGGCGGCTCAGCTTTATGGGGAGATGAAAGAATTTTTTCCACATAATGCCGTAGAATATTTTGTTTCATATTATGATTATTATCAACCAGAAGCCTATGTGCCCTCCTCAGATACCTATATTGCAAAAGATGCATCGATCAATGAGCACATTGAGCAAATGCGTTTATCGGCCACCAAGGCATTACTGGAACGGCGTGATGCGGTGATTGTGGCAACGGTGTCTGCCATTTATGGTTTGGGTGATCCAAATTTGTATCTCAGCATGGTGATGCACCTTGATCGCGGCGACCAAGTCGATCAACGTTTTATTTTGCGTCGTCTGGCAGAATTGCAATACAAGCGCAATGATATGGAGCTGCACCGTGCAAGCTACCGCGTGCGTGGTGATGTGATTGATGTTTATCCGGCAGAGTCAGATAGCGAAGCCGTGCGTATTGAGTTGCTTGGCGATGAAATTGAAAGTTTGGCTTATTTTGATCCGTTAACCGGTGAAGTGTCTCGTCGGGTGCCGCGCTTAACCATTTATCCCAAAACACATTATGCCACACCGCGTGAGACCGTGGTGAAAGCCATTGATCTCATCAAGGTTGACCTTAAGCTGCGTCTTCAAGAATTGCATCAGTTAAATAAATTGGTAGAGGTGCAACGTTTGGAGCAACGAACGCTGTATGATCTTGAGTTAATGAAAGAGCTGGGATATTGCCAGGGAATTGAAAATTATTCGCGGTATTTGTCAGGCCGCGCGGCAGGCGAAGCACCGCCCACTTTATTTGATTATTTGCCAACAGACGCTTTATTGGTGATTGATGAATCGCATGTCACTGTACCCCAGCTGCATGGCATGTATCGTGGTGATCGCTCGCGTAAAGAAACGTTGGTGGAATATGGGTTTCGACTGCCCTCGGCATTGGATAACCGCCCTTTACGTTATGAAGAGTTTAGTGCCAGGGCACCTCAGACAGTTTACGTATCAGCGACGCCTGCCGCTTTTGAGCTAGGGCAGTCAGGTGCGGTGGTGGAGCAGCTTGTCAGGCCAACCGGTTTACTTGATCCTCTAGTCGAAGTGCGTCCCGCCGCATCGCAAGTGGATGATGTCTTGTCTGAAATAACGAAATGCGTTCAAAAGCATGAACGCGTCTTAATCACAACCTTGACTAAGCGTATGTCTGAAAATTTAACCGAATACCTTGAAGAGCATCAAGTGCGTGTGCGTTATTTGCATTCAGATGTGCCGACCGTTGAACGCGTGGAAATTTTGCGAGATTTGCGTTTAGGGGAGTTTGATGTGTTGGTCGGTATTAACTTGCTACGTGAGGGGCTGGATCTACCAGAAGTGTCGCTGGTTGCCATTCTGGATGCAGATAAGGAAGGGTTTTTGCGCTCTGAAACCTCGCTCATTCAAACCATTGGACGTGTCGCACGGCATTTCAATGGTAAAGCCATTTTATATGCTGATCGTATCACAGGCTCTATGCAGCGCGCCATGCAGGAAACGGAACGCCGTCGGGAAAAGCAGCATCAATTTAATCAGGCGCACGGTATTACGCCTGTTTCCATTTCCAAGGCTGTCCATGATGTCATGGAAGGGGCTTATTCTGGCAAGCAGGTGCGTGGACGTTTATTTCCAAAAGAAAGAGTGGGTGAGGCGAATGTTGATTATGCGGCCATGTCAATGGATGAATTGACGGCTTATCTTTCAACGCTGGAAAAACAAATGTATGACCATGCGCATAATCTGGAGTTTGAAGAGGCGGCAAGTGTTAGAAACCAGATTAAGGCCTTAAAGGTCAATTTGCTTGCCGGTTAGCCATCGTTCCTTTGTCGGAGAGCGTTTGCCAGTCCGTTGTGCCTCCTGATTCCTGAAAAGAAAAACCATTTACCAAAATTTCGCGGAAAGCCCCGTCATTCATGGCGGGGATGAATAGCGTAGACGCAAAAGGCGTCTTGCTTTTAACATGTTCCATGTTAAAATCTCCACACTTTAAAAAGTATACCGTCGGGCAGACGGGATTTTAAGCCTCCGGAGAGACTGCGCTTTAAGGCTACTCTGTGAACGAGGAACCCGCCGAAGTGACTCAGGCACTCGTTGCGTGAGCGCGGTAGGAATCCTCGGACTTTAGGCCGGGTAGGATGTCAACTGCTTGCGTCCTTTCTAGCGATAGTGATATTGTAAGCACCCTAAATGACAGGCACGTAGCTCAGTGGTAGAGCACCACCTTGACATGGTGGTGGTCGGTGGTTCGATCCCACTCGTGCCTACCAGCGTGATGAATCCAGAGACGCCTTTTATATTAAATTTTAATATAAAATATTTATAAACGAATATTTAAAAACGATAGTAGTGAAGCACTCAGCGTATGCCATTAATTACTTTGCCAGATGGAACCCAAAAAAAATTCGATCAGCCGGTGACGGTTGCAGAGGTCGCCGCCTCTATTGGCAGCGGCTTAGCAAAAGCGGCGATCGCTGGAAAAGTGAATGGCACGTTGGTTGATACCTTTCACGTCATTGATCAGGATGCGGAAATTCGCATTGTGACGGACAAGGATGCAGAAGGGCTGGAAGTCATCCGGCATTCCACCGCGCATTTGTTGGCCCATGCCGTGAAAAGCCTGTTTCCCGCAGCCCAGGTGACCATTGGGCCTGTGATCGAGAACGGTTTTTATTATGACTTCGCCTATGAAAAATCTTTTTCCACGGAAGATTTGGCGAAAATTGAAGAAAAAATGCAGGCGTTGGCGGAAGCGGATTACGGTGTGTCGCGCCGCGTGGTGAGTCGCGAGGAGGCCATTCAGTTTTTTGAGGCACAGGGCGAGCATTACAAAGTCAAGATTATTCAGGCCATTGCGGAAAGTGAGTCCTTAACCATTTATCAGCAAGATGGTTTTGCTGACTTGTGCCGCGGGCCGCATGTGCCAAGCACGGGTATGCTGAAAGCCTTTAAATTAACTAAAGTGTCAGGCGCCTATTGGCGTGGCGACGCTAAAAATGAAATGTTGCAGCGCGTTTATGGCACTGCTTGGAAAGACAAAAAAAGTCTGGAAGGGTATCTCAACAATCTGGAAGAGGCCGAAAAACGAGACCACCGCAAGCTGGCCAAAACCATGGATTTATTTCATGTTCAGGAAGAAGCGCCCGGCATGATTTTCTGGCATCCCAATGGCTGGGCCATTTATTCCGCGATCAAAAGCTACATTGCCATGCGGCTCGAAGAGCAAGGGTATCAGGAAATTGTCACGCCACAGTTGGTGGATGTTATATTGTGGAAAAAATCGGGACACTGGGACATGTTTAAAAGTGACATGTTTAGTCTGGAGGTGGATGAAAGACAATATGCCATCAAACCCATGAATTGTCCCTGTCATGTGCAGGTGTTTAACCAGGGGTTGAGGAGTTACCGTGATTTGCCCCTCCGGTTTGCAGAGTTTGGTTGCGTCCATCGAAACGAAATGACTGGCGCCATGCACGGCTTGATGCGGGTGCGACAGTTAACACAAGATGACGCGCATATTTTTTGCACCGAAGCTCAGATGGCCTCTGAAGCAGCCAGTTTTATTCGTTTAATGCTCGATGTTTACAAAGACTTTGGTTTTAATGAGGTGGTGGTCAAACTGTCAACTCGTCCCGACAAACGGATTGGAACAGATGAAACCTGGGATAAGGCAGAGCGAGCATTGGCTGAGTCACTGCGTCTGGTGGGTCTTGATTATGAGGTGTTGCCAGGCGAGGCGGGGTTTTATGGGCCTAAAATTGAATTTCACCTGAAAGACTGTCTGGGTCGAATGTGGCAGTGCGGTACCTTGCAACTTGACTATAATATGCCCGAAAGGCTGGATGCTTATTATATTGCCGAAGATGGTAGTAAAAAGGTGCCAGTTATGTTGCATCGTGCTATTCTTGGCTCTCTTGAACGATTTATGGGTATTTTGCTGGAACATTACGCAGGCAATCTACCGGTCTGGCTCGCGTCCGTTCAGACGGTGGTGATGAATATCACCGATAAACAGGCGGCTTTTGTGGAAGAAGTGACCCGGGAGTTAAAAAAACACGGGGTTAGGGCAAAATCGGACTTGAGAAATGAGAAGATCGGCTTTAAAATCCGCGAACACTCCGTGGAGCGTGTTCCTTATTTATTGGTCATAGGGGACAGAGAAGTTGAGTCAAAAACCGTCTCAGTTAGAACACAAGAGGGTGCTGACCTTGGTGTCATGCCCATGGGTCAATTTCTCGAATTTATCCGTGCTGAAATAGCAAGGCGGGGTCGATCTGAATAGGAGGGTGGTAGGATTAGTATAGAAAAGAAGCCTCGCGTAAACGATGAGATCAAATCTCATGAGGTTCGCTTGATTGGTGCAGAAGGCCAGCAACTTGGCGTTGTGTCGATACAGGAAGCGAAAAAATTAAGTGAAGAATCTGGGTTAGATATTGTCGAAGTGTCACCAGAAGCTAAGCCTCCGGTTTGCCGAATCATGGATTATGGCAAGTATAAGTTTCAAATGAGCAAGCGTAAAGCGGTTGCCAAAAAGAAACAAAAACAAATTCAGATTAAAGAAATTAAAATTCGACCCGGAACGGAAGAAGCAGACTATCAGGTGAAGCTGCGTAACATTAAAAAATTTCTGGAGAGCGGCGACAAGGTAAAAGTCACGGTCCGTTTTCGCGGACGGGAAATGGCGCACCCTGAATTGGGCAGGCAGTTACTGGAAAAACTGGTGGGGGCCTTGGCAGAAGAGGGTTCAGTTGAGCAGCATCCCAAGTTTGAAGGCCGTCAAATTGTGATGGTGCTGGGGCCAAAGAAGAAATAGCTATTTTTATGCAATTTATGTTGGAGTGAGATAAATGCCAAAGTTGAAATCAAAGCGTGGCGCAGCAAAGCGGTTTCGGGCCAAAGGAAATGGTGGATTCAAGTGCCGCAGCTCACATCGTAATCACATATTAACCCATAAAAGCACCAAGCGCTTACGTGGATTACGGGCAGCCCATCAAGTCTGTGATGCTGATGTCGGGCATGTGAGACAAATGCTGCCTTTTGCGTAAAAAATTGATAGTTAAAGCAATAAGTTGATTGAGGAAATAGACTATGTCGAGAGTTAAACGTGGTGTTACGGCCAGGGCGAGACACAAGAAAGTTTTAGCCAAAGCCAAAGGTTATTATGGCGCTCGCAGCCGCGTTTATCGCGTTGCCAAGCAAGCCGTGATCAAAGCGGCCCAATATGCTTATCGTGATCGACGGGTTCGTAAACGTGACTTTCGGTCCTTGTGGATTGTGCGTGTTAATGCCGCCGCCCGAGTTCATGGCTTGACTTACAGTGCTTTCATGCACGGCCTGAAAGTGGCAGCGATCGAGATTGACCGTAAGGTGTTGGCAGACATTGCTGTGCATGACAAGGAAGCCTTCACTGTGTTGGCAGAGCAGGTTAAGGCAAGCTTGGCAGCGGCTGCTTAGCGGCATGTTGCTGTGCTGCTATCCCCTTTGCAAGCAGTCGCGTGACGATCAGGCTTTATCAGTGTGATGTCTCCCGATGCTGTTGACCTCGGGTGATTCGTGAGGCCACATTATTTGGAAGGAGCATATCACCCATGCAAGCTTTGGAAGACATTCTTCAACAAGCAGAATCCGCTATTAACACGGCCGCTGATTTAAAAACCTTGGATCATTTTCGAGTACAGTATCTCGGCAAAAAGGGCCAAGTGTCTGAGTACCTGAAAACATTGGGTAGTCTTTCTCCCGAAGATCGCCCCCTTATCGGTCAAAAAATAAATAGCACAAAGGAGGCCATCCAGTCGCTGATTACAAAGCGCGGTGAGGCGTTAAAACAGGCTCACATTGCAAAACAACTGGCTGGCGAAACCATTGATATTACGCTTCCTGGCAGATCAACCGAGTTCGGCAGCATACACCCCCTTGTTAAAACACTGGCTGAATTAAGACGTATTTTTACAGAAATGGGTTTTGTTTTTATGGATGGCCCAGAGATAGAGGACGATTATCATAATTTTGCCGCCTTAAATATTCCGCCGCTCCATCCAGCGCGTGCGATGCAAGATACTTTTTATTTTCCGGACGGCCGCTTGTTACGAACGCATATGTCACCTGTGCAAATTCGAACAATGAAACAATTGCGTCCGCCTTTTCGTATGGTTGCAATGGGGCGGGTTTATCGCCGTGACTTTGATTTAACGCATACGCCTATGTTTCACCAGATGGAATGTTTGATGGTGGATGAGCAGGTTTCCTTTGCGCACCTAAAAGGATTGCTCCGACAGTTCTTGCAGTCATTCTTTCAGTCGGAGGTGGTTATCCGTTTTAGACCTTCGTATTTCCCTTTCACAGAACCTTCTGCCGAAGTGGATATTGGCTGTTTGAAATGTGCTGGCAAAGGCTGCCGCATCTGCAAGCAGACTGGGTTTCTGGAGGTGTTGGGTTGCGGTATGGTACACCCCAATGTACTCACGATGGCGGGCATTGAGAGTCAACAATACCAAGGCTTCGCATTGGGTTTGGGGGTCGATAGACTGACCATGTTAAAATATGGCATCGGTGATTTGCGCGCCTTATTTGAAAATGATTTACGTTTTTTAACGCAGTTTAAATGACATAAGAATACGACTATGAAATGTATGGAATCGTGGTTATTTGAGTGGGTTAAACCTGACTTATCCAGAGAAGCGTTATGCAGCGCGCTGACCATGGCGGGTCTTGAAGTGGAAGACGCCACACTCGCCGCCGAACCCTTTGACGGGGTGGTCGTAGGCGAGATAAAACAGTTAGAAAAGCACCCTGAAGCAGATCGATTAAACTTGTGCAAAGTGGATATTGGCACCGATAAGTGGCTGAATATTGTATGCGGTGCCCGCATTATCTCAGTGGGGATGAAAGTGCCCGTGGCAACCTTGGGCGCCATCTTGCCCAACCAGCAAAAAATTGTGGCGGTCAACATACGGGGTGCGGATTCAGAAGGGATGCTTTGCACGGCCGCTGAGATTGGCATGGCTCAGGAAAGCGAGGGGTTGCTGGTCTTGCCCGCAGATGCCCCACTCGGCCTTGATGTTAGAAAATACTTTAACTTAGATGATTATGTCATTGATGTGTCAGTCACTCCGAACCGTGGTGACTGTTTAAGCATGAAGGGAATGGCGCGTGAAATTGCCGCGATCACAGGCGCACCCTTTCACGCGCTAGCCATCAAACCCGTTGTGCCGGTCATCAGCGGCAAACTGGACATCAAGGTAAGCGCAAAAGCGGCGTGCCCCCATTATGTGGGGCGTGTGGTCAGCGGCATTCACATGGAGGCGCCCACCCCACTGTGGATGAAAGAGCGGTTAAGACGTTCCGGCATACGTTCAATCAATATCGCCGTCGATATTACCAACTACATTCTGCTTGAACTGGGTCAGCCCATGCATGCCTTTGACCTCTCAACCATTGAGCATGGCATTGAAGTCCGGTTGTCGAAACAGGGCGAGCGGATAGCCTTGCTGGATGGCAGTGAAAAAGAGTTGGATGGCGAGACACTGGTCGTGGCTGACCACGCGCGTCCGCTTGCCATCGCGGGTGTGATGGGCGGTCTTAATTCAAGTGTGACTTTAACAACAACAGACATCCTGCTTGAAAGTGCTTATTTTTCTCCGGAGGTCGTTGCGCGTCAACGTCAATATTACGCATTAACCTCAGATTCATCTTATCGCTTTGAACGGGGTGTGGATGCGGGCATTCAGGTGGCGGCGATGGAGCGCGCGACACATCTGTTAATGACGCTTGCCGGAGGGCAGCCTGGCCCCCTCATGGAGCAGAGGGATGACATTAACATACCGAGGGAACGGTTGATTGAATTAACGAAGTCGCATCTTCTGCAATTACTGGGCGTCTTGATTCCGGACAGTCGGGTCGAGTCCATTTTTGACGCCCTGGGATTTAAATGCCAACGACTGAAACAGTCTTTTAAAGTGACCATTCCCACCTATCGGCCGGACATTCAGATACCGGAAGATTTGATCGAAGAGGTGGCCCGTTTATGGGGTTATAACGAGATTCCGGAGATACCCCTTAAGGCTAATTTGCACCCAGAGACGGGTCGGGTAAAAACCAGTGAGGATTGGCAGCATGTTCGCCTGGCACTGAGTCATCAGGGGTATCATGAAATCATCTCCTACAGTTTTGTTGACAGCCAGCAGCAACAGCTATTTGATGCGGCGGCGAAGCCTTATGAGCTTTTGAATCCGATCACCTCAGATATGTCGGTGATGCGTACCAATTTATTGCCAGGCCTCGTCAATGCATTCCTTTACAATACAAGCCGGCAGCAACATCGGGTGCGCTTATTTGAGATGGGCGACTGTTTTAACCTTGAGGCCTCAGTTGAGGCAGCGTGCCCGCGTGTCGGTGGCTTGGTGGCCGGATTGGCGCGGCAGGAACAGTGGGGAGACACCTCACGGGAAGTGGATTTCCACGATGTGAAAGGGGACATTTGCAACCTGTTGTCTTTATCGGCGCCATTAACACACTTTATTTTTAGACCCAGCACACAGGCGGCGTTGCACCCAGGCCAATCTGCAGATATTTTTTACAAAAATGATAAAATTGGATTTATTGGTTCTATGCATCCTTCCATTCTTCAGGTGATGGGTGTGGTTGGCAATGTGTATGTTTTCGAAATTAAGACAAAATATCTGAAATTGCCTGATTCCTATCAGAGCGCCGATATTTCAAAGTTTCCGGAAGTTCGACGTGATTTGGCCATTCTCGTCAATCAGACTATACCATCCGTGTTGATTCAGGATACAATAAAGGAGACGGTAGGTGCTTGGTTAAAAGAGGTTTTTATTTTTGACGTTTATCAGGGCAAAGGGGTAGTGCCTGGTTTGAAGAGTGTGGCCTTGGCCATTATTTTGCAGCATCCCACCCGAACACTGATAGATGAAGAAGTGGCAAGCATGCTTCAGAAGGTCATGGCGGCGCTAAAGGGAGCATTAGGTGCGCAATTAAGGAGTTAGAACCTGAAGGAATGAAGGAGTTTATGATGACATTGACAAAGGCAGACTTGGCTAAACACATTGATGAGCAAATTGGTCTCACCAATCGGGAAGCTAAGGAAATTGTAGAAGTATTTTTTCACCATGTCAGCGATACCTTGGCAAATGGCATTCCTGTCAAGTTATCCGGATTTGGTAATTTCACCCTGCATGATAAACGACAACGACCAGGGCGAAACCCACGAACGGGTGAAGAAGTGGCCGTGACAGCGCGACGTGTTGTCACTTTCCATTGCGGACAGAAACTAAAAATGCGCGTGGAAAAAAATGTTAGTAAATCATCATCTGGGGGAAGCGTGTGAGTCGTAAACAGAATGCCACTCAGGATTTGCCCGTCATTCCCGATAAGCGCTATTTTACAATTAGTGAAGTGAGCACGCTTTGCGCTGTCAAAGCGTATGTATTGCGTTATTGGGAGCAGGAGTTTCCGCAATTAAAGCCCGTCAAGCGTCGCGGTAATCGCCGTTATTATCAACAGCAAGATGTTTTATTAATCCGGCAGATTAAAAAATTGCTTTATAACGACGGCTTTACCATCGAGGGAGCGCGTGCCAGACTCACTCAACTCCCCGAAACGGTCAGTCAATCCGTAAAAGTTGACGCATTAGTGAAAAAAGTGATTGCAGAACTGGAAAGTGTTTTGCACAATCTGCAGGCTGATGTGACAGCAAGTCATTAACGCTGGAATAGTATCATCGGGGCGTAGCGCAGTCTGGTAGCGCACTTGCATGGGGTGTAAGTGGTCGCCGGTTCAAATCCGGCCGTCCCGATATAAAGATGGAATTCAGTTTATGCCGTCAACGGAATCAACGAAGGGCTCAGCGAGTGCTAGCAAAGTCTGGCTAAAAAGTTACTCCTCCGGCGTGCCTGCTGAAATTGATCCTGACGCCTTCAGAAATATCCCGCAAATTTTTCAGCGAAGTTGTGAGCTTTATCGTGATCGCCCCGCATTTTATAGTATGGGCGTGACGCTTACCTTTGCTGAGGTGGATGCATTCAGCCGCGAATTGGCGGCTTATTTGCAACAGCACTTACAGATGAAGAAAGGCGACCGGATGGCGATCATGCTGCCTAATGTGTTGCAATATCCGGTGGCATTATTTGCAGCGTTGCGTATTGGTCTGGTGGTGGTTAGCATTAATCCGCTTTATACCGCGGATGAGTTGGCTGAACAATTGAAAAACGCAGAAGCGACGACCCTTCTTGCTTTGGCGAATTTTGCCAATACGGTTGAGCAGGCATTAGCGCGTGTTCCCACACTGAAACACGTGATCATTACCCATATTGGCGATCTGTTACCTTGGCCGAAAGCATTCGTGACACACCTGGTGCTAAAATATGTTTATCATAAAATCCCTCATTGGCGCATTCCAGGTGTTATTCATTTTAAGCAGGCTATTCTTGCTGGGAAACGCTTGCCGCTCAGTCCCGTTGACATCAGCCCTGATGATACGGCTTTTCTTCAATATACCGGCGGCACAACGGGGATATCAAAAGGGGCGGTGTTAACGCATCGCAATCTGATTGCGAATATGCAGCAAGCGGATGCTTGGTTTAAAAGCATCATAGAACCTGGTCATGAGATTATTATTACGGCGTTGCCGCTTTACCATATATTTTCATTGCTGGCGAATTGCCTGTATTTCTCCCGAATTGGGGGATTAAATGTCTTAATTGCCAACCCGCGGGATATTCCCCGCATGGTACGTGATATGCGTCAATTCAAGTTTACCGCGATCACCGGCGTGAATACGTTGTTTCATGCCTTAATTAAATACCCGGCTTTTTCCAAGCTTGATTTTAGTTGTTTGCGCCTAGCACTTGGAGGCGGCATGGCGGTACAGCGTGCCGTGGCTGAAAAATGGCAGGCCATCACCGGTGCGCCTTTGCTTGAAGCCTATGGGTTAACGGAAACCTCCCCTTGTGTCACCATCAATCCTGTCACGGAAAAAAGTTATAACGGGTCCATTGGCTTGCCAGTGTCCTCGACTCATTTAATTATTCTGGATGAGGAGGGGTGCGAATTGCCAGTGGGTGAGGCAGGTGAGCTGGGCATCAAGGGTCCCCAGGTGATGAAGGGCTATTGGCGCAATCCGGCTGAAACTGAAAAGGTTTTTACAAAAGACGGCTGGCTATTAACGGGAGACATTGCCTCCATGGATGAGAAGGGTTTCTTTCGATTGCTGGAGCGCAAGAAAGATATGATTTTAGTGTCTGGTTTTAATGTGTATCCCAATGAAATTGAAGATGTCCTCACGCGATTGGCCGGTATCTCTGAGGCCGCTGTCATCGGGGTCAGTGATGAGAACTCGGGTGAGACCGTCAAAGCCTTTATCGTCAAAGATGACCCCGCGTTAACCGCCGAGAAGGTGGTTAAATATTGTCGAGAACACCTGACGCCCTACAAAGTCCCCAAATACATTGAGTTTACGGATGAGTTACCGAAAACGAATGTGGGTAAAATTTTGAGGCGGGCATTGAAACCCACTTAAGCTAAGGCACAGCCAACAGGCACTTGACGCAAACTTTCACGCCGCCTTGGTATGCTCCCCAATTGCCTCACATCCATTTTGATGCAAATGTCGGGTGTATATGGACGCGCTTTTAGCGTCGTCATCCACCAATATTACTCTCATTTGAAGCTGATGGTGCCACTTAATACTGTAGAAAATAAAAGAGTTATGATACAATTTGCCGACTCAATTTGACATAGAATGCAGCCCACTATGGATACTCCAATCGCAAAAGAAGTACAGAAAGTAAGCGTTGAAAGTGAACTTAAAAAATCTTATCTCGATTATGCCATGAGCGTCATCGTGGGGCGCGCGCTCCCCGATGTGCGTGATGGCTTGAAACCCGTACACCGTCGGGCCTTGTTTGCCATGCATGAGCTGGGAAATGACTGGAACAAGCCTTATAAAAAATCCGCCCGTATTGTCGGTGATGTCATCGGTAAATATCACCCGCATGGCGACACGGCCGTATACGATACCATTGTGCGCATGGCACAGCCTTTTTCCCTGCGTTATTTATTAGTGGATG
>MGYH01000019.1:0-13823 GCA_001801665.1 Gammaproteobacteria bacterium RIFCSPHIGHO2_12_FULL_45_12 | reverse complement strand
TTGATGGCGACTCTGCGGCAGCCATGCGATATACCGAAATTCGCATGTCGCGTTTTGCACATGCCTTATTGGCGGACATTGAAAAAGAGACCGTTGATTTCACCCCAAACTACGATGAAACTGAAATGGCGCCGACTGTGTTACCCACCCGTGTGCCGAACTTGCTGGTAAACGGTTCCTCTGGCATTGCGGTTGGCATGGCGACGAATATACCGCCTCATAATCTGACTGAAGTGGTGGATGCTTGTATTGCACTGGTTGAAAATCCCGCTTTATCCATCACTGACCTGATGCAAATGATACCCGGTCCGGATTTTCCCACAGCAGGCATCATCCAAGGTCGAAGTGGTATTTATCAGGCCTATCACACGGGTCGCGGCCGGGTGGTTGTGCGTGGTAAAACGCACATTGAAACGGATGAAAAATCAGGTAAAGAGCGCATTATCATTAGCGAGTTACCTTATCAGGTCAATAAAGCGCGTCTGGTTGAACGTATTGCTGAACTGATAAAAGAGAAAAAGCTGGAACACATCACCGCCTTACGCGATGAGTCAGACAAGCAGGGCATGCGTGTCATGGTGGAGGTCAGGCGCGGTGAGAATGCGGAAGTCATTTTAAATAATTTGTTTGTTCATACGCAATTAAAAAGCGTCTTCGGCATCAATGTGGTGGCACTGGTGGATGGTCAGCCCAAGGTGCTTAACCTGAAAGAATTGCTGGAAGCGTTTATACATCACCGCCGTGAAGTGGTCACGCGCCGCACCCTATTTGACTTACAAAAAGCGCAAGATCGTGTGCATATTCTGGAAGGTCTGGCGGTGGCACTTTACAATATTGACGACATGATTGTGCTGATTAAACATGCTAAAGACGCCGCTCAGGCGAAAATTGAGTTAATGAAAAATGTCTGGAAAGTGTCAGACGCCGTTAATATTTTAACACGCGCAGGCACAGAAGATGCCATTTTACATACAACCGAGCAATATGGCTTGTCAGTGGACGGTTATCATCTCTCCCCAGAACAGGCGCAAGCGATTCTCGATATGCGCTTGCATCGTTTGACGGGATTAGAGCAAGATAAAATCACTAAAGAACACGCTGAATTAAATACTTTGATCAAACAATTTATGGAGATATTGCAAAATCCCCTCCGTTTAATGGCAGTGATCAAGGAAGATTTAATCACCATTAAAACGGAATTTGGCGATGAGCGCCGCACGGAGATTGTGGATGTGGATGAAGGCGAAGTCTTGATGGAAGACCTGATTCCAAATGAGGAAGTGGTTGTCACCTTGTCACATGAAGGCTATGTGAAAACACAGGCTTTGGATGTGTATCAATCGCAGCATCGGGGCGGCCGTGGTAAATCGTCAGCCGCGCTTAAAGAAGAAGATTATGTGTCATATCTGATTGCCGCGCAAACTCACGATACCGTTTTATGTTTTACCAATACCGGTAAAGTTTACTGGCTTAAAGTCTATCAAATTCCCCAGGCCAATCGCACCTCACGAGGGCGGCCCATTGTGAACTTGCTGCCCTTGGCAGAAGGCGAAAAAGTCAATGCGTTCTTGTCTGTTCGTGAATTTACGGAAAATAAATATGTGGTGATGACCACGGCGACGGGACTCGTCAAAAAAGTTTCCCTGATTGATTTTTCACGGCCCCGTTCCTCTGGTATTATCGCCATTAACTTAAAAGAAGGTGACAACCTGGTTCAGGCTGATATCACCGATGGCAAGCATGAGATCATGTTATTTACCGATGCCGGTAAAGTGGTTCGCTTCCCTGAGTCCAGAGTGCGGTGTACAGGACGTCAGGCAGCAGGGGTCCGTGGTGTCAAACTCCAGAAAGATCAACAGGTGGTTTCCATGATTGTGGCGCAGCAAGGCGACATTTTAACGGCCACGGAAAATGGTTATGGCAAACGCACGCCCCTTGCGGAATACCGTTTAAGTGGCCGCGGAGGGCAGGGTGTGATTTCCATTCAGGTGAATGAACGTAATGGCAAAGTCGTCAGCGCCATTCAGGTGCACTCGGAAGATGAAGCCATGCTCATTAGCAACAAGGGAACGCTGGTCAGAATTCCGGTGGCTGAAATTGGCTTGATTGGCCGAAATACGCAGGGTGTGCGTTTAATTCAGTTAAGCGATGGGGAATTATTGGTTAGCATTGAAAGAATTGCGAATATTAAGGGAGAGACCATGACATGATTCCACCAATTGAACCTGTCATCACCATTGATGGGGCCAGTGGCACCGGCAAGGGAACCGTCAGCCAATTGCTCGCCAAACAGCTAGGCTGGAATTTTTTGGACAGTGGTGCTTTATATCGGGTCCTGGCACTCGCCTCGCAAAAACACAGTGTGGCGCTTGAGGATGAAGCATCGCTTGAAGTGCTAGCAGAGCATCTGGACGTGCAATTTATAGCCAAAGAAAATGATTTGCCGCAAGTGATTCTGGAGGGTGAGGATGTCACGGACATCATCCGTACCGAGAAAATGGGCAATGCGGCCTCTATTGTAGCCGCATTACCGGCCGTGCGGGCAGCGTTGCTGAGCCGACAGCGTGCATTTCGTGATGCGCCAGGGCTGGTTGCCGATGGGCGTGACATGGGAACCGTTGTTTTTCCGGATGCTGAAATCAAGGTTTTCCTGACGGCAAGCCCTGAAGAACGGGCCTTAAGGCGCCTTAATCAGTTGAAGGCGAGGGGCATTAGTGTTACCCTTGGCGACCTTATTACTGAGCTCAAGGAGCGTGATAGACGTGATCAGGAGCGAGCCGTTGCACCGTTAAAGGCCGCCGATGATGCGATTTGCATTGACACTAATCATCTCACCATTGCTCAGGTAGTTGATAAGATTTTGTGGGAGATTGACTCAAAAAAGGTCCTTCCTGCTATCGCTAGTTAGACAAGCCGCGCTAACGTGGTAGCAGTGAAAGTTCATTCATTTAACCAGTTGTCGTTTCTTTAGAGGTTTGAAAAAAAATATGGGCGATATATTTGCACAATTATTTGAAAAGAGTTTAACCGATGCCCCCATGTTACCGGGTGCGATTATTACCGCGACTGTTGAGCGTGTTGAAGATAAATATATTGTCGTGGATGCCGGTTTAAAATCCGAGTCATACATTGCGATTGAGCAATTTTATGATGAGAATGGCAAGCTTGAAGCGAAAGTCGGCGACGAAGTTAAAGTAGCACTTGAAGTCATGGAAGATGGTTTCGGCAGCACACGCTTATCGCGTGAACGTGCCAAACGTCTTGAATCTTGGTCGCAACTGGAATCAGCCTATGAATCGAGGGAAACCATTCGTGGCGTGATTGTGGGTCGGGTCAAAGGTGGCTTTACGGTTGAAATTAACAAAGTTCGCGCGTTCCTCCCGGGTTCACTGGTTGATGTGAAGCCCATACGTGATCCTGAAGCCTTCGAAGGTAAGGAATTTGAATTTAAAGTCATTAAGGTTGATGCCAAGCGCAACAATATTGTTGTTTCCCGACGTGCGGTGCTGGAAGCTGAAAGCAACGTTGAGCGTGCTGCGGTGCTTGAAAACATTAATGAAGGTGATGAAGTAAAAGGTATCGTGAAGAACCTGACCGATTATGGCGCGTTTATTGATTTAGGCGGTGTCGACGGCTTGTTACATATCACGGATATGTCCTGGAAGCGTATCAAGCATCCGGGTGAAATTTTGAATATTGGCGATGAAATCAAAGTCCGCGTGTTGAAAATTGATCGTGAAAATGTTCGCGTTTCGCTAGGGCTTAAGCAATTAGGCGGCGATCCGTGGCAAGACATCAGCCAGCGATATCCCGTGAACGCCCGCATTACAGGTCGTGTCACAAATATTACGGATTACGGCTGTTTTGTTGAAATTGAAGAAGGCATTGAAGGCCTGGTTCATGTGTCAGAAATGGACTGGACCAACAAAAACGTCAATCCTAACAAAGTCATTCATCTGGGCCAGGAAGTAGAAGTCATGGTGCTTGATGTGGATGCTGAGCGTCGACGTATTTCCTTGGGTGTGAAACAGTGTGCGTCCAATCCATGGGCGGCTTTTGCCGGAAATCATGAGAAAAATCAGCAAGTGAAAGGCAAAATCAAGTCAATCACTGATTTTGGCATTTTCCTTGAACTGGATGGTGGCATTGATGGCTTGATTTATTTGTCGGACATTGCCTGGAGTGAAACTGAAGCCCAGGAAACGTTACGCAAATATCAAAAAGGTGATGAGCTTGAAGCCATTATTCTTGCCATTGACGTTGAGCGGGAACGTATTGCCTTGGGATTGAAGCAACTGGGTGAAGATCCATTAGCCAGTTTCCTTGAAGCAAATGACAAAGGCGCCATGGTCACAGGCCAGGTGGTGGAAATCGATCAGAAACAGGTTGTCATTGAGCTGGGAGAAGGCATACGCGGCACCCTGCGCGCTTCAGAAATTTCGGCTGAAAAGGTTGAGGATGCACGCACCAGGTTTCAGGTGGGTGACACGGTGGAAGCGAGAATTGTGGGCACAGACAGAAAAACGCACGCCATTACGCTTTCCATGAAGGCCAAAGACGCCAAAGCACCGGTGAAAAAGGCGACGACCAAGGCAACTCGATCGGAAGCTGCCAGCACGCCTGCTGCAACGGGCAGAAAGAAGAAAAGCGCGACATCTGAAACGTCGTCTATTAAAACCACGTTGGGTGATTTGTTTAAGGATCACATGAACAGTGGTGATGAGAAAGACGCTGAGAGTAAATAACTTGGCTTGACGTGCATGAATGGAAAACCACTGTCTTTCATTTTAAAGGCGGTGGTTTTTTGATAGCTGACATTTCCACGATTTTTTGGAAATTTTTTAATTTTAAATCTATTAACTGTGTCATTCCCGTCACTGTGTCATTCCCGTCACTGTGTCATTCCCGCGCAGGCGGGAACCTATTCTAATTTTACTTCTGTCGCCTATTCAAAATGGGTTCCCGCCTGCGAGCGTGTGAACCAATTTTAATTTTTTCACACGCTCGCAGGCGGGCAACCATTTTACTTGGTGGATTACGACGCAAAAAGCACGTCTAATCCACCCTACATTTGTATCAGATCCCTTGACGGGCGCTGTTGCATCAATCCAAACTTGGTGAATGACGGCTATGTACACTCCATATTGTACATTTTAATCAAATCTGATTTTTTTTATAATTTAATAATTCGCAAAAAGATCGTGGAAATGTCGGGTATAGGGCTTCTTTTTCAAAAAAAACGCGCGGCACAATATCTTATTCAGCAAGGATTTGCTAAAGTTCAAACCCTGAAAGATGGCATCTCAGCCTAGGCCAATGAAATTGACCCATCGATGGCAAAATATTAACCCTGAATGTTGAGTGAGTAGGTCCTAATGGCGCAATACATTTTTACAATGCAAGATGTGGGTAAAGTGGTCCCGCCAAAACGTGAAATTTTAAAGAAGATCTGGTTATCGTTTTACCCGGGTGCCAAGATAGGTGTGCTAGGTTTAAATGGTTCAGGAAAGTCCACTTTATTAAAAATCATGGCCGGTATTGATCAAGAGTTTCACGGTGAAGCAAGACCCATGGCGGGGATTCATATTGGTTATTTACCCCAGGAGCCGCATCTTGACCCAGGTAAAAATGTGCGTGCGAATGTTGAAGCGGGCGTGGCTCAGGGTATCGCCAAATTAAATCGCTACAATGACATTAGCTTGCGTTTTGCCGAGCCCATGACTGACGACGAAATGAATCAATTGTTGGAAGAGCAAGGTGAATTACAGCATCAGATTGATGCGGAAGGCTTATGGGAATTGGAGCGAAAACTGGAAATTGCCGCTGACGCGTTACGCTTGCCTCCCTGGGATGCCGATGTCACAAAATTATCAGGAGGAGAAAGACGCCGTGTCGCGCTTTGTCGTTTACTTTTATCAAAGCCGGATATGCTGCTGCTGGATGAGCCAACCAACCATCTGGATGCGGAAAGTATCGCTTGGCTGGAACAATTTCTGCATGATTATGCTGGCACCGTTGTGGCCGTTACCCATGATCGTTATTTTCTGGATAATGTTGCTGGCTGGATTCTGGAACTGGATAGAGGGCAAGGCATCCCTTATGAAGGAAATTACTCATCTTGGTTAGAACAAAAAGAAAAACGTCTGGAACAGGAAAATCGTCAGCAAGAATCTTTTGCCAAGGCATTAAAGTCTGAACTGGAATGGGTACGTTCAAATCAAAAAGGTCGACACGCAAAAAGCAAAGCGCGTTTGGCCCGATTTGAAGAATTAAACTCTCGTGAATTCCAGAAACGGAATGAAACCCAGGAATTATATATCCCACCAGGGCCTAGATTGGGCGATGTTGTCATTGAGGCTAATAAGATTAGCAAGCGGTTTGAAGACAGGGTTTTATTTGAAAATGTTAGTTTCAATATTCCACCGGGTGCCATTGTCGGTATTATTGGACCAAATGGTGCCGGTAAATCGACCTTGTTCAAGATGATATTAGGACAGGAGCAGCCAGATAGCGGTGATATTCGCGTGGGTGAAACGGTGAAGCTTGCCTGTGTGGATCAAAGCCGCGATAGCCTGAATGACAAGAAAACCGTCTGGCAGGAAATTTCCAATGATCAAGACATCATGATGATTGGCAGTTATCAGATGGCTACCCGCACATACGTGGGCCGCTTTAATTTTAAAGGGACTGACCAGCAGAAACTCATTAAGGATTTGTCGGGCGGCGAACGTAATCGCGTGCATCTGGCGAAATTATTAAGCAGTGGCGGTAATGTGTTATTGCTTGATGAACCCACCAACGATCTTGATGTGGAAACCTTGCGTGCACTGGAAGAGGCCATTTTAAGTTTCCCAGGTTGCGCCCTTGTCATTTCGCATGATCGCTGGTTCCTTGATCGCATTGCAACGCATATTATTGCTTTTGAAGGCGATAGTAGCGTGGCTTTTTTGGCAGGCAATTATACGGAGTATGAAGAAGATCGACTAAAGCGTCTTGGCGAACAGGCGAAGCAACCTCACCGCATTAAGTACAAAAAGCTAGAGGCTTAATGAGTTTAAGGGCTTTAACACCTAATGATTCAGCGATATCGGTAAGCGTTATATTCGGGCCTGTCGTCAATTAGTCAGCATGAATTTCGGACCATGTAGGGTGGATTAGGCGCTTTTTGCCGTAATCCACCAAATCAAATTTCATTTTCATTATTCAAAAGTTTATCAATTAACGGAACCGTTATCTCAATTCTAATATGTTTCAAAGCCTTAAACTGATCTTAGACAATACTGACCTTGATGAGGTTGTACTAGATAAAGCTTGCGATAGCGGAAAAATGCTTCATAAAAAACGGGGCGAAAAGAAATGACATTTGATTTGGTGGATTACGGCAAAAAGCGCCTAATCCACCCTACATTGTCCGAAATTTATGCTGACTAAATCCTCTGTAAAAACATAGTCCTAATATTAAATGGTCAATTTATGTCATTTTATTGATTGATTTAAATTCAAATCATGGTATTCTGCTCAAAAGCGGCGATTCACTGCTAATATCAAATTAGCGGGAATGGCTGACAAAACACAGAAGAGGAGGGCAATATGCAGATACATTGTGAGATTAGAGAGCAGCGATTAGTTGTCACGACGACGAGTTTAGACTCGTTTAATTTTGTCCATAACCACGAGGAGGAAATCGGAGAAGAAATTCGTAGCCAACTGGAAGGACTTCAAGAAACGCTGAGTCGCACTGATTATACGGAGGTTCAATTTCAACATACTGGTTTTATGTTAATGTTAGGCCCCAACGCGAATGATGCGTTCCAAGCACTGTTTATCGATTCCATTTTAAAAAACGAAAATCTAATCCGTTGCATTGCCCCTGACCTCGAATACCGCGTCGACAAAGGATATGGATGGGCTAATGTAAAAGGCCATGACTACCTTTTTCGTCTATATCAACACATCAATGAAAACGCTAGTGTCAGTAATATTCGCATGACATTGCAAAAACTTTATGAAACATTAGATCAAAAAGCAGCGGCTGATTTAAGTGCCAGTGAATTACTTGATTGGATTAATGAAAATGTGAACTTTCAAGTGAGTGTTGCTAACGTGATCAGGGCATACCCAACCAGGAAAAGCCTGGAGAATTTAGTTGATTTAGCAGATAAACTGCATGACCGATTGATGGAAAAAATCTTAACCACAAGGGATGTTAATGACATTGAGCCACAAGTCTTGCTTTTGTTTTCATTAGCCAATGAACCTGGAACTGATGCAAAATACATTGCTATGGCTGATATATTAACTGTCATAGCGACAAAAATTAATCGTCGCTGGAATGAGGTTAATGAAAATAGTAGCTTACAAAAAGTAGTTTTTTTGGAATGCTTTGTTAACAAATTCAAACCGCCGTTAAAAAATTTCATTAATCGGGTAGAAATTAACAAGCTTGAAGTATTATTAGTTGAACTGCAACACGATTTAATTGAGCAGGGCTATGTTGGCGCGTTTTGGCAAATATATTTCAACAATGAATCATTTAAACCATTGACCGAATCAGTCGCCGAGCACTTCTTGCTTAGCCTGTTGGCGCTCGCGGCTAGCGAAATAAAACCTGAACCAAAGCTTGCACTTCTACAGCACATTTACATGCTAACTAACGCAGGTAATCAATTTAATGTAGTTACAATGGGGTTGAGACACGCACTAAGAGAGGAAGTCGCGAACAAGCTGAATGAACGCAACGAAATTGATGTATCCAACAATAATAACGAAATAAAGCGCGAATTATCCCTTTTATTGATGCAGCTTAACTTACAACCTTATCTTAATAAAGATAAAATTCTTGCCCAGGTAGGTCATTATTTAGATGAAATGTTTAATGGCGATGCAAATAACCTTATTGATGAATCCCCTTTAATCGAGGCAGAAGCAAAAAAACAAACTCCCAGAATGCTTCTTGACCATGTTTTCAATGGCTTGCTCAAACATCGCTATGGAAGCAACAAAACTTCTCTCGAGGAACTATCATCAACAAATAGAGAAGAATATACTCGATCACATACTCCAAATAGCGGTCTCAATCGCTGGATGATTGGCAAAAGCCGCATGAAACAAAAACATGCTAAGCAACCTAAGAAGCGCGATCCTAATGTGGTAGAATTAGATGAAATGGGCCCCGCATGTGACCAATCATTTTCAGAGGCAAAAGAACGATTGCTTGCGGCACTGACAAACGATTTAAAATACGATTTTTATGTTGCCACTACGAACACCATCGAACGCAGTCGTTTCTTTTCCAAAATGGCAGCCTGCCGATATGGTTATCCTATTGGTAAGCAATCATTGGCAATGATTGATCCAACAGCGTATGCCGAATTCTTTGTTCATGGTTTTTGGCTACCCGTGGGTTCCCGTTTTCCATCGATCATTCCAAGTTGCCGCAATCGAAAAATCTATATTTTTGATGGTGAAAAGCTACTTTCTTCTTGTACTGTTTTGCTCAAAGGTCAGGATCAAGGTTTGTTACTTCAAAACCGAGAATTTGAAGGACACCGATATGGCCAAGTTGTGCGTGGCACTAAAATTCAAATCTCTGATCAGGAAAAAGGTCATAAAGTTGTCTCTATTCAGGTTGGTGAGCAAACAAGGCAATACAAGGTGACTGAGGAAAGTGAAGTTTGCGTCGGCCCCGATATTGTAGCAACAACAGCCGCACAAGTTCTGGCTGAAATTGATCGAATGGCGCTAGCTGATTTAAAGAGTGTCATGGAAACCTTATCGCCATTCACTGAAGCGGGTATTAACGCATTATCGGCTGACGGCCTTGACGTTGATGGAATAAAACAGCTCCAAATAAAGACCGCCAAAAAGCTCTATCAAGCGTTTGGTTTAAGAGAGGCATCTGTGTTTGGTGAATTACCCTTCAAAACGAAATCGGGTGTTCAATTATTAAAAGACTTACAAATAGTAGATGAATTCTATGATTTGCGTTCAGTATCACGAGCAGGTATTCAAACCTTATGCCGCATGCTTACCGCCAGAGAGCTTTTGGATTTTAATGAGAATCGTTTTTGTCAGATACTTAATAGTATCCCTGACGTGACAACGATTGTCCACGATGAATTTTATATTCTCTCTCCTAACCTAACTAAATATTCTGGAACATTGTTAGCATTCGCGGTTGATTGCCAAAAATTTGATATTGTTAAAATACTGGTTGAACAATATCATGTGGATATTAACCAAAAAATTGAAGAAGGGCCTGAAAACCATGGCTATTATTACGGAGTCGATGCATTGGCTATAGCTGCCTGGAAGCGTGATGCTAGAATGGTAGCGTATTTACTAGCCAAGGGTGCAAATACCGAATCGGCTTTCATGATTGATAATCAATTGACAACGGTTTACGAATTTGCGCAGAAAAACGGTTATCAAGAAATTGTAGAGCAATTTGAGAGTGCTAGGTCGAGCGCTACAATGAGAAAAATAACACCATAACTGGGGAGAAATATCATGCCAAAAGACTTGACGCATGAAAGCTATTTACAAAGGATGCACCCGATGCATCCTCTTTTTGAGGTGGAATCTGATAAAGTTGTTCAGTCACTTATTAAGTTGTATCAGAAGCTGTACTTGGAACCAAAACAAAAAGTTGTTGAGCACTTACGAGAAGAAATTAATCGATTAGCAAAAAAGCGCGGGGAGATTGCGCGTGAACAGCAGAGCGTCGGCTGGGAAAATTTCGGAAAAAAACGCAAGTTGTTTGTGCTTGGTAACGATGCACTGCTGCATTACTCTGAGTTATCGTTAACAACGCCATATTATCGTCCGTATGGCGACAAGGCGCTAAAAAAGTTGCAGTCTTATCTTTCTCAAATGTGGTTAGAAAAATCAGGGCTGCAAAGGACATTTGAGGAGGGTGATAATGTCAGGGTTCACGTTGCGCTTATCACCAGTGACACACTGGTGGCAGTGTACAA
Organism: Gammaproteobacteria bacterium RIFCSPHIGHO2_12_FULL_45_12; assembly: GCA_001801665.1. Taxonomy (GTDB): domain Bacteria; phylum Pseudomonadota; class Gammaproteobacteria; order DSM-16500; family DSM-16500; genus Aquicella. The sequence goes on along the minus strand of MGYH01000019.1, from coordinate 2,847 downwards.
TAGTACTAAAGGTAAAACAGCTGAAGATTTTCTTAACGATCCTAATCTGAGATTATTTACTCATCACGGAAAAAGATATGGGCATATTGCCTTTATTCCTAGGATAAAAAGCTACGTAGATCGAGTGGTGAACACATTATGCATTGATAACCAGCACGTTCCTAAAGCAACTCTGGAACAGTTTGCTGCAAAAGAGATTGCAAACAAAAATATTTTTTTAGTGCAGCATGTTACCAGAAGAGATGCGGGTAGCGAGACTTGGGAGGAGGGAAACTGTTTTTATACCATCATAACGAAGCAAAATGTTCCACCAATATCTGAAAAGACGAGAGCTCGTGATATCGTCACATGGGGATTGGTCTCGAATTTGCATACGTTGCCGGATAACGGTCTGCATTTAAATATGATCCATACGGAGGCAGTTAATATCCCTTCAACCTTGCTCAAGGCCGCTGAATATTGGGCGCGCGCCATACAGTTTAGTGGGAATGATGTAAATCAGTTGTATGATGCACTGGCTCGGTGTGCGCATTTGTTAATTGATAAATGTCCCTGGCAGAATGGTACGGCGGCTATTGTGCGGTGGATCGTGACATCCGTTGCCCAATTCCATGGGTATCATCCTGCTTATAGGCCTAAATATCGTCTTGATGTCATGCCCTTACTTGATTATGACCCGCGTGAATTTATAGCGCACTTTCCAAGTTATTTTGAGGAGGGTAGTTTTAATCATGATCCTAAGAAAGATTGTAAACATGTATTTCGTAAGGAAATGGAGGAACCGCTTGTTTATCTTTATCAGATATTGGGTATCCAGAAAGGTCCAGGTTTCTTTAACAAGATTCAGCTTGTCGATAAGCTAGATCAGCGAATGTTAGATGCGTTGAAGGAAGTAAAAAGTGTGCTGCAAGAAGGTAAGCATGATCTTAATGAGGTTGCTCAATTGATGGGTGAGCCTAGGGCGAAGAACAATAAGCAAAAACAAAAGAGGCGTTCGACGCTCAAAGAAATGATAGCAAAACCTTTCGATGAAAAATTTAGTGACCATGCAGCATTTGAGCCAGCGTTTTACCAAAAAGTCATGTTTCTAGTGATTCATTTGGATTTCGTGTTGGCTCAATATGATTCTAGATCTCATGATGTTGCTGGGGCAGAGGCGGCAAAAAACGCTGTCATGCCCGCGCAGGCGGGTAACCATCCATGATAACGCTTTTATTTTTGAATCAGCTTTCTTGGGGCTTAATTAATTGATAACCATCTTCCTGACCTAGTTTTAAAAAGGTGAAAATGGATAAAAATGTCAAAATGCCCATGCTGAAAAAAGCATCATCCATCACCGTTACGCTAAGGATCATCTCGCCATGGGCCGTCAGGGCAAACAAACGCACCAATAAGGCACTCACTGCCACACCAAAACTTTGTGCAATTTGCTGCAGCGTGCTGATGATGCTGGTGGCAGCGCTTAATTCATTTGACGAAATATCGGCATAAGCCAGGGAATTAATGGCACTATATTGCAAGGAAATTAAAAAACCGAAAATAAAGGTTAAGCAGCCAATATGGAGCAGTGATGTGTTGGCATTAATGGTCATGAACGACCATAACGATAAGCCGACAAAAAAGGTATTTGAAACAAACAAACGTTTATAACCCACTAAACGTAGTGCGGGCAGTGATAATGGTTTAACCAATAAAACACCGAAGGCGGCGGGCGCCATTAATAAACCTGATACTTGAGCAGATAACCCAAGACCGATTTGAAACAGTAGCGGCAGCAGAAAGGGAACGCCGCCAAACCCCAGTCGTGCCAGCAAATTACCTAACACGGAAATCTGAAAAGTTCTAAATGAAAACAAACGGGTATTCACCACGGGATGCGGCTGACCAGTTGAGTGCCAAATATAGCCCATGAATAATAGGCTTGAGATCAGGAGGGTGGCGATTGCCACCCATGGTGGAACGTTGGTTTCACTGAGGGCTGACAAGCCAAAGGTGAATCCTGCCAGACCGCACCCAAACAAGATAAATCCCACTTTATCCAGGCGGGGCACGGGTATGGATGGCGTACACGGAAAGACACGGTATGCCAAGAGTAGTGTTAACACCCCAACGGGTGCATTCACCCAGAATATCCAGTGCCAGGAAAGGTAATGGGTAATAAAACCGCCGAGAACGGGACCCAGCATTAAACCGAGGGCAGCCACCATGACAATGCGATTCATGGTGGTGATCAGTTCGTGGCGGGCAAAAGTACGCACAATCAGCAGGCGCCCTAAGGGCATGGTCAGGGAGCCACCCAAGCCTTGTAAACTGCGGGCAAGCACCAGTTGGATTAAATTATGCGCAAATCCGCACCAGATGGAACTGAGCGTGAATACGGTCAAGGCCAATATAAAAACGCGTTTAAGGCCGAATTTATCCGCCATCCAGCCGCTGATAGGGATGAACATGGCAAGACTCAACAAGTAGCTAATTAACGCGATTTTAAGGTCGATGGGGCTAACTTTAAGGCTGTGGGCCATGGCGGGAATGGCGGTATTCAAGATGGTGGTATCAACCGCCTCCATAAACAAGGCCAACGAGATGGCCAGGGTTAATAAGGGATGATGACGGGGACGTGTAAGCGACATGACAATATCCAGCGTTGCTGAGTCAGATTGATTGCATTATTATCACATTTTCACAGCTTATCAATGGCGAGGCTGATTTATCGCCTGAGATGGCATTAAAGCTTTCTAAAGCCTTCGGTAGAACACCAGAAAGCTGAATGCAAATGCAGTTGACATCCTCCCCGGCCTAAAGTCCGAGGATTCCTACCGCGCTCACGCAACGAGTGCCTGAGTCACT
>MGYH01000018.1:25018-36250 GCA_001801665.1 Gammaproteobacteria bacterium RIFCSPHIGHO2_12_FULL_45_12 | reverse complement strand
ATTTAATGAGATTGTCAAAGGACTCGGGGCGAACGGTTTGAGTTTTTTGTTATGTACGGGCAGGGCCCATGCTACTGTCGCCAGCAAATGTAGGTGGATTAGGCGTTTTTTGCCGTAATCCACCAAATTGGTGGATTACGACGCAAAAAGCGCGTCTAATCCACCCTACATTGACATCAAGATGTGTCACATTTAATTTATGCAACAACGCACTAAGTTAGTGCCATTGAATTATACTGTATGATCTTAACAAGTTGGTTTTTTTGAAAGGGAATTTGAGATGAAGTTGCGTATACCTTTTAAGGTTGCAGGTATAACTGCTTTACTCTTGGTAGTGGGGGGGGCGGCATGGGCAATCGTGGGTGTGGGACAGCTTCCAGGCTCGGTGCAGCCCGGGCCCGTCAGTAATGCTTTAACACCTGAGCGTCCAGAATCGTCCGAGGCCGCGCCTTCTATCACAGAACCAACGCAACAAGCCGCCCAACCGCTAGGCGAGCAAGCCAAAAAAATTAAATTTCAGTTAAATAAAATTGTGTTGAAAGGTAATCACGTCTATACCGACCAGCAATTATCGCTTCTTTATCAAGACAAGTTGCACAAGGTCATCTCCATTGCTGATTTAATGGATATTGCTGTCAGCATCACCAATTATTACCGCAATACAGGATATATTATTTCGCGTGCCATATTGCCCCCGCAGCATGTCAAAAACGGCGTGGTAGAAATACAAATTATTGAAGGCTATTTAGATAAAGTGACGGTGGGCGGCCATCCTAAAGGTGCAAAATGTATTGTCATGGCTTATGGCCAGCAAATTATAAAATGTCGGCCTTTAAAAATCGACCGCATGGAACATTATTTATTTTTGGCAAATGAGTTACCTGGGACCCAGGTAAAAGCGGTGTTGGTGCCATCCAAAACGGAGCCAGGCGCGGCAGATTTGACATTGATAACGGAAAATAGACCCGTCACGGGTTATTTATCTTACGATAACTATGGCACGCGTTATATTGGCCCACAACAAATGACGGCTAATCTGGGGCTTAATTCCTTTGCATCAGCAGGTGATACCACGCAGGTGACGGTGGTCAGAACGCCAAAAGGCGGTGAATTAAACTTTACGGATATCAACTATACACTGCCCATTTCAGATGAAGGGGTGACCTGGTTAATGGGTGCAACGCGAGTGCATACGCATCCCTTGTTTGTCTTGCAGCCTTCGCAAGTCGATGGTTTGAATGATAATTATTATACGAACTTTCAGTTTCCAATTATCCGTGAGCGTGACCAGCGGCTAACGTGGCAAGCGGGATTTTTTTATGTGGATAGTATCGTTAATCAGTTAGATGAACTGTTTTATGCGGATCATATCCGTAGTCTTGACTTAGGTTTAATCTATAATTTTGCAGATCGCTGGTCAGGTGTTAACTTGATTGTGGCGGATTTTAGGCAAGGGCTGCCCATTTTGGGGTATACCTCAAATCAAAATCCGGATACGGCACAGACCTCACGCCCAGGCGCGCTGGGTGATTACACCAAAGTGACGTTGCTGATGAATCGCTTGCAGGCGGTGAAAGGGCCTGTGTCACTTTATGGGGTGTTTAAGGGGCAGTGGGCGTTTAATCCCGTCCTCTCCTCTGAGCAGTTTACGTTTGGCGGCAGTCAGTTAGGTCGCGGCTATGATGTGGCGGAAGTCATCGGTGACAAAGGTCTGGCGGGTAGCGTTGAGCTGCGCTATGACTGGAATGTGTCGAGATTTTTAATTCAGACGTTACAGCTTTACACATTTTATGACGCGGGCATGATGTGGGACTATAAACAAATTCCAGGCACACCAAGCCATCAAAGCGCGACATCATTTGGCGTTGGAACGCGCTTTTCATTAAACAAGTATATTTCTGGTAATGTCATGTGGGCCCAGCCTTTAACCAAACCCGTGGCGGCGGAACAGGCGACCAGTTCGATCATCATTAATGGCTTAACCTATTACACGGCAAGCGGCATGGCGCCACGGGTGTTCTTCAGTATTGTTGCGTCTCTGGATTAACGTGACACAGCTCGCGGCCGACTAAAAAAAGTTAACTGGCTGAAATGGTTTTGAGCGTATCGGCATGAATGATATCTAGGAAAATCATGATAGCCAATTGTTCTTTTTCAGATAATTTTTCAAAATAGGCATCTTCAAATATGGCACGAGCGCGGCTCTTTAACATGCTGGCAGGAATGAGCTGGTTGATTTCAGACAGGTATACCTCCCACGCAGGATTTTTAATGTAGGTGGTTGAGGCTTCTGAAATGGCCTTATCAAGCGCGGCCATTAAGAATGTCACCAGCCCTTTATCGGTGCTGGTTAGTTCAGTCAGAAACGGCTGGCAACCATCGCTTTCATCCCAGTCATGCCAGAAAAACAGCAAGGCAATGAGTTGGGGGTGTGCTTCAAGGCGATGATCGCGTGCCCATAATTTTATTTTACTCACCGTCAATTGCCGCAGGGAGTGTAATTGCGTCGGTGTGATATCACGAAAATCCGGCGGTAAAAAAGTATCTTCCTCTTCCAGATGTTCACGTCCTTGCTCATGCAATTCACGAACTGTGATGTAAATGCTTTTGTTGGCCTTCGCAATGGCATTTTGTAAAAGCGTAAATCGGGCTTCAGGTGTTTCATGACGGTGTAGTAATGCGTGTGTAATGCGATGTATGCGCATAGCCGTATCAAGATTTAACGGGCTAGTGATACCATGAGGAAAAAAATCACCATTATCAAACAGGGCATCAATCACCGCGGCAATATTTTCTTTAGGCAGGCGATTTAGTGTTTTTCCGTCCAGTTTGTCAAGGAAGGCCAAAATACGACCGTCCTGATTGAGCCGTGTCAGTGCCTGATCAAAGTCAGTGACGTTTGCGGAAAGAGATAAAATGGTAATGAACTCTGATTCAGTGATGCGATTTGCCTGAATGGAAAGACGAAAATACCCATCAAACACATCGGGACTGCAGATGCGCCTTAATTTTCTAGCCATTTCTGGCGAGTGGTAGAATGGCATGTTTGTCTGATCGATATAACGCAAACGTGGAAAGAGCATAACCAGCAAGTCTAGCAAGATGTCAGTAGGTATATGCGGGGCGCGCGACATAATTTCATCGCAGCGTAATTTATTCTTTTTTAATTGTTCATTATCCAGAATATAAACGTTATCCAGTAGGTCGCTAAATAAATCTTTATTATCTCTTATTCCCAAATAAACAGCAGGAAGAAAAACTTCAATGGCTGTTAATGCGAAAAAGTCAACAGGATTAACAATGTCTCTTAAACGGGGGTAGCTGAAGTTAAGTGTGTTGACATAACGGGTGATGTCGCGGCAATTATTAAAAAAATATTTTAATGAGTTATAATAAATGTCAGCCCAATACTCTGCGTTCCATAGGTCTTCTGGCACAGAAATAACCGCGTCATTCAATCGATCAGACAAGATGTGCTCAAGATCGCAGCTTGAAATGGGGGGCACGTGAAAAGGAAGCTGAACCACTTTTTCAAGAAACTTTTCGGCATCACCCATGTGAGTGCGATCTAGCGCATCAATGACCCATTGTTTGTCGAGCGCGATAAGGAATGCCGTTTTAGTAAAGTCAGCCATGGAGGATATCATTTGAAACAGTTGCCGAACGTCATGATCATTAATACGCGAAATATTATCAATGAGAATAATGAGTTTATGTTGCCCTGTGCTTAAGCAAGCATTGATTTCGGCCTTGAGGATACTTGGGTCGGGATCAGGTTTGAAAACGGAGTGGGTGAGAGAGCGGCGTTTCAGCCGTCTGAATAATCGGGAAAAAAAAGAGGGCGTGGATTTGAAGGCGGAATGAGCGGGTTTGTTTTGAAAGGCGAGAGCGTATTGCTCCAGAAGATCAATGAGAGGTTCGCGCTGCTCAAGAAAATCTGCTTGATGCAGTGATGTCTTGAGTCGGCGAAAAAATGCAGGGATCAATGGCTGCTGTCCTGTGTCATTCCAGGGGCTGAAGTTTAGAATAATGGGTTTGTCAGGGGCTTCAAGGTTGGTTCCGGCAAAATTTAATTCTTGTGCGACAAGGTTTAAAAGCGAGGTTTTGCCCGTTCCCCAGCCGCCGTACAGGCCGACCACTAGGCGGTCGTTGGTCGTTTGATCAAGCAGACAGCGTGCCAGATATTTAGCAAAAGGGGAGCGATTGAGTCGATCCTGATCACTTGTCTTGATGGGGCGGTCGGCATCAAACACGTTAGGCACTCCTTAAATGATAAACGGGTTAACGGCGTTGTGGCATCATTCGTCGTTGCGAGGCCGCTTTTGGCCGAAGCAATCCAGAACGTTGTCAAAAATCATTATGTTGCCTACATTCTGGATGGCCACGTTGCACAAAACGCTCCTCACAACGATGATCCTGTTCAAAAAATAATTTATGCAACAAGCCCCGGGTTAACCCAAATGATGGAAAAATCCTTATTTCCGAGTGGCCACTGGACTCAAGGTGCCATATCAACGATTATACCAAACTTTTCACCACCATTTTTGAGGAAGCGGAGCTTTTAATGTCGTTTGGAGCGCAATCAATCAAACAACGGGATGCTTGGCAGACGGCCTTACTGGACTTGATTACAGACCCGGCGGAGCTGTTGCGCCTGCTTGAGCTTGATCCCGCACTGTTGGCGGAGGCGGTCAGGGCAGCGACACTGTTCCCATTAAAAGTGCCGCGTGGTTTTTTGGCGCGAATAGAGAAGGGTAACCCTGATGATCCCTTGTTAAAACAAATTTTACCGCTAGGCGCTGAGGCAGCGGTGACAGCGGGTTATGTTTCTGATCCCTTACAAGAAGCATTGGTAAATCCGGCGGCAGGTTTGTTGCATAAATATCATGGTAGAGTGCTGGTGACGTTGACGAGTGCCTGCGCGGTACATTGTCGTTATTGTTTCCGCCGCGAATTTCCTTATGCGGAAAATAATCCAGGCCGTTTGGGTTGGGAAAAAATCATGGCGTATATTGTGGCAAATCCAAGCATTAATGAAGTTATCTTAAGTGGCGGCGATCCATTGGCAGTGAGCGACTTGTTGCTGCAACAATTCAGTGATCGCTTGCGAGATGTTCCACAAGTAAAACGATTACGCATTCATACACGGCTGCCGGTGGTCTTGCCAGAGCGGATAACGGCATCCTTGATCAAATGGCTTGTTTCTTTAAAACAAATACCCGTGGTCGTGATTCATGCGAATCATCCACAAGAGATCAATGCGGAAGTGAAGCGCGCGCTTTCCTTGATGCGGGAAGCAGGTGTGATGCTGCTGAATCAGTCAGTATTGCTAGCGGGCGTGAATGACGATGTGGAAGTGTTGGCGCGCTTAAGTGAGGCCTTATTTGATGCCGGTGTATTGCCATATTATTTACATGCATTGGATAAAGTGCAAGGCGCGGCGCATTTTGATTTGCCGCGCGCGCGCGCGCGGAAGATTCATAAAAAACTGCTAGAAAGGCTGTCAGGGTATCTGGTGCCAAAGTTAGTCTGTGAATTACCGCACGCGGGTTCTAAAACAAATTTGTCAGAGACTATTCGTGACTTATGATCTAGTTTTAAATTGTTTATGAAAATGCTATCATCTTTCAGTTTTTTGGTTGGTTAAAATTTAATGACATCAAGATTGTCTAGCATTATTTATTTTCCCTTCAATTGCTTTTGTTTTCTGCATAATTTCATCAAAATCAGGCGCATCTCCAAAAAACATAACCGCCATATCTTTATGGTCTTGTCTTAACTGTTCTATAAATGCTTCATTAGGAGATAACCTCAAGCTGCCAATTACGGCTTCATCATATTTTGCTTTTTTGTCTTCAAAGTAGATGCTTTTGTTTTTAACGACATCTGCCAGTAGTCCAACATCTTCTACTGCGTCTTTAGTTAAGCCATTTTGATCTAGCATTACGATATCGTAGTAATGACGAAACAATCGAGGTTTGATTTTTTTGTTAGGATCTCGATAATGTTCTGCGTGAAGGAGGGTTGCTTTTTCCCAGTATGTTCGCTTGACGATAAGCGAGTTAACAGCAGTCGCCATCGTAGAATCGAATACGTCAGTCAATATGTTTTTCACATAAGGAGTTATTATTTTTTCTTCGAATGGGTTAATATCACCGCGCGCGCCAAACTCCAGCTTAACGTTTGATTGAATGTATCCTTCGGTTACTCTTTCCAGAGCGCTAGGGTAAATGAATTTCAAATAAAGATTACCCCGGCCATCTTTTTCTGGAGCAAGGCTCCATTCACTCTCATTAAAATTATCTGAAAGTTCTTGTTTGAATCCTTTAAGCAGTAGGGGGTGAATAACATTATATATCTTGTCTTCGTATAGCATGTTGAATTGCGCGGATCGTTTGTCGCGCTGATTTCTGCCTGTCGCATTTGCGGGATCAATATCTTCAGTTATTCCGATATATTCTTTTGCTAATGTTAGGTCGATGTCTTCCGAAAACCGATCAATCATTTCATAGCATTTTGATAGTGAGGTACCACCCTTGAATATCACATAGGGAGCAGATTCACTTTTAAAAATTTGATCTAATGTCCAGCAAACCCAAAAATCCTTTTCAATGACGATGGGATTTTTAATTTTTTCAGAACGCGCTATGGCTTCAATGAAGTATTGTGTCCGTTCTGCTTTACTTAGTTCTAGTAACTCTTTCATCATCTGTCCTTATAATTTTCAATATGTGCGGGATCATCCAATAGGGGAGTTGTTTTAGGTTATTTTTAAGTTGTGATTTATCTTTTTGAGTTAATATTTTTTTGCATTTCTTGATCGTGTCATCAGTGATGTGATTTTTCCCAACATATTGCAACGCATTAATGACTTTGGCTGAGTTGACGTTCCACGGGTTTTTATTTAAAAACTTGGAATGATTAAACATGAAAGGATAGGTCGCTATTTTTTTCTTTGTTGTGCTGCCAGAGGTGAGGTAGGCTGGCTTTGCAGGTACTTGCGTGTCAAGACCTAATTGATTGACGAGTTGTGCGCCGCCAGGTTGGATGATGTCACCTGTGCGTTTCGCGATGGCCGATGCAATTGTGTCTGGGCCTGGAGTGAGAGTGCCAAGCTTAGGGTGATGAACAGGAAAGTCATAGATGCCATGGCTAATTTTGCGGATGATGCCTTTACTGACAAGTCTATGTAAGCAAACCCCTATCGAATTCTTGGAGGCGATATCTGTGAAATCCTTAGGCGTAAAGACCCATCCGCGCTGTTTGGCGCGTATACGCTTTAAAATGCTATTGGCGACGGATTTCATAATTCACCTTTGTAATCAAAATAAGGCATAAAAGATTACATTAAAATTTAATATAAACTTATAATAACTATATGAATCAATATGTTATATGTTTCAAATAAAAAATGTGCCTATTGATATTATAGCAGGCACTTTTAGAGTTTCAATGCCCATATGGACTTTATTTTTGCAGTGGCGGCGAATTCAATTCCATTGTTTAGGTTCGCGTTTACGTTGAGGCATCGGTCGCGACGATTTTCTTTGGCGACCGCCTTAACCATCACGCATGGCGAATGTGGAATAATGTCTCGTTCAATCGCAAAATTAAACATGCGTCGTATTGTGGCTAGTGTGAAACGGGGTCATATATGGACCCGCTCTGACCCCGTTCCTTAAATTCAAGCTCGGATACGTTTGGCACGGGTTTGGCTGGATTGTTTGGGTTCGTCATCAAGGCTAATGGTGGCATTGTGGCCAAACAAGCGTTTACAGGGCGCGTTTTTCTTGGGTGTCAGTTGCATCAGAAAAGTTTCCATGATCTTTTCAATATAAGTCATTTGTGAAATATGGGGTTGTTGATGATCTTGAGCGTTGAAAGTCAGGTCAAACGTAAAGTCTGGCGTTTTAATGGCGTAGGTAATGTGTGTTGCCACTTGTGTGTGCGGGATAATTTTTGGATTTGCGCTTCAATGGCCATCATGGCGGTATTCGCTTCTGCTGCGCCTGCGACCAGGTTGTTTTCATTCTGTGATGCTGCGCCCAGAAAACGGTGTGCAATTAAATGCAGCCATTCAAAGCGTTTGTTGGGGGTAAACAAACCTGTGGAAGAGGCATGCAATTTAGCACTGCTTTCTTTTATGTACTTAGGCGCACTCGCCATGACCGCATTTTGCGAACGGACTCGCTGATGGTTATTAGCTTTGTTTTCTTTGGTGGTGTTTGCCAGTAACGCGCGCGTGATGCGAATATTCTGTCTTTTGGAAATGGTTTCGGTGGGTTTCACCGCTTGATGCTTGTTGGCATTCTGAGGCAGTTCTGTGTGTTTGGGTTGGCTTGAGGGTAAAAATTCCTGAGGGTCATTTGTGAAGTAATGCATCGTCCCATGGGACGCCACCCGGAAAAGGTTGGTTTTACCAGTGGGTGTGATGGCTTGAAGCGGCGAGCCCGTTTGGTTGCGCAGGGTCACATGAGCAGGTCGATGGGTGGGAATGGCTTGCTGGCATAAGCGGTTAAAGGTTGCTAATAGTTGTTCAAGTTTCCAGTGTTTGGGCAAGGAAGTGATATTGAGTTCTGGCAGGCAAGCCGTTTTTAGGGGAACGGTTTGCTTGGCAAGCTTTAACGAGGTGGCGTGGTTCATGCGGAACATGTTGATTGGGTTGTTATTTTTTTTCATGGAAAGGCCGTGAGTTCAATTTTTGTTAATTTATAAGGTAGTGATCATATATTATACTGATTTTGACCGGAATGTCTATTTATTTGTAACTCCCTGGCAAGGGGTGCTCACCCGTCAAGTCGCGTAACCGTCGTTTTAAGCGTTCTTCTTCAGAAAGTTTCATCAGGTTTCGTTGCATGGTTAGTTGGGGCGGCATAATCACCAGTGCTTCACCTTTAATGACGAGTGTTGCCTCGGTGCTGGTCAGGGCATTGCAAAAACTATCAGGCAATTGCGTGGCTTCATAGGCCAGGCCCTCTGAGCTGAAGGTGCCCTTGCCATGCGTGACAACCCCCGCGCGGTCGTTTGGCTGACCGCGCAGGGTGAGGGTTTCGTTTTGTGCATAACGAAGCGTTTGCTGTTCAGTGTGAAGGACAATCGGTCTGTCCACTCGGTAAGCCAGTCGGATGGCTTTTTGGACGGCTTCATGGTGATCTGCGAGGCCGCCATAGGCACAGATGACGGTGATGGTGTTTGCTTGGTGCTGGTCGCAGTAGGCGAGTGCCTTGTCAAAATCAGTGAGGTCCTGGTTTTTGGCGGGGACAATCAGGATGCCATGCTTGCCCTGATAAGGGGCTTTGGCATCGGTGATGCCCCACCGCTCTTTGGCATGCTGGATGGAGTCAAAGTCACCTAGAACAACATGAGGAAGCATGCCGAGAGCGGCTAACCTGTCAGCGGCACCATCAAGTGCGATGATACATTTATGTTGTATGGCTTCAGAAATGATTTCTTTTGCTAAAAAATCACCGTTGCCGACAATGATGAAATCCGTCATGACCAAGAGGCACCTGCTTCAGCGATTCCCGCTGAACATTTCGCGATGGGGGATTCCAAAGGGGGAGATCGCGGTTCTCCCCCTTTTGGTGCAAGCAAAAGCTTTGCTTTTGCGCAGCATAAAAACAAGGAAGCCTTCCCGCGTTCTTTAGCGGGAATGGCTGCACCTGCTTAAGCGGGTTCTGCTTGAAGCTGTGTCATTAATTCATTTAACTCAGTTAAATTGCGATAGTGGATGACCAGTTTCCCTTTTCCTTTGGCATTGCACTGCAACGCCACTTTTAAGCGCAATTGTCTGGTTAACGAGGCTTGTAACTCTGCCAGATGAGGGTTGTTGGCGGCAGACGTCTTTTTGGGGGCGGAGGCATCAGCCTGTAAGCGGCGTACCAACTGTTCTGCTTCACGCACTGACATGCCGCGTGCGGCAATCATCTCAGCCGCTTTGAGAAGCTTGCTTTCTGGCAAGGTAATGAGCGTGCGCGCGTGTCCCATTTCAATGAAGCCGCGTTCCAGCATGGTTTTGACGGTGTTGGGTAAGGCCAGCAGGCGTAATAAATTGGTGACGGTGGTGCGTGATTTGCCAATCGTTTCAGCAAGTTGCTGGTGGGTCATGCTGAATTCTTCCATGAGCCGCTGCAGGGCAATGGCTTCATCAATGGGGTTTAAGTCTTCACGTTGAATATTTTCAATGAGCGCAATGGCAACGGCGGCCTCATCCGGAATATGGCGAATGATGACGGGTACCTCGGTCAATCCGGCTAGTTGTGCGGCACGCAAGCGACGTTCACCGGCGATAATCTCGTGCCGGTTGTCGCCAATGGGGCGAACAATCAAGGGTTGGATCACCCCTTGTGTGCGAATGGAGTTGGCTAAATCTTCCAGCGCTTGTGGGTCCATTTCGCGTCGGGGTTGATATTTCCCGCGTTGTATGGCATCCACAGATAAGTGGCAAAGTTTTTCCTGGAATGGATTGCCTTGCTCGTCCTCTGCGCGATGGGTGTCAACGCTTGCATAGGCAAGTAATGCATCGAGTGATTTACCAAGGCCACGTTTTCTTACCATAATGGTATCCTTATGACTTACCAGCGTTATCTTAATCAAACAGCGGGAGAAAGGGAATGATGCTACCGCCAATTATCAGAGTCTTCTTTGCCATTGATTTGCCACAGTCTATCAGAGATTCCGTATCAAGGTTTATGGGTTCGTTGAAAAAAAATGCTAAATCGCATGCGATTCGTTGGGTTAGACCGGAAAACTTACACATCACCTTGCAATTCTTAGCAGAAGTACGTGCAGAACATCTTAGTCAGATGCTCGCGAATGTGCGGCAAGAGCTGGAGGGTGTTGTTAAAAATTCATCAATCAGTTTTACGGAGGTGCATTTATTTCCAAGCGTCTTTCGGCCAAGAGTCATTGTGCTGGGTGTGAAACCACAGGAAGAGCTGGTGCGACTGGCAGAATTAATTGGCCGAGGCATCAAGGCCAGTCACTATGATATCGAAAATCGTCTATTTAGGCCCCATTTGACCCTCGGTCGTATCAAGCAGCCTTTTAGTACAAATTTGAAATTTTTATCGGCAGCGGTGGTTCCCGTTATGGAAGCCATTTCGGTGAATGAAGTGGCGTTGTTTTATAGTGAGCCGCGACCAGAAGGATCGCGGTATACCGTGATTGAGCGCATTGGCTGGTGCTTGCCGATGACTTAAGGAATGCCGCAACGCATTAATTTTAATCCGA
>MGYH01000018.1:0-24981 GCA_001801665.1 Gammaproteobacteria bacterium RIFCSPHIGHO2_12_FULL_45_12 | reverse complement strand
GAGGTGAAGGAAGCGTTTGCCCTCTACAAAGCTGATGTTGCCATTGAGGGAAACCAGCTCAAACATGCCGTGGAAACATTTGGTCTGATATGCCTTGGTGTTCAGGTTGTAATAGGCCACGGTGACATCGTCCAGTGTGCCAAGGCCGCTGATCATGGCAGAGGGCAGATTGGCGTCATTGGCGCAGCGCAAAATGCTTTCAAATAAGTCTTCTCCCATGGCGAGGCTTAAGATGAAGGGTTTGTCAGCATGAGCAACCCTGCTGCCGGTTGTGGAGGTCACGATGGGTGGATGGGTGTGGGTCATGAGGGTGTCCTTTTGGGCTGTCTAAGTGTTTAGGCTGACTTTAGCACAGGAGGTGGGGGAGGCGGCAATAGTGAGGGAGCGAGAGGCAGGTGAGAAAGCAATTGACGACAGACCCTAGAAATCCAAGGGGTTTAAAGCGTAGAATCGGGACTATATGGCAAACTAAACGAGTATTTAATGATAAAAGATAGAATGCAGTTGGTAAAAGGTGATATTACCCAGTTACAAGTCGATGCAATTGTCAATGCGGCTAATACGGCTTTAGAAAGTGGTGGTGGGGTTTGTGGTGCCATTTTTGAGGCGGCCGGAGCAGCGCTCCCTGGTGCCTGCGCCAGTTTGGGGGGGTGTTCGGTGGGGCATGCCAAGTTAACGCCCGCTTATGAACTGCCCGCGCATTATATCATTCATGCGGTGGGTCCCGTGTGGCGCGGCGGGGCAAAAGGAGAGCCCAAGCTGCTTGCTTCCTGTTATGTGGCCAGTTTGAAATTGGCACTTGAGCATCAAATCAAAACCATTGCGTTTCCGGCCATTAGTTGCGGCATATATGGCTATCCCGTGTCACAGGCCGTCACGATTGCCGTGAATGAGACGGCTAATTTTCTGGAACTTCATCCGGAGATTAAAATGGTCCTCTTTGTCTGTCAGGATGAAGCGGTTTATGAGGCTTACCAGCAAGCGTTAGACTCCCTGAACCATGAATAATATTTTTCATGTCATCAAAGACCCTGTGCATGGCACGATGCAATTTTCTTCGTTAGAAGACACATGGGTTAAGCCTTTTATTGATAGTCCGAACTTTCAGCGGTTACGACATATCAAGCAGTTGGGTCTGGGTGATTTCATTTTTCCAGGCGCGGTACACACGCGCTTTAATCACAGTCTGGGTTGTTGTTATGTGGCAAGTCAGGTGGCACAGAAGATTGGATTGGCGGATGAAGAGCGTCAGTTAGTCATGATTGCCTGTTTGTTGCATGACATGGGGCACGGCCCTTTTTCGCATGCGTTTGAAGGCATCTTTCACCCTAAATTAATTCGCCATGAAGACTGGACACCGTATTTTTTGGAAGGGTATGACACCCAAGCCTTTTTTGCGGAATATAACCGATTGAATCCACGGTATCATTTAACTAAGGAAAAATTTCAGAATATTGCCGCGATGATTATGCACCAGCCGGTTGCAAAACCGGTGTTGGCAGACATTGTGTCCTCACAACTGGATGCGGACAGGCTGGATTATTTGCTGCGCGACAGCCATTTTTGCGGAGTGGCATATGGCCAGTTTGATTTTCACTGGATGTTGCATTGCATGACCATTGTGGAAGCGGAGGGGGGAGAGCGTTTAGGCATCACACATAAAGGCATTGGTGCGGTGGAACACTATTTAATGGCACGCCGCTTGATGACGCGCAATATTTATCATTCACAAAAAAAATTGGCACTGGAACATTTGTTGGTGCAGTTGTTGGCGAGCTTGGCGGCAAGCTTGGAAACGGAAGCGGTTTATCAGCCCATGAAGCACACACGTCTGGGTCAATTTCTGATGGCTGCCAATCATTTCAATCAGGCGGTTGTGAAATCCAAACAAGTCGAAAAATTAAAACAGGCATTTTTGAAGCAGCAATATCAGCATTACAAAGAGTTATGTGATTACGATATCTTTGTGTTTGTGAAACAATTGGCTGAGATGGAAGGAGCGCATCCTGCCATCCAAATCGCGAAACGCCTGCAACAGCGTCAGATGCCTAAAATAGTGAGACTGGACAATGCCGATTTAGAGAGCGTTGAAAAAATATTGGCAACGTTTAAACGTCAGCATCAAGCCGTGTTTCAAGACTGGCAGTTGACGCTGATTCAAACGCCGCATCAGGCTTATAGCGGTGAAGACGGCCCCATTTTGGTGGTGAATGAGCAGGGTGTGATTAGCCCAATCACGCAATTTTCAGTTATGATTAAAGCCATTTCAGATAAGCTTGAGCATGTGGTATTTTTGTCGATAGATCCCTTGATTGTGGCTACGCCCGAAGTCTGTCAGTTGATGGAGCAGCTACATGCCCCTTCATTGATGGCGACTATTTAAAGAGGTAAGTGCGTTATGACTGTTCAAGTTCAAGTGGTGATTCTCGCGGCGGGCGCGGGTAAACGGATGTGCTCTACCTTGCCAAAGGTGCTGCATTCGCTGGCAGGCGTGCCATTACTTGAACGCGTGATCGCACTCGCCAGAAAAATTGCGCCTAATGAAGTGCCGATGGTCGTGTGTGGGCATGAACGCCATGTGTTGCAAGCGAAACTGCATGACGAGGTAAGATGGATCACACAAGCCGAACCATTGGGCACGGGTCATGCTGTTTTGCAGGCGTTGCCAGCGATTCCAGATGATCACTATGTGTTAGTGCTCTACGGCGATGTGCCGCTGACAAGTGAGGCGACCTTAGAAAAGTTGATTGAAACCACACCCAAAGAAAAATCACTGGGCATGTTGACGGCGATGTTGGCGCAGCCTCAAGGTTATGGGCGGATTAAGCGCGAGAAGCAGCGTATTGTTGCGGTTGTGGAAGAAAGAGACGCGACAGAGAAAGAGCGCGCCATTCATGAAATTAATTCAGGCATTTATTTTTGTCAGGCAGCTTATTTGAAAAAATGGCTGCCACGGCTGGATAAGCAAAATGCACAAAACGAATATTATTTAACGGACATCGTTGCCTTGGCCGTGAAAGACGGG
The DNA here is from genome assembly GCA_001801665.1 of Gammaproteobacteria bacterium RIFCSPHIGHO2_12_FULL_45_12. Taxonomy (GTDB): domain Bacteria; phylum Pseudomonadota; class Gammaproteobacteria; order DSM-16500; family DSM-16500; genus Aquicella. Next base: position 21,956 of record MGYH01000018.1, on the reverse strand, counting down.
GTGGTCGTGCATGATGTTAAGCCGGCGGTCGTGGAAGAAATTTTAGGCGTGAATGATAAAGTACAGTTGGCTTTTCTGGAGCGTTTTTATCAGCGGCAACAGGCAGAAAACCTGTTGCGTCAGGGAGTGACCTTGTTAGATCCGGCACGGTTTGATTTGAGAGGCATCCTGCAAGTGGGCAAGGATATTACCATTGATGTGAATGTGATTCTGGAAGGCCAAGTGGTGCTTGGGGATGGCTGTACCATTGGCCCAAATTGTCTTATTCGTGATGCGGTGCTGGGGGATCGGGTGATGGTGAAGGCGAACAGTGTGATTGATGGCGCAATGGTCGCAAATGACGCCGAGATTGGCCCCTTTGCGCGCTTACGTCCGGGCACTCGGTTAGCCGAGCATACCCATATTGGTAATTTTGTGGAAATTAAAAAGAGTGTGCTGGGCGAAGGCACCAAGGTGAATCATTTAAGCTATGTGGGTGACAGTGAAATTGGTCGGCGGGTGAATGTGGGTGCGGGGGTGATCACTTGTAATTATGACGGCGTGAACAAGTTTAAAACCACCATTGGTGACGGTGCCTTTATTGGCTCGTGCTCGCAATTGGTGGCGCCGATCACGGTGGGTGAGGGCGCAACCATTGGAGCGGGCTCAACCATCACACAAGATGCACCCGCGCATCAGTTGACGTTGACGCGTGCAGAGCAGCGCACCATTATAGAGTGGCAACGTCCCGTGAAAGAGTCAAAATAAATCAGGCAAGCTTGTTAAGCAGGAAAACTTTATATGTGCGGAATTGTGGGTGCGGTGGCAAAACGATCAGTGGCCTCATTATTGATAAACGGTTTAAAGAAGCTGGAATATAGAGGTTATGATTCTGCTGGTATCGCGGTGATTGATGCAGCGCAGCAATTGCAGCGTTTGCGGGTGGTGGGTAAAGTGCGTGAGTTGGAGAATGCAATGAAAAACACCCCATTGATGGGGCATACCGGCATTGCTCATACGCGCTGGGCAACGCATGGCGCGCCGACAGAAAATAACGCACACCCTTTTGTGTCAAATGATGATTTTGCTCTGGTACATAATGGCATTATTGAAAATCACACGGCATTACGACAACAATTGCAAGAAGCAGGATATGCGTTTCACTCAGAGACAGACACGGAAGTGGCGGTGCATCTCATTCATCAACATTATGCAAAAAGTCAGGATTTGTTGGCCGCCATACGTGAAACGTTGTCGCAACTAAAGGGTGCGTATGCGCTTGGCGTGATTTCAAGGCGGCATCCAGGTCGTTTGCTGGTGACGCGCCAGGGCAGCCCTCTGGTGATTGGGAAAGGTCAGGGTGAGAATTATGTGGCTTCAGATCCGCTGGCCTTATTGTCGGTCACGCAATCCTTTATTTATCTGGAAGATCATGATGTGGCGGATATTAGCATTGATAACATCCGAATTTATGATAAGAACCATCAATTGGTGACGCGTGAGCAGCATACCTTGAGCATTAATCAGGATTCGATAGAGCGCGGCGACTATCGCCATTTTATGAAAAAAGAAATCATGGAGCAGCCTGAGGCAATGGCATCGTGTCTTCATGGGCGTGTGAGTGAAGAGCAGGTGCTGCCAGCTATTTTTGGCCCAAAATCAGCCGCGATATTTTCCAAAACAGAGCATATTCATTTTGTTGCCTGCGGCACAAGTTATCATGCTGCCCTGGTAGCGCGATACTGGATAGAGACATTGGCTAACATTCCCTGTACGGTGGAGGTGGCGAGTGAATTTCGTTATCGTGAGATTGCGCCAGCCAAAAATAGTTTGTTTGTGACATTGTCTCAATCTGGGGAAACGGCTGATACGATGGCCGCATTGCGATTGGCGAAAGGGATGAGCTATTTGAGCACCCTGGCCATTTGCAATGTGGCGGGCAGTTCCATGTTGCGAGAATCAGCGTTGCACTTTTTAACACAGGCGGGGGTGGAAATTGGCGTTGCCTCTACAAAAGCGTTTATCACGCAATTAACCGCCTTGTTTTTGTTTGCATTGGTGTTAAGGCAGTCCCGCGCAATGGACGCTAAGCTTGAAAGTGAGCTGGTGAAGCAATTACATCAATTGCCGCGTTTGGCGCAAAAAGTGTTGCAGCAGGATAAGGCGGTTGGCATTTGGGCGCGCGCTTTTGTGAATAAGCAACACGCGATTTTTTTAGGCCGTAACAGTTTGTATCCCATCGCGCTTGAAGGCGCATTGAAGATGAAAGAAATTTCGTATATTCATGCTGAAGGGTATCCGGCCGGTGAATTAAAGCATGGGCCGTTAGCGTTGGTGGATGAAAATATGCCGGTCATTGCAACGGCACCAGGCGATGCGTTACTTGAAAAAAACTTGTCAAACTTGCAAGAAGTCCGCGCACGGGGCGGCAAGTTATATGTGTTGACAGATCAGGTGCATTTATTCCATCAAGAAGCGTTTTCAGACGCACATGTGATTGCCATGCCGGAAATGCATGCGCTGCTACAGCCGATTTTGTATACCATACCCTTGCAATTGCTGGCATATCATGTTGCTGTGTTGAAGGGAACCGATGTAGATCAGCCACGGAATTTGGCCAAGTCAGTGACCGTGGAATGACTTTTTATTTTTAAGGATGAGGTGCGAGACGATGCTGGAATTCATTATAAAGGCTTGGTTATGGCTTAAAAGGGTAGTTTTCAGACAAGATGTGGCAGAGAGGGGGGGTGATGAGAACCTTGACCAGGAGGATGAAGGTCACTTTTATAACCAAGCTGAAATGAATCTGCTCAATCAGGATTTTCCCGATTTCGACCCTTTAGACAACTATGTCACTATATTAAAAAAATATTACCGTGATTCCATTCTAAACCGTTGGAAAGAGGAGGATGCCCTGCAAATTAGAAATATGGTAAAAGGGACATTGGAAACCATCCTGAAGATTGATCCGAGACATGTAGGTGCTCATTTGTTGAAACTGGAGATGTCGTTTGAAGAAGGGCGTTATCTTAAGAGCAACGATATTTTAAAATTATTCCAAGGCGAGAAATTAACGAGTGAGGAAGAGGCGGAAAAAAACATTTTAATTACAACAGCGAATATTAAGCTTTCTGGCTCAGATAAGCAGGCTGATCCTTTTCATGAGGGTCATGAATGGACGGTTGTTCGAAATAAAAGGAAAAAAGGGCAAGGTATTCAAAAGAAAGCATATGGTGATCATAGCCTGTTTTCGAAAAATGAGGCTAACGCTCCTGAATTACCGAATGTTTCGAATCCTTATGACGTGTTAAGTGAGCAGTGCAGCCACTCATGAAGTGGCGCCGTTGCCTACCTTAAATATTCGCCAGACGGCGAATCAAGCCGGGGCCTTCATAGATAAAACCCGAATAAATTTGCAATAATCGTGCGCCAGCCTGAACGCGCTCACGCGCAGAGGTTTCATCCATGATACCGCCTGAGGCAATAATGGGGATATGCTGGCCAAGTATTTTTTTCAGTTGTCGGGTGATGCGGGCACTGCGTGCTTGCAAGGGTTGGCCGCTTAAGCCGCCTGCCTCTCTGGCATAGGGGGACATTTCAACACCGTCACGACTGATGGAAGAATTGGTCGCAATCACGCCATCAATCTTATATTTAAGAAGCTGCATGGCCAATTCGTGAAGCTCATCGTCAGATAAGTCCGGCGATATTTTCACCACCAGCGGGATGTATTTTTGATGATTGGCCTGAATGGCAGTTTGTTCCTGTTTCATGGCGGATAGCAGGTCACTCAATAAAGACCCTTTTTGCATGTCACGTAACTGAGGTGTGTTGGGTGATGAAATATTAATGGTGATGTAGTCTGCATAAGGCCACAATTTACGAAAGCCAGTCAGGTAATCGTCAATGGCATGCGCATTGGGTGTGTCACGGTTTTTAGTAAGATTAATGCCTAAAATGCCGCGATATTTTGTTTGGGCCAGTTGTTCTGCAATGTAATCTGCCCCTTTGTTGTCAAAACCTTTACGATTAATGATGCCTTTTTGCAAGGTTAATCTGAAAATGCGTGGTCGGGCATGTCCTGTTTGTGGTTTAGGCGTGACACCGCCAATTTCGATAAATCCAAAGCCCAATTTACTTAATGCGTCAAGATAATCGGCATTGATATCAAATCCGGCTGCCAATCCAACGCGGTTCTGAAAGGTTAAGCCCATCAAGGTGCAGGGGTGCGCGGGCACTTTGCGAAAAAAACGCCATAAGCCGTATTGATAAGCAAGTTGCAAAAAATTTAAGGCCATATCATGTGCCTGTTCAGGCTCAAGCGAAAATAAATATTTTTTAATCAGACGATACATAGGGTTGATCCTGGCCGTTGCCTTTTCTGTTTGCCATTATCCAGGCATTGTTGCATAAATTATTTTTGGAGCAGAATCGTCGTTGCGAGGAGCGTTTTATGCGACGAAGCAATCCAGAATGTATGCAATATCATGATTTTTGACGACGTCCTGGATTGCTTCGGCCAAAAAGCGGCCTCGCAACGACGAATGATGCAACAAAGCCCATTATCCAAAAAAATAAGCGTTTATTTTGTCGTTAAGTAGCTGACGACTAATACTTTTGTCCCCACTTTAGCAAAACGGACAGTCACTTTCATGTCATCACCATCGCCCTCGCAGTCAAGTACCGTCCCATCACCAAAAATGCGATGATTCACTTCCTGTCCAATGCGAAACCGTCCCATCGCTTGGGGCTGATAGCCTGTCCTGTTTGTATCTGGCCGTGAAACTTTGGTGCGAAAACGAATTTCTTCAATTAACGCGGCTGGGATTTCATGTAAAAAACGAGACGCGCGATGATAAGACTCACGTCCGTGCATGCGTCGATTTTCAGCGTAAGTCATAAAAAGTTTTCGCATGGCGCGTGTCATGCCAACATAACACAGGCGGCGTTCTTCTTCCAACTTGTGCGGGTCACTCATGGACATGTAATGTGGAAATAACTCTTCTTCGCAGCCCGCAATGAAAACAACGGGAAATTCGAGACCTTTGGAGGAGTGCATTGTCATCAATTGCACGCAATCTTCATAAGTGTCGGCTTGATCGTCGCCTGATTCAAGTGCTGCGTAAGCCAAAAACGCGGCAAGAGGCGGCATTTCATCTTGAATGCCTTCTTGTGTGAATTGATGTGCGGCGTTGATCAGTTCTTCAAGGTTTTCAAGTCGTGTTAAGCCCTTTTCCCCTTTTTCTTTTCGATAATGATCCATGAGACCGCTTGCATTTAACATCAGTTCAACTTGCTTGTTTAACGCAAGGGTTTCTGATTTTGCAGCCATGCTGTTGATTAAGGCGATGAAAGCATTTAAAGCCGACTCAGTGCGCGGTGAAAAATATTTCTGGTTGATTAACGCTTCCAGTGCCTGCCACAGCGTGGCATCGGTGGCTTTAGCTTGTTCACGAATGGCTGAGAGGGTGCGATCACCAATGCCGCGAGCGGGTGTGTTGATGACGCGCTCAAAGGCGGGGTCGTCATATCGGTTGGCAAGAATACGTAGATAGGCCAGTGCGTCTTTGATTTCTGCGCGGTCAAAGTAACGTAAGCCGCCATAGACACGATAAGGGATGCCAAACTGCATGAGTGCTTCTTCCAGCACGCGAGATTGTGCGTTTGAGCGATAAAGTATCGCCATTTCTCGTAAATTATGCTGGTTTAAAAGTAAATCACGAATCCGATTGACAATAAAAAAAGCTTCGTCTGCTTCATTGAATGCGGCATAGACGGTGAGACGCTCACCGGCCGCATCATCTGTCCAGAGTTCTTTGCCCATGCGCCCTTCATTTTGTTCAATCAGCGCATTGGCTGCTTTTAAAATGGTGCCGGTTGAGCGATAGTTTTGTTCAAGGCGAATGACTTTGGCGCCGGAAAAATCTATTGAGAATTTATGTAAATTTTCAATGCGCGCGCCTCGCCATCCATAAATAGATTGATCATCGTCACCCACAATCATGACAGCGTTTTTTTCACCCGCGAGCAACTTTAACCAGTTATATTGCATGGCATTCGTATCTTGAAACTCATCGACCAAAATAGAGCGAAAGCGCGTTTGATACAGCGTACGCAATTCAGCGTTGGTTTGTAATAGTTTATACGTTTTAAATAACAAGTCAGCAAAATCAACCACACCCGCGCGTTGGCAGGCATCCTGGTAGGCTTGATAAATTTTAATGAAAGTCTGGTCGGTGTAGTCTCGCGGTTCAACCTGGCCTGGGTCACGACAATCTTCTTTTTGAGCATTGATAAACCATTGCGCTTCTTTGGGCGGAAATTTATCATCATCCACCTTGAGCGCGTTGATGACGCGGCGAATCATCCGGAATTGGTCATCTGAGTCTAAAATCTGAAACGATTGCGGTAAGCCCGCCTGTTGCCAGTGAGCGCGTAATATACGATGTGACAGGCCGTGAAAGGTGCCAATCCACAAGGTGCGTGCGGGTACTTTCAACATGGATTCAATGCGGGTTCGCATTTCATGGGCGGCTTTATTCGTGAAAGTCACGGCCAAAATATTGAAAGGGGATATTTTTTCCTGCTCGACCAGCCAGACCACGCGATGCGTTAAGACGCGTGTTTTGCCGCTACCGGCACCGGCTAAAATTAATTGGTGTCCAAGTGGTGCTTTGACGGCTTCCTGCTGTGCGGGATTGAGTGAATTGAGTATCATGTCTTTTTCCATAGTGGCCATTAGCGATGTATATAAAATGAAAAATAATTACCAAAAAGCACATTTTCTACTAAGCGCGGCAGACATTGTGCAGTTGCCGCCTGATCAAGGCATCGAAATCGCGTTTGTTGGACGTTCAAATGCCGGTAAATCCAGTGTGCTTAACCGCGTGACACAGAATAAAGGATTAGCGCGGGTGAGTAAAACGCCCGGGCGCACCCAGTTGGTTAATGTCTTTACACTGGATGATGACAGACGGTTAATAGATCTGCCAGGGTATGGTTATGCCAAGGTGCCTTTGGCGGCGAAGCTTAAATGGCAGCGAACCGTGGATAGTTATATCTGTGAACGCGAGTCATTGAAAGGATTAATTTTAATTATGGATTGTCGTCATCCTCTGCGGGAGCTGGACGTTCAATTACTCTCCTTTTGCCATCAGCGTGGGCTGCCAGTACATATCTTGTTGAATAAAATAGATAAAATAAGCAAATCAGCCGCGGCAGCCACCTTGCGGCGGGTCAAGGAGGCGGTGGGGGCGTCTGGCCAGCCACTGACACTGCAACTCTTTTCCGCGCTCAACAATATGGGCATAAAAGAACTCTATGCATTGCTTGATCAATGGTATGGCTATGCTTGATCACCAAGGCAAACTGGAAAAATGTGCTGATGTCAGGGAAGCAAATGTAGGGTGGATTAATCAGCGTAGGGCGAATTAGACGGTTTTTGCCGTAATCCACCAAGCGAGTGTAGCAAATGTAGGGTGGATTAGACGCGCTTTTTGCGTCGTAATCCACCAAATCAAAGTGGAAAAATGTGCTGATGTCAGGGTAGCAAATCAAGCTTCATTCTGCTTTTTCTAGCCCTGCAAACATAAGAGGCTCCATTGAACCCCAGTTTTTTTCGTAGAGTCCTCTTCCAACCCAATAGTTAAATGAGCTATGTTCCCAATTAGATGGCATTTGTGCCAGTCCATGCTGTACAGGATTGTAGTGGATATAATCCATGTGCTTTTGCCAATCATTTACGTCACGAATGGCATGCTCCCAAAAACGTCGCTGCCAAACTTCTTTTTCCTTGCGATGATTAACGGATGCGTTCATCTCCATTGAAAAATAGCGCTTGATTAACCGCCATCGCATTGAAAAATGATTGTCTTTTTCTGGTAATTTCCACAGACAATGCAGATGATCAGGTAAAATCACCATGGCATTTAAAGAGAACGAATATTTTTTCTTTACTTTGTTAATCGCCATTTTAAGTTGTTCCACCTTTTCAGGAATGGAAAAAATAGGGGATCGTTGATAAGTAACCAACGTAAAAAAATAATAGCCGCCTGACTGATAATGCCTTTTATATTGGCTCATGTTGTTTCCTCCTGTCTTGTCTTTTCGGAATGGCTGAGGCTTACGGGTGTAGCATTGATTTTTGGTGGATTACGACGCAAAAAGCGCGTCTAATCCACCCTACGCTGAGTGTGCGATTTAGTACTACTATATGTTATAATGACAGTTTACGTCAGGATGGTAACAGGAAGAAAGGCAGCTCGTCATGGACTATTTGGAAAATCAGACATACGACGAACTAAACGTTGGCGAGAGCGCCGAACTATCGCGTACGCTCACTGAAAAAGACATTCAAGTCTTTGCCATCATGTCAGGTGATATCAATCCAGCGCATGTCGATGTGGAATATGCGCAAAGTGATATGTTTCATAAAATTATTGGGCATGGCATGTGGGGTGCGGCATTAATTTCAACCGTGCTGGGAACGCAATTGCCAGGGCCTGGTACCGTTTATGTGAGCCAAACCTTGCGTTTTAAGAAACCCGTTGGCATTGGGGATACGGTCACCGTCAAAGTGACAGTGACGGAAATGAAGCCTGAAAAGAAGAGAGTGTTATTTGATTGTCAATGCGTCAACCAGGAAAATGTGCTTGTCATGGAAGGTCAGGCTGAGGTGATTGCGCCAAGCAAGAAAATTCGCCGCCTCAAAGCAGAGTTGCCGGAAATTAGTTTACGTCGTACAAAATCGCTTTTTAATGGCTGTCTGGTGAAAGCCAAAAAGCTGGGCGCATTGCGTGCTGGCGTGATTCACCCCATTCGCAGTAAAATTATGGTAGCCGTTCATGATGCTTGTCAGGCAGGGTTGATCGAGCCTGTTTTGATTGGGCAGAAGGCGTTGATTTTAGCGGCTGCCAAAGAAGCTGGAATCGATGTCAGCGGATATGAGTTAGTCGATGTTGAGCATAGTCATGCCGCCATTATAAAGGCAATCATGATGGCTCGGGCAGGCGAGGTTGGCATGTTAGTGCGTGGCGGTGCCAAAACAGAAGATTTGGTACACGCCATGCAGAAGGTAGATAAAGGGTTACTGACAGATCAAGCGATGAGTTATGTTTCAGTGCTGGATGTGCCAACCTATTCCAAATTACTTATTCTGACCGACACATTAATTAACATGAACCCCAATCTTGATGTGAAACGCGGAATTACCCAAAACGCCATTGACTTTGCGCAGGCATTAGGTGTGGCCAGACCGAAAGTGGCCATCCTGGCAGGTGCTGACACCGTCAATTATAATACGCGTTCAACGGTGGATGCCGCGGCGCTTTGCAAAATGGCAGAGCGAGGGCAAATTCGCGGCGGCATTCTGGATGGGCCATTAACATTTGATAATATCATTTCATCTGAAACGGCGAAGTCGAAAGGGATTGAATCGCCGGTCATTGGCGATGCCGATATATTGGTCGTGCCCAGTGTTGAAACGGGAAATATTCTTGCCGAGCAACTGGAATATTTAGCAGAGTCGCATAATGCCGGATTATTACTGGGTGCGCGAGTACCGGTTTTAATGAGCCATATTAATGACATCTTTTCAAGTACAGCTTCGTGTGCGTTAGCCGTTTTAAATAAACATAAAAGGAGCCATGATGAATGAGAAAATGTGGTATGACATATGGATGAAACAAAGCGCGGCTTTTTTTTCCGCGGCAGATGAAAATCTGTTTGTTAACCCCTCTGACAATAGGGATAAAATGTCGGCCTTAATTCAGGTGCTGAAAAATCAATGGCAGGCCATGCCGTTTCCGGGGCTGCAGAAGAATAAGGAAACTTATTGGCAGCAAATGCTGACACTTTGTCAGAAAGCTTGTGATGTCATGCTCGGCGAGTGGATAAAGCGCACGCAAGAAGATAATCCCATCAAAGATCCAAAAGAGCTTTATGAATTATGGTTGCATTGCTGTCAGAGCGAATATCAAAAATCCTTGCAATCCTCTTCATTTCAAGAGGCCTATGGGGCGATGATGAATGACATGATGCAGTACTGGCAAGCACCCATGATGCGTAAAAATGAAGAAGATGTCAGTTAAAAACGGCGCGGCATTATATTCACGCCAGTTGGTGAGTGAGTTTGGCCCCTGTCAACTTTATCATTATCAGGCAACCCAGTCTGATTCTACGGGTAAGCCGTTATTGATTGTGTTTGCAACCATCAATCGCCCGGATGTGTTGGACTTATTACCCTCATATTCATTAATAGGCGAATTGCTTAAGCGTCATCGAGATATCTATTTGCTGGATTGGGGGCATCCGCCCGTCTCTCTCATGGATATTTCATTTGCTTGTTATGTGACGGATTATTTGACGCATGCCGTGTCTATGGTGCTGGAAAAATCCCAACACTTGACGCTGGATTTGCTGGGCATTTGTCAGGGCGGCTTAATTTGTTTATGCTATGCCGCTTTGAAAAAAACACTGCATCAACTGGTGTTGATCTCGACACCCATTCATTTTCATACACACGATAATACGGTTGCCAAACTTATTTCTCATCTTGACCTTGATAAAATAGCGACAGCCAAAACCAATATATCAGGGCAATGGATTCGCCATTTTTTTACATTGTTAAAGCCATTTGAGTTGTCTGGAAAAAAATATTTAATTTTATCGGATAAAATAAAAGATAAGGTTTGGGTAGATAAATTCATGCGGGTCGAGCAATGGTTGCTTGATTCGCCAGACCAGCCTCCCAAAGCCTTTAGTGAGTTTCTTCGTTTTTTTTATCATGAAAATAGACTCATCGAGGGCGGCTTGTGTTTCGATGGAGAGGCCGTTGATTTGAAATCAATCGCCATTCCCATTCTAAATGTCATGGCTCGCGATGATCATATTGTCCCTGTCAGTGCCTCACGGGGTTTGAATAAGTGGATAAATTCCAAAAATTATAAACAAAAAATCATTCAGGGCGGTCATATTGGTATTTACTTAAAGAAAAAGTCAGTTGTCTCGTTAGCCAAAACTATTCATGACTGGCTGAATTAGGGCCTGCCGTCAATTACCCAGCATGAATTTCGGATAATGTAGGGCCCTACATGGTCCGAAATTCATGCTGGGTAATTGACGACAGACCCTAGAAAATGCCTCGAGGCTGTTGATTATATAAAAGAGCTTGGCAGTATTACGAATAGTGAGTATCAATCCATAGCTGATGTCTCCAAGAGTACAGCTACGAGAGAGTTAAATGAGTTGAAAGAAAAGGGGATTTTAATTTCCAAAGGTACTACTGGCCGAGGATTTACCTATTGCTTAAAGGGCTCAGTGTAAAGGGTTCAAAGGGTTCATAAAGGGTTCAAAGTAAAGGCCCAATAATCCCACCTACAATTCCCCGCCATTCTCCGGCAAAATGCGTCATACTGGGGTAAACCCAGCCTAGTAAAAGTGTTTTATTTCAGGATGTCAGGAGTGTTTTATCGATAAACTGCGGGAGCAGCGACATTGACGATATATCCCCGCGCCGCATTGCATTGGCTTTGTTGACGACATATTCAAGATAAGCCCGTGGATCAATGCTATTCATTCTGCAGGTCAAAATCAGGCTATACAGCAGTGCCGCCTTATTAGCACTATCTGGTGTCCCTGTGAACATCCAGTTTTTCCTACCCAAGGCTAAAGGCCTGATGTGATTCTCCGTGTCCTTGCGGCAGAGCTGCGTAACACGCTTGAATTCACACAATTCACACAAGCCACCTGCAAGGACATCAGAAAAGGCGTAATATATTAAGTAAATATTGCATTCCTTTTCTAAGCTGTGAAAAGATGCGCACTATATTAGAAAAATTAGGCTGTGATGCCATTGCTCTGGAGCCAAGGAATAAGATGAAACGTTGGGATGCTGACAACATGCTTGAGATAGGCAAAAAACTCTTTGCCAAAATCCACCGGCAGAAAAAGCATGCTAACCACAACCATGATGTGCACTTCATGGCAAGAGAAATTGATGAATGGCTTCCTAAGGGCATTCAAGCCTTGATTGATGGCGCTTATGACCCACGTTGCATAAAACGCAACTACTTTCCGGATGAAGTGGTTGATCAGTTGCATATTTCAGATCGCATCTTTCAACATATTTTATTGAAGCAGTTAAAGCCGACCTTCAAAAATGTCATGAACCCAAACTGCTATCACCTTAATGGCCCAACAGGTGTTAAATATGCATCTCAGCGTATTAAACAAATATTGGAGGAAGAAAAACCAAAGTATTTGTTACGTGTGGATATCAAGTCTTTTTATGCATCAATACCTAAGTTAAATTGCTACAGGACATTAAAAAACATTATCACGACCCCAAAGTGATAGCGATGTTGGAAAACATTATTACTAATCCTATTGATACGCCCAGGGGAACCATCAATCCATCTTGTGGCATTGATTTGGTTATCGGATTATTGAGTTACCTAAGGTGCCGGTAAATGAGCGGTTGGAGTTTATATTATCTGCATTATCATAAGCGAGAAAATTTTATGAATGAAATAGTTATACGTGAGCCAAAAATTGAAGATAGAGAAGAATTTATTTCTGCTATGAAGCGCAGCCAATCATTACATCATCCTTGGGTAAAGGCGCCAGTCACTGAGAAAGATTTTGATGATTATTTTCAGCGCTATCAACAGCCAAATCAGAAAAGCTTTCTTGTTTGTGACAGTGTCGGCAATATTGCTGGTGTTTTTAATATTAATGAAATTGTACGTGGGTTATTTCAAAATGCATTTCTTGGATTTTATGTCGTAGCTGATTATGCAAGTAAAGGTTATATGAGTGCAGGCTTGAAGTTAGTGCTAGAAAAAGCATTTAATGAGCTCGAGCTACACAGAATAGAAGCAAATATTCAGCCTGAAAATACACGATCAATCCAGTTGGTAAAGAAAAATGGATTTAGATGTGAGGGCTTTTCACCGCGTTATTTAAAGATTGATAATAAATGGCGTGGTCATGAACATTGGGCAATGACAGTTGAAGACTTTGTTATGGATAATAAAGAAGTGCTCGATAAAGATCATGTTGAGATTGTCCCATACAATCAGGAATGGCCGCATCAAGCACAAGATGAGATTGATAAAGTCAGAGTAGCTTTACCAAAAAATTGCGTGATTGATATTCAGCATGTCGGCAGCACTGCTATTCCAGGATTATCCGCAAAACCAATTATTGATATTCATGTTGCTGGAAGATCACTGGACGAAATGAAAGTGATTGCTGTGCCCGCATTACAGAAATTGGGCTATGAATATTGGGCTGATAATCCAGACCCTGAGCGCATGTTTTTTGTGAGGGGTATACCGCCATTTGGTGAAAAACGAACGCATCATATTCATATTTTTGAGCCAACATCAAAACATTGGGAGGGGAAGATTGTTTTTAGGGACTATTTGATTTCCCATCCAGAGGTGGCAAAGGAATATGAGCAGCTAAAGATTGAATTGGCGCAACAACATACTTTTGATCGAGAACAATACACTGATGCTAAGGGTGAGTTTGTTAAAAAAATATTAGAGCTTGCAAGAGAGGGTGGTTAGTCTTTCATGTGTAGAGGTATGAATTGTTATGACAAGAATTATTGAGGTTGTTTCGCATAGAAATGAATGGTCAAGTATGTTTGAAGCTGAAGCCAAGCTTATTAAGCAAGCTTTAGGAGATAATTGCATAACGGTTCATCATATAGGTTCAACAGCCGTGCCAGGTCTAGCTGCTAAACCAATTATTGATATATTGCCGGTTGTTAAAAACATAGTACAAGTAGATCAATCTAACGCTGCGATGGAGAAGCTTGGTTATGTGGCTAAGGGTGAATTTGGCATGCTCTTTAGGCGATACTTTCAAAAAGGTGGTGATAATAGAACTTATAATGTGCATGTCTATGAAGAGGGTAATCCTGAAATAGAAAGGTATTTAAAATTTCGTGATTGGATGATAGCGCATTCTGATGATAGAGATGCTTATGGTGATCTGAAAAAAGAATTAGCATTAAAATTCCCTCATGACATTTTGAGTTACGTTATGGGTAAAGATGAGTTTGTAGCATCTATTGATGCCAAGACTGGCTTTGATGGAATTCGAGTTGTACAAGCTTTAACTGATAGAGAATGGCAGGCTGTGCGGCAGCTTCGTCAAAAATATTTTTTTGATAAAGTGCCAATTTCTGATCCTTATACTTGGACATTTAAGCATGCAGATCATGTTCATTTTGTTCTCTATAAAGGGAGCAAAATTATTGGCTATGCTCATATTCAATTGTGGCCAGACAAAGGATCAGCGCTTCGAATTATTGTGATTGATGAGATATATCGAAATAGCGGAATAGGCAGTGATTTTTTAAAAATATGCGAGCGGTGGCTGAAAGAGCAAGGGGTAAAAATATTGCGCATTCAATCTTCACCAGAAGCCTATCGATTTTATTGTAAACATGCATATATTCACATGCCTTTTAATGATCCTGATGGATATGAGGGTGATCCCAGAGATATTGAGATAGGAAAAAACTTGTAGTTTTTGCTATATAACTCGGAATCAGACAGTCAAATTTTGACCATTTATTCGTGATTGTAGGATTATTTAGTGGTAAAAATGACAATTTTCCGCTAAATTACCCCCAATTAATCAACAAACTACAAGGAATGACAAAAAACTACGATAGGTATTGTTGGGGGGTGGGTCTATTGCTATACTATTAGTAACAACACCCGTCACGCCTCTTTACAATGCGCACCCCGACGGGTTTTTTATTGCCTATGAATAACCAAAATAACACATTTGAAAAGCCGCCTCTTTCTATCGACGATCAGCTAGATCGGCTGTCATCACGGGGTGTCATTATTCAAGACAAAGGCACAGCACGTCATTACCTGTCCTATATCAGCTACTATCGCTTTTGTGGGTATGCCATTGAATTTGAGGGTGAGCTTGTCGATGGCGAGAAGCAGTACCGAAAGGGTACGACCTTTGAACAGATTTTAGATTGCTATGTTTTTGATCGCAAGTTGCGCTTGCTTGTGATTGATGCGATAGAGCGAATTGAGATTGCTATCCGTACGGTGATGATTAATGAACTGGCTTTGAAATGTAATAGCGCCCATTGGTATCTTGATAAAAACTTATTCCTACCTAAATTCAGGCATGATGACTTAATTCAATCCATAAAAAAAGAAACGCAATATAAAGTGCCAGATGGTTCTGTTCAGGATAAAAAACGCGAACGATTTATTAAGCATTATTACGACAAGTACCAAACACCTGAGCTTCCTGCTGTATGGATGGTGGCAGAAGTGTTGCCGTTAGGTTCATGGTCGATGATTTTCGCTAACTTAATTGATCGTGAAAATCAGAAGTTAATTTGTAGACATTTTGGCATCAATTACAAAGTGATGACATCTTGGCTACATGCTTTGACGTATTTACGTAATTTGTGTGCGCATCATAGTAAGCTCTGGAATAGAAATTTTACTTTAAAGCCGCTAATTGCAAATGATTATAGTCAGCAGTTAAAAAAGAACAGTAGATTCTCAGCGCAAGCTGCGATATTGAAAATATTTCTTGATGTCATCTCACCTGGCAGTGGCTGGGCTAAGCATTTGCGTGCGCTGATTAGTGACCATCCCGATATTGATATTAGAAAGATGGGTTTTTTTGAAGGGTGGGAAAGGGATATTTTTTGGGGTTAAATTAAATCGAGGTCTGCAAGTTATAGTTCATCACGCACCATTAGCAAAAAATACCTCTATGACGTATTGGGTCTTAACACAATAGGAGTGGTGCCGTAGGCTATCGCACTAAATAAATCATCCCAGCATTCAATCAAAAATTCGTTAAACATGCCGCGTATTTTAGCCCACAAACTCGTTCGGGATTTAAATTTCGCACGCGCTTTCTTAAACAAATGACAACTGAGCTCTTGCACTTGATCGACAAAAAAGCCAGCATCATCAGCATGCCAAATACAGTGCAGAGGTTCTGATAACCATGTCCAAAATGATGTGCAAAGTGATAGTCTTGATTTTTGAGTGTGTTAAATGTGTTGTTTTCAATTCGCCAGTTAGTACGTCCTCCCCTCATAATGTCATATACATTACTGCCTTCGTCAAATTTTAACAAAGATGGAAATTTAAGACCAAAGACAGCAGGCCCTGACATCAGGCAATCCGTTAGAGTGATGGGGTTAGATCGCGGCGCACGCTCGCGGGGTGATTGGATTGCCTTAAAATGGTGATGAATGACGGTTAACAGTCCTTGAGCGGACAAATGCTTCCTTGACGCTTTCACTTTTGTTCAATCCCTAGCCATAATCGAAAATGGCCCTAGAATATCAAAAAAATGCGAAAAAGTTTACGAAAATCAAATCGCTACGGAGGCTGTTGGTGGGGGTTGGCTAGGTTAGCGGGAACCGCTGGTAAAAAAGCAGTTTTTAGCCATCTGGAATAATGATTTTTCTGTATTCGACTAATAATTACACATTCATGACATTCTCATTTCCATGAGTAAAGTCATTTTAATGGAATCCATTCTACCGGGGGTTGACGCTAACACATTGATTTCATGGGGCGCGAATAGAGATATATTGAGAGCGCAAATAATATCATTTATTGATATTATTTGCATTTTCCTTGTTTATTAGTTATAGTTAAAATACATTCAATATCAGGATATGATATTATATGAGCTTGAAGAATACTGAAACTCAATCTGGAATAGGTCAAGTCGAAAGACATGTCCTAGATACAATGAGTCGCTTAGGAAAGCCCGTTATACGCGCTGCCGACTTAGAAAGAGAATTGGGATACAGTAGAGCTATTGCCAATCTAGTCATGTCTCGTCTCGCAAAAAAAGGCTGGTTACAACGCCTAAAATCAGGAATATACCGCATAGTTCCCTTGGGATCCGAAAGTGCCAACCCTATGCCAGAAGATGCCTGGTCTATTGCAATGGAATTGTTTTCACCCTGCTATATCTCAGGGTGGACCGCAGCCGAGCACTGGGAATTAACAGAACAGATATTTAACTCTACTGTTATTTTTACTTCCCTGAAGCAACGAAAAAAAGAAACTATCGTTGCTGGGCTAAACTATAGAACTAAAACAATTCCCAAGAAAGATCTATTTGGTACGAAAAAAATCTGGTCAGACAATACGCCAATACTGATTGCAGACCTACACAGGACCGTCATAGATGCATTAGATGATCCCGTAATTGCTGGAGGTGGCCGGCATACAATAGACATTGCTAAAGAATACATGAAGCACAAGGACGCCAATCCCGAAGTGCTATTTCAATATGCCAAGAAGTTAGGTCATGGTGCTGTTTTTAAACGATTAGGATTCATAGCTGAAAAGATTATGCACCTTCCCCAACCATTTTTAGACACAGCTCATGCAGAAATTAATACTGGAATCATTAATCTTGATCCGAATGGTTCAAACACAGGCCCCATCATTGCCAAGTGGGGGATTAGAATCAATATTCCGTTAGGCGACATTTCATGATTTTAAAACAAGAAATAATTGCTAGGGCAAATGAATTACAACTACTGCCAACAACAGTAGAAAAAGATTATGCGTTAAGCTGGGCCTTATATGGGATATCACAAAATACCGAACTATCTAAATGGCTATTCAAAGGTGGAACGTGCTTAAAAAAGTGCTATTTTGAAACGTATCGATTTTCTGAAGATTTAGACTTCACTGTCCAAAAAGACGCAATATATAGCGTGAACGATATTAAAAACGCCCTTAATGAAGTGGCTGACCTCGTATACGATACGGCAGGTATCAACATAAAAACACGTGAAATAGAAGTCAACGAAAGTATAAACAAAAGAAATAACAAAACTTACATCGCAAAACTTACCTATCTAGGACCTTTAAACATTCCCTCTCGATCGCAACAGCGAATTAAATTTGACATCTCAAATGATGAAATAATTATTGACACACCAGACATACGAAATGTGTTCCATCCATTTACCGACGCACCCAATCCATCCGTGAAAATGAGATGTTATTCTGTGAACGAGATATTAGCTGAAAAAACAAGAGCCATCTACGAACGACAAGGAAGAGCAAGAGACATCTACGATATCGTCAATATTAGCCGTAATTTTCGTGAGAACGTCAATCCAAACATTGCGCGAACGGGATTAAATAAAAAATTTGATTTCATAGGAATGCCAAATCCATCAGTAGAAAGCATTATTTCTCAAATAGATTTCAAGCAACTAAAGGCGGGCTGGGACGATCAACTCAGACATCAACTAGAAGTACTGGCACCAGTAGAAAGTTTTTATTCAGACCTAAGGCCGGCTTTATCGTGGTGGATTGACGAGCACCGAACAGAGCCGACACTCGCTACAATCTCCAACAAATCAAACGAAATGACGTTGCCACGAGTGCACTTCCCGGCGACCACTCTTCAGCGAGCAACGAGACTTGGTATCGGGCAAAATGTTGGCGCCACATGTTCAAAACATATAGATCAAATTAGATACGCCGCACGTAATAGACTATTTCTTGAAATCGAATACCATGGTATTACGCGCTTAACTGAGCCGTACTCTTTAAGACAACCCAAGACCGGCAATCAGCTTCTATATGTTTATGAGCTAACACAAGGAATGTCCAGAACGGATGGCATTAAGTCATATAAAATAAATGAGATTACAAATGTCAGGGTTACAGAGCAATCGTTCACACCAAGGTATGCTATTGAATTGTGATCAAAGGGTTCATGATGGGAATTGAATAGGCAAACTTTAGATGAAATACCTGCTCATGAAAGCTGGAGTTTCCATTCCATGTTCTAAAACAGGCTGAAACTGCAACAGCAGCTCGTGACTATCAGGAGCCGATTGCCTTAATAGGGCGCGATGTGGTTATGAGGAGGGGCCGACTGGAGTGATCTGATGGCCCACTCACCTTAAATCGCATCCGTTTTTTCAGGCGGAATGAAATCGTTGTTGGCGATTAATGGTCCTTGCATGATTTCACACCCCAAGGCGAGCAGTAATTTTTGCTGGCTTTCATTATTGACGCCCTCCGCAATAATGTTGATATTTAATTCGTGTGCATGTGCGAACATCATGTTGAGAATAAATTTGCTTTCCTGATTATTCATGAGGTTTTTTATGAGTGAAGCGTCAATTTTTAAATAGTTGACCGGAATTTTAGTAATCTGCTGTAATGCAAAATGACCCATTCCCAAAATGCTGACGCTGATTCCAGCACCAAGATGACTAAGGTCATTGACCATTTTTTCAAGAGAAGAAATGTCAATTCGGGTGGATCCTTCCAGAATTTCAAACACTAGCTGATGAGGGCTAATATAATTTTCTTGTAATGCTTTTGTAAGAATAGGCATAAATGAAGCATGCTGAATTTGTTGAATGCAAACAGGGATCAATAGACGCGCGGATTTTTGAAGCTCTAATTGATTTTGCTGAAATTTCAGAATGGCCTTATTCAGCAACCAAGCGCAAATGGTCTCTTGCCTATTTGCGTTAGCAGCAATTCTGGATAGTTCTAGGTAATCAATGATGCCATACTGGGGATGAGTTAAAATGGGGGATGCTTGCATGAGATGTATTTCAGCGTTATTCATGTTGATATACCAATCTGAGCGAATATCAAGATGGTCAAATATTTCTTTGCTTAGAATGAAGGATTTCAAGGCAACCTCGCGTTTGCCAAGCTCATTGATGCGTTGATGATAAAATTGATAAGATTGATTCTGCTTTTTCGCCTGATCCAGGGCGTGACTGGCATTTTTTAATAATTCAGGAATGGTTTCTCCATCAGTGGTTGAGATAACAATGCCCATGTGCGCGCGAATATATAACGCTTGACCGTCAATATTAAATGAACGAATCACCGCATCCTGAATGCGCTGGGCAACATAGGCGGCTGTTTCACCTTTTTCCAGCTGTGGCAATAAGAATATAAACTTGCCGCTACCGAGTGTCGCTAAGGTATCAATTTGCCTTATTTCTTCTTTAAGTCTTTTTGCGAGAGCGGCTAAAAGTTTATCGCCAACCTCATAGCCAAGCTTATTATTAATCACGCTGAATTGCTCAATATCAAGAATCATGATGGCAAACTGGCAATGATAGCGTTTGCTGAAATTGAGAATTTGCATGGCCCTGTCTTCAAACATCACAATGCCAGGCAAGCCCGTTAATTTGTCCATGGCCTTTTCATCCATGATTTGACCGTTCAATTTTTCCAGCTCTTGCGAAATGTCTAGGTGTTTTTGTTGTTGTTTCTGTACTTCATCTTTAAGTTCAGTTAAATGCAAATGCAGTTGTCTATGTTGATATTCGCGGACGACTAACAGAACCCCAAGTCCAAGAAACATGAGCGTCATCATGATGGATAGCAAAATAGAGTCTCCTTACAATCAAAATTTCCTGTTTGTTGCGGTGTCTTGTTTGTTCATATTACAGGTTTATGCTTATTTATCCAATATGCCAAAATCTTTCAATAATCCGTTTACCCGTTGTTCGAAACTGAGGCGGCGATCAAACGTATTTCGGTGTACTTCCAGATCGCCTTGATTGATTGGTTTGCTATTCAGTGCTTGTTTGGTGGCATCACCCAGACGGTCTGTCAGGCTGGGCAGGGGTGCTACAGATTTAATAGTTGATTTTTCAATATCATAATGATTATTTTGCAGCGTTTGAATGCTGTCTGGTGCAAAGCTTGCGGTGGATGGGAGGCTGATGCTTTGCATGGCTTCAGACGCTGGGGTGAGCATGCTCCAAGAAGAAGCACGGGTATTGGCTGAGCTTGTCTCCATGTTGTAAGAAATACTAGCGAGAGCGCGAACGATGGGCGGCAATTGAGTAAAGTTGCGTGTATGTTCCCATGCCCAGCTTGGCGGGTTGATCTGGCTGTTTAACATGGCGTTAACAGAGTTTTCTTGGTAACCCTGGGCGGCGCGCGAGACGTAACCGCTTGATTCTCGGGCAAGCGAATAAGCTGACTTGTTAAAGGAGTCATCATAGTTTATGTCCGAGATGGCACTATGTGGAATGGATCTAGTCATGTCTGAACCCGATAACGGAAGCGGTGTGCCTGTCAGTCCCGCATTGACAATGGAGCGATTCGCCGCTTCTTTAGGTGTCATGCCGCCATTATCGTTCTCCGGAATGGATAAGATAGAGGGCGCAATCGGTGCGAGTGCCATTTTAATGACGGCTGTTTTCATGCTGGTTAAGGGTGTACCACTACCATCGTTAAGCGTAAAGTTCACGGTGCGGTCAAGGGTTGAGGGCTGAGCAGCATGGTTAGAAAAGCAGATGCAACGTGCGAGTGCTTGTACGGCTTCTATGCTTGCGTTGTTGTTTAAGCTTATTTTTAAGGGCTGACCATTGCGCCCATTTTGTAGCGTATCAAGGGTGCCAATAATATTGTTACCATATTTAACATGGTTGCCAGAAAGAGAAATTTGGTTGGTGCCGCTACCGGTAGGGATAAGGTAGAGCTGATCGTTCGCTGTGCCATTGGCAGCCATATTAACAAGCAAGAAGCCACCATTAAAGTTCGCGGGCAGGTCAATATCTGTCACGGTTAAGGCGCTGTCGATGAGAATGGGTGCCTGATATTGGGTGTAATTCAGGGTTTGTGTTGCACCACCCAATTGCGGCGCATCATTCGTACCCAGGATGTTGACGACGACACTGCTCGTTGTGCCATCTGAGCTGGTGACATTGAAGGTATCGGTATAAGTCGTGCCCGCGACAAATTCGTTATGAGCGGAATCCGTGGTGTAAGTCCATGCACCGGCTGCGTTAATAGTGAAAGTGCCGTAGGTTCCAGTCGTACCCGCCTGAGCATCGAATGTAGCGGGGCTATCGACATCGGGCTGCGTTAATAGTGAAAGTGCCGTAGGTTCCAGTCGTACCCGCCTGAGCATCGAATGTAGCGGGGCTATCGACATCG
>MGYH01000017.1:10104-16765 GCA_001801665.1 Gammaproteobacteria bacterium RIFCSPHIGHO2_12_FULL_45_12 | reverse complement strand
CAGGCGATGTGGTGGAAGTGAATGAGGCGGTCATTGAGAATCCGCAGCTTATTAATGAAGATCCTTATGGTCGGGGGTGGCTGATACGCATCCGTCCGGCTGAGAAAGACTTGCCGGGTTTTTTAAGTGCGGGTGAATATTCAAAAATCGTTGCGTCTGAGGCGCATTAATTTGTTATGACGTTAGCGGGGGTGGTTAATGCCGTTTATTCCTCATACGGAACAAGATATTAAGGAAATGCTGGATACCATCGGCATTAAAAAAGTGGACACCTTATTTGATGAGATACCAGAGACGCTGCGTCAGGCGTCCCTTGAGGGTGTTCCTCCGGGTGTTTCCGAGATGGCGCTTGGCCAGCTCATGCGTGAACGAGCGAAGCAAGATGGTGATTTACTGTGCTTTATCGGTGCGGGTGCCTATGAACATCATATTCCTGCCGCCGTTTGGGATATTGCCGCGCGCGGGGAATTTTATACGGCCTACACGCCTTATCAGGCAGAGGCGAGCCAGGGAAGCCTGCAAGTCATTTATGAATTTCAAAGCATGATGACAAGCCTGATGGCGCTTGAAGTATCGAATGCGTCTTTATACGACGGCGCGTCCTCTTTGGCTGAAGCCATCTTGATGGCAGTGCGGCTTAAGGGAAAAACAGGCAAATCTCGCGTCTTGATGCCGCGGAGTGTGCATCCCAATTACCGTAAAACGGTTAACACCATTGTTTCCCAGCAAGCAATAGAAATTGTTGAGGTGCCCAATGATCCGGCCACCGGTAAATTGTCTTTGGCGGAATTGAATAAATGGGCAAACGAAGACGCTATGGCGCTGGTTATCGCGCAGCCCAATTTTTTGGGTGTGTTAGAAGAGGTTAATGCGTTGACGGACTGGGCGCATGATCAAAAAATGCTGGTGATTGGGGTGGTGAACCCCATGGCCATGGCCTTACTGAAGCCACCCGGAGAGTGGGGTCAGACAGGGGCGGATATTGCCTGCGGTGAAGGCCAGCCACTGGGTATTCCGCTCGCATCAGGCGGCCCTTATTACGGATTTTTATGTAGCAAAAAGGCGTTGGTGCGTCAGATGCCCGGGCGCATCGTTGGGCGTACGGTGGACTTGAATGGCAAGCCTGGCTATGTGTTGACTTTGCAGGCGCGTGAGCAGCATATTCGCCGCGCGAAAGCGACATCCAATATTTGCACCAATCAAGGGTTGATGGTGACGGCATCGACTATTTACATGAGTTTGATGGGCCCGCAAGGCCTGCGGCAAGTCGCCATCAACAGCCATCAAAAAACGCGTGAAATGGCAATGGCGCTGACGGCCATCTCAGGTGCCAAGGTCGTGTTTGACGGGCCCTGGTGGCATGAGATTGTGTTGCGAGTGAATCAGCCGGTTGATCAGGTGCTGCATGAGCTCGCGGCGCTTGGCATTCAGGCGGGTTATGCGCTCAAGGAAGATTATCCAGAATTAAGCGACTGTCTCTTAGTGTGTGCGACAGAAACGAAGACAAGTGCTCAGATTCAATTGTTGGCGAAGCAGATCGCCCAGGTATTGCAGGGGAGAAAGCAAGCATGTCGAACCAATTGATTTTTCAATTATCGCGTCAAGGGCGTGTTGCCAAGGCGCAATGGCCAAAAGCGCATGCGTCGTTTGTCATGGATGATATTCCAGGCGCATTGCTTAGAACCAGTACACCGTGTTTGCCAGAAGTGTCAGAATTGCAAGTGGTGCGTCATTACACCAATTTATCCAAAAAGAATTTTTCAATTGATACCCATTTTTATCCCCTTGGTTCCTGCACCATGAAATACAACCCCCGCGGCGTGCATCGTTTGGCGTCACTGGAAGGGTTCTTGCAGCACCACCCCTTTTCATTGGAAGAAAATAGTCAGGGTTATATGGCATGCGCGTATGAGTTGCAGGAAATATTAAAATTAGCCACCGGCATGAAGGGCACTTCATTGTCACCCATGGCGGGCGCGCAAGGCGAGTTTGTGGGGGTGGCGATGATTCGGGCTTATCATCGCGCACGACAAGATGATGCCCGCGAGGAAATTTTGGTGCCAGATGCGGCGCATGGGACCAATCCAGCCTCAGCCGTGCAGTGCGGCTACAAGGTGCTTGAAATCCCAACGGATGCCGATGGTAATGTGAATATTGAAGCCTTAAAAAAAGCCGTTGGCCCAAAGACAGCAGGCATCATGCTGACAAACCCATCAACGCTCGGTGTTTTTGAGCAGAAAATTCAGGAAATTGCCCGGATCATTCATGAAGCCGGTGGCTTGCTTTATTATGACGGCGCCAATTTTAACGCCATTCTTGGAAAAGTGCGCCCGGGCGATATGGGGTTTGATGTGGTGCATTTAAATTTGCATAAAACCTTTGCGACACCGCACGGTGGCGGCGGCCCGGGTTGTGGGCCGGTGGTGGCGAATGAACGGTTGCTACCCTTTCTGCCGATCCCACGCGTGGCCAAAGAAGGTGATCGCTATCGCTGGCTAACGGAAAAGGATTGCCCAGAAAGCATTGGGCGTTTATCCACCTTCATGGGGAACGCGGGGATTATTTTGCGTGCCTACCTTTATGCGCGGTTATTAGGTAAAGAAGGGTTAGAGCGGGTGTCTGAATTTGCCACGCTGAACGCGAATTATTTGTTGGCGCGTTTGAAGGCGGCCGGGTTCACCTTAGCTTTTCCAAAACGACGGGCGAGCCATGAATTTATTATTACCTTAAAAAATGAAGCCAGAGATTTGCATATTAGCGCGTTAGATGTAGCGAAACGATTGCTGGATTATGGCTTTCACGCCCCGACCATGTATTTCCCATTGCTGGTGCCTGAATGTCTGTTGATTGAGCCGACTGAAACGGAAACAAAGGAAGTGATTGATGCCTTTGCGGATGCGATGATCAATATTCTGGAAGAAGCCAAAATGGACGTGACCTTGTTGAAGGAGGCACCGCATACCTTACCCGTTCGACGTTTGGATGAAGTGAAAGCGGCAAGAGAGTTAGATCTTGCTTATCATCCAGAGAAATAAGAGGAAATTTGAGAAACCTCCACAAAGTGCCTGAGCAAAAGTATTAAACAGATAGATACAATCCAGTCTTTATTCCCCCGTCGTTGCGAGGAGTGCTGTTTACGACGCGGCAATCCAGTCTTTATTCTTTCGTCGTTGCGAGGAGTGCTGTTTACGACGCGGCAATCCAGTCTTTATTCTTTCGTCGTTGCGAGGAGTGCTGTTTACGACGCGGCAATCCAGTCTTTGACTTTATCCATGACAAAACGCCATGACTCATCGTCATTATTTTCAACCAACCATTTATGCCGCTGCTACCATAGATTGCTAAAGGAGATTTACAATGGAAAAATGTCCTGCCATTTATATCATGGCAACCATGCGAAACGGCACGCTGTATGTGGGCGTGACCTCTGATCTTATCAAGCGAATTTATCAGCATAAAAATGGATTAACACCTGGGTTTGCCCATCGATACGACTGCAAGACGCTTGTGTATTATGAAATACTTGAGGACATGCAAAGCGCTATTGCCCGTGAGAAGCAGATAAAAGGCGGTTCGAGAAAAAAGAAAATTCTTCTGATTGAATCGATCAATCCTAAATGGCATGATCTATACGCTGGGTTACTATAAAGTCAAAGACTAGATTGCCGCGTCGTAAAAAGCACTCCTCGCAACGACGAGGGAATGATGCAACGCGCTAGCACTCCGGAACAGGCATTCTGAGGAGCGTTTTTTGCGACGAAGGATCTCGTGTTTTTTTAGGAGATTCTTCGCTTCGCTCAGAATGACGGGCTTCGCTCGCAACGACGAGGGAATAAAGACTGGACTTGTTGCAAGCGGAGCCTCATGAGAAAAAGCTTATTTGTTTGCTCGTTTCCGCTCATGTTCTTTCAGGAACTTCTTTCTCACCCGAACGCAAATCGGCGTGACCTCAACCAGTTCATCCTCTTCAATAAATTCGAGTGCTTGTTCCAGAGTCAGCAAGGTGGGTGGTATCAGCTGGATGTTTTCATCTGAACCGGCCGCACGAATGTTTGTGAGCTGTTTCGCCTTGCATACGTTGACCACTAAATCATTGTCACGGGTATGCACGCCCACAATCATGCCTTCATATACCTCGGTTTGCGGTGATATTAACATGCGGCCACGCTCTTGCAGATTAAACAAAGAATAAGCCAGCGCAGTGCCCAGTTGGTTGGAAATGAGAACCCCGTTTTGACGATGCGGGATATCGCCTTTGGCAGCCGCGCCATAATGACTGAAAACGTGATGCATGATGCCTGTGCCTGAGGTCATGGTTAAGAAGTCATTATGAAAACCAATTAACGCGCGTGAAGGGATCACATAATCCATTCGGACGCGGCCTTTATCGTCAGATAACATGTTTTTTAATTCGCCGCGACGTGAGCCCAGTCTTTCCATGAGGGTTCCCTGAAATTCAGTGGGCACATCAATGGTCAGATTTTCATAAGGCTCATGCACTTCACCCTCAACCATTTTGGTGATGACTTCTGGGCGCGACACGGCCAGTTCATAACCCTCACGGCGCATGTTTTCAATTAAAATGGAAAGATGAAGCTCCCCGCGTCCGGATACTTTAAATTTGTCAGGGTCACTGGTGTCGGTGACACGCAACGCGACATTGTGCAAGAGTTCCTGATAAAGACGGTCACGAATGCGACGGCTGGTAACAAATTTTCCTTCCTTGCCTGCAAATGGCGAAGTGTTTACCTGAAACGTCATGCTAACGGTTGGTTCGTCTACGGTTAAAGGCGGCAGGGCGACCACGTTGGCGGGATCACAAAGGGTATCAGAAATGTTTAATTCAGCGATACCTGAGATGGCGATGATGTCACCGGCTTCAGCAAGCGGCACTTCAGAGCGATCGAGGCCTAGATAAGCCATGACTTGCAAGATGCGTCCTTGACGTGTTTTGCCTTCACGGTCGATGATGGTGACGGGCAGGTTGGTTTTCGCTTGCCCCCGTTTAATGCGGCCAATGCCGATCATGCCGACATAGCTCGAATAATCCAGGGTGCTGATTTGCATTTGGAAGGTACCATTAGGCTCCACATCCGGTTCAGGCACGTATTTCACAATGGTTTCAAACAAGGGCTCCATGTTGTCACTGTTCTGATGTAAATCCAGGGTGGCATAACCCTGTAAGGCAGAGGTGTAAACCACGGGAAAGTCCAGTTGCTGGTCAGTTGCGCCAAGGTTATCAAATAAGTCGAATACTTGATCCATGACCCAGTCCGGCCTCGCGCCTGGCCGGTCAATTTTATTGATGACGACAATGGGGTTTAAGCCAGCCGCAAACGCTTTTTGGGTGACAAAACGTGTTTGCGGCATGGGGCCATCTACGGCATCGACCAAGAGCAAGACAGAGTCAACCATAGAGAGAATGCGTTCTACTTCACCGCCGAAATCAGCATGTCCTGGCGTATCGACAATATTAATGCGGTAGTCACCCCAAAGAATGGCGGTGTTTTTCGCCAAAATGGTGATGCCCCGTTCGCGTTCCAAGTCATTGCTATCCATGAGGCGCTCGGTGCCAGTCGCTTTTTTTGAAATGCTCGCTGTTTGTTGCAGCAGCTTATCGACAAGCGTGGTCTTTCCATGATCTACATGGGCGATGATAGCGATATTGCGTAATTGTTTAGTCGACACGGGTTCACCTGATATTGTGCGTTAAAAGGGGACACATCTTACCTGAAACAGGGGGTAGATAGCCAATTTTTCTGGTGTTGATGACCATGACGCATACAAAGTGAATGGTCAATCGCTGATGCTTACTCGACCTCGCATTCAAATTGTTGTGCTTGTTCATATTCCTCACGGGTATTGATCTCCAGTGTTTTGCCAGTCGACAGGCAAACGCGAATTTGATAGCCATGTTCCAGTACGCGCAGTTGTTCCAGGAGTTCCGCTTTTTCAAGCGGCGTTTGCGGCAGGGTTTTGTAATGCATTAAAAAGTCGCGTCGAAAAGCGTATAAACCCATGTGGTGATACACGGGTACGGGTGTCTCTGCGCGAAAATAGGGAATGGGTGCGCGAGAAAAATAAAGCGCATTACCTTTTAAATCGGTGATGACTTTCACGGTGCCTGGATCGGGATATCGGTGGTTCATGTCAAGTGGCAAGGCGAGCGTGGTCATCTCAGGTGTCTCGCCCGCTAAATAGGGCGCGACGAGTGCTTCTAGCATGGCTGGTTTGACAAAGGGCTCATCGCCTTGCAGGTTAATGATAATGTCCATTTCGGGGTAATGCTCAGCCACAGCCGCGACACGTTCTGAGCCGGTGGGTAAGTCGGGATCGGTGATCGCCACTTTGCCGCCTATTCGGGTGATGATATCGGCAATTTCAGAGCTATCGGTCGCGACAATCACGTCAGACAGAAGGGCGCAGCGTGCAGCGCTCTCATATACCCATTGAATCATGGGCTTACCACGAATGGGCAATAAAGGTTTACGCGGTAAACGCGTAGACTGAAGACGGCTGGGGATGACGCATAAAATTTTCATGGCAGATGTTTCTTGGTAGATTGAGCTGCATTGTAATAAATATTGTGCAGATAATCAATTCAATGATGTGTTGCCCGCGCCTGATCGTGCCTCGAAGGTTGCAAAATGATTAAAATGTA
>MGYH01000017.1:9739-10092 GCA_001801665.1 Gammaproteobacteria bacterium RIFCSPHIGHO2_12_FULL_45_12 | reverse complement strand
GAAATAGGTCCCCGCCTGCGCGGGAATGACACAGTTGCGGGAATGACACGGTTAATAGATTTAAAATTAAAAAGTTTCCAAAAAGATTGTGGAAATGTCAGTTGTTGTTGTCACTCACCAGACTTCAAAGATTCATCCATTAAAGAAAAGCATGAAAGTGAAACTGCTCGCAGCCTCTGGCAAGTAAACATCAGTGTACCAGGTTTGGTGCGGTTGCAAGAGAGTCAGGTCAGCACGATAGATTGGAAGGCAGGATGACATTTGATTTGCTAAGGGCGGCCCATAAAAAAAGCCCTGCTAGCAGGGCTTTTTTTTAAGTGGCACATGGCCGCTAGTTCACGAAGTCAGCGCTT
>MGYH01000017.1:0-9683 GCA_001801665.1 Gammaproteobacteria bacterium RIFCSPHIGHO2_12_FULL_45_12 | reverse complement strand
GCTGCAACAGTTTTCTTTGCAACTTTACGTTTCTTTGCCACTTTACGTTTCTTTACAACCTTTTTAGCTTTCTTTGCGACTTTAGCCTTCTTTGCAACTTTTGGCTTTTTAGCCGCTTTGGATTTTCTAACAACTTTCTTTGCAACTTTTTTCACAACTTTTTTAGCGGCTCGCTTCGCTGGTTTCTTACGAGCTTTTGTTGCTGCGCTTCTTGCTTTTGCCATGACGTTAGTTTCCTTTCTATTGTTAACAATGAATAAATTTAACATTAGCATTTAGAAATGTATAGAACTATTAGGGTGATTACTAATCAATATGAGCGTTACGCTTCATTGAGCGTGTGATTCGCGCAGATGAGATCAGTTTAACAATGTCAGCGGTAAAGTAGAAGTGATTGATGAAAGTGAAGATGAAAGCCATTTTATCGGTATTTTTTTGAGTAACAAATGCATTGCAAAAGTGGTTGGGAGGGTGAGTGTGTTGTAAGAGGCTAGTTATAGTAGGTAACCTGGCTTAGGTTGCAATTGTCATCCTGAGAAGCGTTTTTTGCGACGAAGTATCTTGTGTTTTTTAGGAGATTCTTCGCTTTGCTCAGAATGACAGCTCATTTTTGTAACCTAAGCTAGATTACCTGCTATAGGAGATGTACCAGGTTAAAAAGGAAATTTTTTAGCATTTAAAGTAAAGTTTTGTTAAACTGGGCGCCGATTTGAGTATCGCTACAGCGATTCCCGCTGAACAGGTCGCGATGGGGGATTCCAAAGGGGGAGATCGCGGTTCTCCCCCTTTTGGTGCAAGCAAAAGCGTTGCTTTTGCGCAGCATGGAAACAAGGAAGCCTTCCCGCGTTTTTTAGCGGGAATGGCTGGTATCGCTACTAATAATGAATGAGGTTTGAGTATGATCATACAGTCAAAAATTCATGGGTTCATTTGCACAACCGCGCACCCTGAGGGCTGCTTTAACGCGGTGGAAGATCAAGTGAAATTTGTGAGGTCGAGGAAGCCTGTCAAGGGTCCAGTCAATGTGCTGGTTATCGGCGCATCTACCGGCTATGGGTTGGCCAGCCGCATTGTGGCGACATTTGGAGCGGGTGCGAAAACGATTGGCGTGTTCTTTGAGAGGGAAGCAAACGACAAGCGTACTGCTTCGCCTGGCTGGTATAACTCAGCCGCGTTTGAATCGCTCGCGCATCGGGAAGGGTTGTATGCCAAAAGTCTGAATGGCGATGCGTTTTCTACTGAAATGAAAGAGCGCGCAGCGGAGTTGATTCGACAGGACTTAAAGCAGGTGGACCTGGTGATTTACAGTCTGGCCTCACCGCGTCGTAAGGACCCTAAGACTGGGCAAGTGTATTGCTCCACCTTAAAACCGATTGGCAAACCATTTGAAGGTAAAACAGTGGATGCGTTTCGGGGTGAAGTGAAGGATGTGCTGATTGAACCTGCGACAGAAGAAGAGGTGGCCAATACGGTTGCTGTCATGGGCGGTGAAGATTGGGAAATGTGGATTGATTTTTTAGCGCAACAACACTTGCTGGCTGAAGGTGTGAAGACAGTTGCTTATTCTTATCTTGGCCCTGAGTTAACACATGCCATTTATAAACACGGCACCATAGGCAAAGCCAAGGAAAATTTAAAAGCGTCGGCAGATAAATTAACAAAGCGTCTTATGCCGTTAAAGGGGGAGGCATTAATTTCTGTCGACAAAGCAGTCGTGACACAAGCGAGTGCGGCAATCCCCGTGGTGCCGCTTTATATTGCCTTGCTGTACAAGATCATGAAAGAGAAGGGAACGCACGAGGGGTGTATTGAGCAAATCTATCGTTTATTTATCGAGCACCTCTATACGTCAACTCCACTAGAGCGTGATGCGGATGGTTTTATTCGTATCGATGATCGGGAGATGCAGCCAGATGTGCAAGCGCGCATTGCGGCGGTGTGGCCACAGATTACGACTGAAAATTTAGAGCAGTTGGCGGATATAAAGGGATATTGCGATGACTTCTACCGTCTATTTGGCTTTAATATAGAGGGCATTGATTACGAGCGGGATGTGAACCCACAAGTCAGGATTGACTCCATTCAGGGGGTGGGTACGCCGTAATTTAAACCATAACCCACTGTATTTTAAAAGTTTTATTTTCTCATCAGAGAAAATGATGACTTCATGTCATCATGGCGGTAATCTTTTGCCATTTTTGGCTATATTTTTTGCTATAATAAGAAAAGGACTGTAATAACTATAAAATGACAAAAGTCATCACGGGGGGTGGCAATGGAGACCCGCAAGTGTTTGCAGATGACGGACGGCCGCTTTTATTACGCGGAAGTTGATCTTGAGAAATTTGAAGCATGGCAATCTCATTTGAAGGATAACGAAAAAGATAGCATTCCTGTAAAGGATGTTAGCACGTCGATTGATGGCTATATCTGTTATAGCATTCAAACGGGGGAAGTGGAGTTTCAGGAAATTCAAGGTAACGTTATTATTTCTTATGAATTTCCTTGGCTTCTTGATCCGGTGAGAGAGGCGATTAGTGTCTTCGTGAAAATTGAGTTATTAAATAAATTGGCAGGTCGTGTTGAGGATAGCGAGATTTGTCGGCGTATTGCAGAGAGACATATGGATACTTTGGAAGGAAAAGAATGTGTGCGCAATCTGACCCTAGCCGATGTCAATTTTACCCTGCGGTCAATCAGTGGCATCGCGCCTTCCTTGCATCCAAGATTCGTTTTTTTTGGCGCACCTCCGCCTGAACTTCCTAGAGAACAGCAAGTGGTTGCTAGTGTTTTGCGTCAAATCGGCATTGAAAATATTTCATCCCGACAGCACGTTGATTGGGTAATGGGGGCGATTGTTTTCCAGTTAGCGCCTGGCGACTCCCTCCCTAGCGGGCCTCGGTAATTTCAATCGGATGGTGGTGGTGAAACGGCCTATTCAAGCGGAAAGGCCGCGTGGCTGTTTTTGAGGGCGCTAAAAAATTGATACATGCCAGATTCATTTTTCTTTGCATAATACATGGCAAGATCGGCGTATGAGACAAGTTTTTCAATGGTTTCTGCATCGTCAGGGTAAATGCTGATGCCAATACTGAATTTGGGATGGATAACAACAGAGTCAATTTTGACAACTTGGGTTAGACTGTCCAGTAAATCTTTTACCCGCCTATTTACTAATTTGATATCGCTAATATCGGTAAGATATAAAATAAATTCATCTCCGGCCAGTCTTGCAACCACATCGGTATTGCTTAGATAGGCGTTTAGGCGTTGTGACACGACTTGCAGAAATTTGTCTCCAATGTCATGGCCATAAGTATCGTTAATCATTTTAAATTTATCGGCATCCAGAAATAAAATGGCGACCCCTGTCTGGTTGGATTTTGCCCGATCAAGTTCCTTGGAAAGCAGTTCATAAAAGAAAGCCCGATTCGGCAGTTCAGTTAATATGTCATAGTAGGCGCGTTTCCGCAGAAATTTTTCATCTTCTTTTAATTTGGATTGTATAGATTCATGTTGTTGTATTTCGCCAAACAGGTTTCTGTTTAACAAGGAAAGTTTTTCCAGCTCTTTGGTGCGAACCGTGATGCGGTATTTAAGTTGTTTCTGGGAGAGTTCAATTAATTCAAGCATGCAATTAATTGAAAGGGTCATGTCGTTGATTTCATCTGAACCGCTGGCAATGACGCGCTGATGAAATTTTCCTTCCGCATAAATGGCGCCAACCTGGCGGCTGACACTGATGATGCGGTCTAACACAAAAATTTTAAGCAAGTACCAAAGGGTGGCTAAAATAATGATGCCAAGAAAAATGACCATGCCAAGGTAGCGATACATAGTGGATGCGCCTTCCAGTGACAGCGTGCGTGGAATTTCGATGCGTATTAAGGCAATTGGCTGTTGATAAATGTCTTTTAACAAACTATATCCATAAGCGATCGTATGATTTTTTTCTTCAAAATAAAATGGGTGTTGTGTAGTAAGATGTTGATATGCAGATTGAATCTGTGGCGTTGCCTTGATGAGGGGCAAGGGAATCATGGAAATAGTGAATTCAACCGTTTCGGACAAGGCTTTAATGTGACTGTTGGTAAAATAGTATCCCATTAACATGGTGCCTCTGGAGGGCCCTGTTGCTTTATTTGTAAGGATAGGAAGCGCGCTCAAGGCAATGATGCCATGCGGAGTTTTGAGAAATCCGAGTTGACGGACATTTCCATCCTGTGAGGATGTCGTGTTGTTTGATGGGCTGTATAGGGAGAGTAGGTTTGCCGGAATAGGGATGGATTGATCGGTTGTTAAACTAAAAGCTTTTCCATAATAGAGTTTGCCAGTGGTATCGTACAGTAAAAAGAAGTTAATTTTCCCACTGTGGAAAGTGGCGGGAACATAATTTTTTTCAATAAAGCCATTATTCTTTTTCTGCATGAATTCATAAGGATCGTCCCATTCTGAGTAGCTGGTGTTGTAGATGTTCAGGATGGATAAGATGTTGTCCAGTGCTTTTTGAACCCGATGTGCGTCTTCCGCTGCAAATTTTTGTTCAAGTTTTAGATAACTGTATTTGAGGGTTAGCTGTGAGTCTACATAAATCAATAAGCAGGTAATCGCCCAAATGATTGCAAGGACAATCAAGACCCGCGATTGAAGTTTCATATGCCAGCGTCCTTTGCTTGTAGTAGGTAACCTAGTTTAGGTGACAACTGTCATCCAGAGGAGCGTTTTTTGCGACGAAGGATCTCGTATTTTTTAGGAGATTCTTCGCTTCGCTCAGAATGACAGCTCATCTTTGTAACCTATGCCAAGTTACCTACTATATATTCATTAGCATAGCACTGAACGAGGGAAGTTAATAGCGTGGGCCAGGGCGGGCAAACCGGGAAAAATTTTATAAATGATCAATATGATAAGCTGGCTGGCTTGCAAGTTAAACATTAGTATTGCAGTATTGTTTTTAAAGTGGAACAAAAGGAATTGGCGTGGTTAAGAATGTCTGGGTTGCATTAGTCTTGTTGATGAGCGGAGCCACGAGTGCCTATGCGGGATTTTATGCGGGTCCGCTTCTGTCATTTGAGTCATTGTCAGTAAATGGTGCCTCTTATCAAGGGTTTATGCCAAGGTTAATGCTGGGTTATGGCGGCTTTGTTCGCGAGGCTTTTTTTTTAGGCGCGGAAATGGAGGCTGGCACAACGTCAATTCCAATTAACAATCATCCCAATAGCTATGCTGGTCTGAAAACGTCTTATAGTTATGGGATCAGTTTGGTGCCAGGCCTTGCGCTTGATGAATATTTAATGGGGTATGTCAGATTAGGCGTGTTATTTTCTCATTTTTCCAGCGCAAATTTAAATGCCACTCATTCCGGTTTTCAGCGTGGTTTGGGGCTTGAAACAAAATTTGCGGAGAACTGGAGCGTGCGTGGTGAGGTGGACTATGTTTCTTATGCTTCATTTGCAAACGTGGGTAGTCCGGCTGCTTTTCAATATGTTTTGGGGCTTAACTATTGGTTTTGACAAATTATAAATTGTATCAGCGTTTTTGTTTTCTAGCGATGATGTGGGTTACACTCATTGGATTGCAGGGTTGTGCCAACATGGCGGTGACGGGCGCGCAAGCGGTTTACAATCATCATAGTCTGCAAAAGAGTTTCAAGGATCAATATATTACGCTGCAGGCTTACAATACGATCAACCTGGAAGATAAGCGGTTTAAAGACACCAATATTGCCATTGCGACTTTGAATGGCGAGGTTTTGTTGGCGGGTGAAGCACCTGAGCCTTGGCAGCGTGCGCAAGCGGAAAAAATGGTGAAGCGGATTCCGGATGTGCGCCGTGTGTATAATTTGGTGAGCATTGCTAGCCCTTCTTCTGCCTTGACGCGCATAAGTGATGCCTGGATCACCACCAAGGTCAAATCGAGGCTGATTGCATCAAGCATAGTCGATGCCACTCAGGTGAAAGTGGTCACTGAAAATGGCACGGTTTTTTTGATGGGCACGCTGCCCCCTGAGCAAGCGACTGCCGCCATTGAAGTGGCGCGTACGACATCCGGTGTCGAGACAGTCGTGAAGTTGTTCTCCTATATTCACATTACAAAAGCGTAAGTTATCTCAGGCCAATATTGCCAAATGATTTGCAATATTCTCGCTTGGTGAGGCAGTCGTTATAGTAATAGCCTCTGGCCGTACATTGGCATTCACTACAAAAATTTTCAGAATTTCGTTCTGCTTCAAATTCCATGGAGTAAGCAAAGGCACTGCTGCCAAGTAATAGCCCAAGACAGGCAATGCTAAACACGATGCTTGATTTCATAGGAGTGCTCCTTCTGTCGTGTGGTACCTAGTGGGGCTCGTTGCCCATCTTTTTAGGGTCTTCACGAATCCATTATAACATTGACAAGACAGGGCTGAATCGAAATGGAGGTAACGTTATATTTGTATTACTAAACGCTAGGCTACTCAGTACAAACGGATTCTCCCATTTTTTAAGACGGTTGCTTCGCTCCCAAAGAACAGCTATATAATCGCTGAATGATCATAGGGTTGCCATTACCCTAACACCTATTGAAGTGTCATTTCCGCTTGAAGTGTCATTCCCGCTTGAAGTGTCATTCCCGCTTGAAGTGTCATTCCCGCGCAGGCGGGAACCAATTTTGAATAGGCGACAGAAGTAAAATTAGAAATAGGTTCCCGCCTGCGCGGGAATGACACAGTTAATAGGTTTAATTAAAAAATTTCAAACCGAGGTGAGCATGGCTGGTAGCAGAGGAAACGTAATCCCATGTATGTTTAAGGCACTGGAAGGATTTGGTTTGTTCTGCATGCCAAAACCTGCCGCCCCTCTTGGGGCATCTAATGAAGTCGTTTATGAAATTATTCATCCGTTTTTCAGCGATCTTGATAACAAATATCAAAATGCGGAAAAAGAACTTCTGGTTCAGATCTTAGAACGTGGCGCCTCGAATATAAAAATAGCGGATGATGCTTCTGATGAGGATAGGCATCATTTATTACTGCTCATCGATTATCTGATGACTGAAAAAGTCATGCCAGCGTTTCTGCAAGCGGTTGTGGATGATGACAAGGTTACTGTCAAAGCCATGTTAGATGCAAACCCAGAATTCAGCCATTCCCGCTAAAGAACGCGGGAATGGCTTCCTTGTTTCTATGCTGCGCAAAAGCCACGCTTTTGCTTGCACCAAAAGGGGGAGAACCGCGATCTCCCCCTTTGGAATCCCCCATCGCGAAATGTTCAGCGGGAATCGCTGCCCAGAATTACTATTAATTGACCCACCTACCAACCTTGTGATTGAAAGCCAACTAACCTGGCAAACGTTTTACGCTGAAAGTGCCTTAAAGATGGCAGCCAAGCATAAACAAATAGAAATGCTCAAAATCATGATGCCTTATCTGGATCAGTTAGAACAAGAAAATAAAGATGAAGTAGCACAAGCTAAAGCAGCTGTGCTTGCTGCCTGGAACCCTCAAGATAAAATGGTCGTCCCACGGGAGTACGTCAGTTATGTACAATCATTGATTGATGTCTTCACGGCAGAGACGTTTCCTAACGGCGTAAATGGCAAATTTAGTGAAAAAACAGAATTAGTGCTTTCATCCTTGTTTAATTGTCTCATACCAAAGAAAGCCGTCAAACTGGATGATAAGGTGCTCTAGACAAATAAATCAACAACTATTTTACAGATATGTTATAATTATTAAAAGAGATTGCCTTGGAGATGCCAATGCCTTCAACAAAAATAATATTCAGTCAACCACTTAACATTAATGTGGAGAAAATAGCCAAACAATTACCAGAATATCGATATCGTGGACCTTATGAAAGTTTTCTAGGTGGTATGGTAACATCTGAATATATTATTAATGATGCAGACTCTAAACATTCTGCTGTATTTAAATTTGATGGGAAAACAGAAAAAGGATTCACCTCTCTTGAGACAGATTATTCTCCAAGTCAGTTGGCAATAATCATAAGTCGATTACCTTCTGATTTATCAGCACAGCTTAAACAAAGCCTAAATGGCACAACACTAGAACCGCCAGAAGTCTCTAGCAGTGATCTAAAGCAATTTGAAAGAGAACAAAAAATAAATCAAGAAAATGATATGGTGATTAAAACTGCCAACGCTGTAGGGCAAAGTCATAGTCATCATGCTGGTCAGTTTAAAGCTGAGAATGCAAAAGGTGTTTCTCAAAAAGAAGTCGCTATAACTAATGCTGATAGCCAACAATATATTGTTGGAACATGGGGCGCAGGACCTTGCATAATTGTTGCGTTTTATAATCCTGAAACATTAACTGCTGGGATAGCACATATTGATGCACTTACAAATGTGTCTTCTCTTTCCAAGTATATTGATATTGCAAGAGATGATACTCAATCGAAATTGCAAATACATTTACGTGGTGGCGATAGTTCTAGCAGAAATAAAGTCATTGAGGTCCTTGATCAATTAAGAAAGCGTGATGATGTGGAAATTAAATCATGTGCTGTAATGGAGCCCAGCTTTAGTGGACTTGGTGCGATGTTGGCAATCAATGCAAAAACAGGAGAAACATATGCGAATTTTAACCCTAGAAATCAACCCGATCTTCAATGGCACTACCTTAAGAAGCAGCATGCAGCGTACCTACATGATTTAAATTGAAATCAGTTCCCAAATTCTATATGATTCGTTTCGTCAAAAAAATGGATCAAGTAGAAAAGGAAACTGATAGATGGATTCTAATAAAAAACGCACGGTAGCGCAAATTGAAAATCAAAAACAACACTTACTTGCCGAAAATTGTGATATTTCCCTCACAAAAATCTTGGATGCAGAACGCTACCAAAGCATCCTCAGTGAATGTCGTGAATTTCGAGATCGCATGTACACACCGATTAAAACCGTATTTTTATTCATCAAACAGGTTTTAAACACGGATAAATCGTGCAGAAAAGCTGTAGCCGGTGTTGCTGTAGAGCAATTAAGCGCAAAGAAAAAGCCGCTTAGCACAAACACAGGCCCTTATTGTAAAGCGCGGAAACGACTACCAGAAGAAGCGGTTCGTGAGTTGGTAAAAGAAACAGGTAGTAAAGCGTCGAAAAATACGCCAGTACAATGGAGACCATTTGGCCGAGATTTAAAGGTTTTTGATGGCAGTACGGCAAAAATGTCAGATACAAAAGAAAATCAAAAGGTTTTTCCTCAACATAAAAATCAGAAAAAAGGTGCTGGGTTCCCTATTGCTCGATTCGTAGTAGTGATGTCTCTCACTATTGGCACGGTGATTGATTATGCAATTGGGGCATATAAAGGAAAAGGCACCGGCGAATCGTCATTGTTGAGAAGCATACTCACGTGCATCGTGAAAGACGACATTGTATTGGGGGACCGTTATTTTCCCAATTTTTTTCTAATGGCAGACTTAATTAAAATTGGAGCAGATGGAATATTTCGTGGCCAAGGTCAGCGACATTATGATTTTAGATCTGGAGAACGTTTAGGCGAAAATGATCATATTGTTAGCTGGGAAAAACCATATAAACCTGCATGGATGACGCAAGATGAATATGATTTTTACCCAGATAAGATTAAAATCAGAGAATTCAAGGTGGCAGGAAATGTTTATGTTACAACATTTATGAATGCAAAGAAATATCATAAAAAAGAACTATCCAGTATCT
>MGYH01000016.1:2063-7148 GCA_001801665.1 Gammaproteobacteria bacterium RIFCSPHIGHO2_12_FULL_45_12 | reverse complement strand
AACGACGTGAAAGACACCGTTCGGCAAAGAAAAAACTCATTGTTGACAGGGAATAAGGCGAATTTTAGTTAATTTACGGGCATCAAAGTATACTTTTGGACCGCTTTTTGAGTTATACCCCATTATGCGCTCGATGAGTGGTTGAAACGGAATTATCCGAAAAACCCTTATGAGCGCTATGCTGATGATGAGATTATTCACTGCAAAACTGAAGCAGAAGCTAACTCATTAAAAGCCGCTATTGAAAAACGACTTGCTGAATGTCAACTAAAATTGCATCCTAGCAAGACACAAATTGTGTATTGCAAAGATAGCAATCGCAAAAGTGATTACGCCAACAGACAATTTGACTTTCTTGGCTACACATTTAGATCAAGAATGGTCAAAAGTACTGAGGGAAAATACTTTGTGAGTTTTAGTCCAGCGATTAGCAAAAAGTCAGCTAATTCAATACGGCAGGAAATGAGAACGTGGAACCTACAATTGCAACCAAGAAAATCCATTGAAGATATTGCACGATGGATCAACCCGAAATTAAAAGGTTGGTTTAATTATTACGGTCGATATCACAAAACGGCAATGTACCCAATATTCTCGTTGCTCAATATTAAACTTGCCAAATGGGCAAGGGGGAAATATAAAAAGTTGAGAGATCGTCCGACAAAGGCGGGACATTGGCTTGGTAGAATTGCTAAAAATGAACCAAGCTTGTTCTTGCATTGGCAAATCGGCATTCGACCATCGACTGGACAATAAGAGCCGTATGAATCGAGAGGTTCACGTACGGTTCTGTGAGAAGCTGAGGGTGAAATTCCCTCGGCTTACTCGACTGTAGTTGGAGCCTACATGGCAAAAATGCCTAACCTATGACCTGACCAGATTAAATTTCTGCCTCATGAATCACATTCAGACAGCCCTCATCCGCCAAATAGCCAGACGAATTTGCTTTTCAGTCTCGATAACGGCGAATAATGCAACGCCTATAACGATGATAAGCACGCCATCCCATAATGAAATGGGGCGGGTACTGAAGATGGCTTGCAAAGGAGGTAGATAGGTGATGGCAAATTGCGCCACTGTAATGATAACGACAGTTGTCCAGACAGCTTTTGTGCCGCGCACAGCTGTCCATGTTAGCGATGTACCATAAATATTACGAATAAAAAACAAGTGGAAAATTTCCATTACCACCAGCGTGTTAACCGCCATAGTGCGGGCGAGCTCGATGGAATATCCGCTATCAATCGCATAGGCATAAATACCATACACACCACAAAGAAACAGGATAGAAACCAAAATAATGTGCCATACTAATTCGCCATTCAGTAGCGGCTCATGTTGCTGGCGTGGCGGCCGACGCATGGTATTCGCCTCCGTGGGTTCAAAAGCAAGCGCGATACCTAGTGTCACGGCAGTAATCAGGTTCACCCAGAGAATCTGAATGGGTGTTATCGGAAGTGTCATCCCAAATAGCAACGCCACAATGATAGTCATCGCCTCACCTGCGTTAGTGGGCAGGGTCCAGCTAATCACCTTCTTGATATTGTCATATACCGTGCGGCCTTCTCGAACCGCAGCAACAATGGAGGCAAAGTTATCATCTGCTAACACCAATTCTGCTGCTTCCTTAGCAGCTTCCGACCCCTTCTTACCCATTGCAATGCCAGCATCGGCACGTTTGAGCGCTGGCGCATCATTCACCCCATCACCAGTCATTGCCACTGTCATTCCGTGGGATTGCAATGCCGCAACAAGTCGAAGCTTATGCTCCGGACTGGTGCGCGCAAAAATATCGCATTCCAGCACCGCTTCGTTAAGCTCCTTGTCGTTCATCGTATCCATATCCGCTCCTGTGAGAACAGTTACCAGGTTTTGCAGTCCGATTTGTTTCCCAATCACTGCTGCGGTTTTAGCATGATCACCGGTAATCATTTTCACACTGATACCTGCGCGGTGACACTCTGCTACTGAAGAGATTGCCTCAACACGTGGGGGGTCGATCATCCCTACCATGCCAAGCAATGTCAATGTCCCTTCAACATCGTTATGTTCAAGAACAGTATGCTCAGGTTTCACCGTCTTAATAGCAAAGGCCAACACACGCTGGCCAAGTGCCGCTATTAATTCTGCTTTCTGATCCCAATAGGTTTTGTCCAGCGACTCAACCTTTCCATCTTCACTGCGTTGGTCTTGACACATGCCAAGTATTCGCTCGGGCGCACCTTTTACGAACATGATAGCGTGGCGCTCATGATCATGATTAAGCGTAGCCATGAATCGATGCTTGGCATCGAATGGGATGACATCCGTGCGTAACCATCTTGCCTGTTCTTTACGTACGTCCACACCCATTTTCCCTGCGAAAGCAAGTAGAGCACCTTCCATCGGGTCGCCTTCTACCATCCATACACCCTCATGCTCGCGTAAAGCGGCATCGTTGCACAGTGCGGCACCGCATGCTAAATCTTCCAGGACAGCATACTCAGAAGGTGTTACCCGAGTATCTTCAAATTTGAGTGTGCCAGTGGGAGCATAACCAAACCCTTCCAGGGTGAGTAAATATTGATGTGTCAGCACTGATGCCACCATCATTTCATTGCGAGTCAACGTGCCAGT
Organism: Gammaproteobacteria bacterium RIFCSPHIGHO2_12_FULL_45_12; assembly: GCA_001801665.1. Classification (GTDB taxonomy): domain Bacteria; phylum Pseudomonadota; class Gammaproteobacteria; order DSM-16500; family DSM-16500; genus Aquicella. The sequence continues at coordinate 4,532 of MGYH01000016.1, read as the reverse complement.
TTTATCCGTACAAATGACCGACACCGAACCTAGTGTTTCAATAGCAGGCAATCGGCGTACAATAGCGTTGTGCTTTGCCATCGCCTGTACGCCAATGGCGAGGGTAATGGTGAGTACAGCAGGGAGACCTTCTGGAATGGCGGCAACTGATAACCCAACCACCGCCATGAACATTTCAGTAAAATCATGATGCCCAACAAAATATCCATAAGCTAGCAGTAGTGCAGCAATGATCAGTATCATGATGGTAAGCCATCTGGCAAACACGCCCATCTGCTGTACCAGCGGTGTAGTGAGTGTTTCCACGCTCGATAGCAGATCACTAATCCGCCCGATTTCGGTATGATGTCCCGTTGCCACCACCACACCCTTGCCTTGGCCCGTTGTCACGAGCGTACCCGAAAACGCCATACAGAAACGATCTCCCAGCAAAGCATTCATCGCCACAGGTTCAATATGCTTCTCGGCTGGCACCGACTCACCAGTAAGCATTGCCTCTTGAATCGACAGACCATGAGCTGCAAGCAAGCGAATATCCGCTGGCACTTTATCACCCGCCTCTAATATCACGATATCGCCTGGAACGAGATATTCACCCTCTATGCTAATTCGCTCTCTATCACGTATCACATGCGCATGTGGAGCCAGAATATGGCGGATTGCGTCCATGGCCTTTTCTGCCTTACCTTCTTGAACAAAGCCGATAATAGCGTTGGCTATCACGACAGCCAAAATCACACCCGTATCTATCCAGTGATCCATCAATGCCGTGATAGCGGCTGAACCAAGCAATACATAGATTAGGATATTATGAAATTGAATTAGAAAGCGCATGACGACGCTTTGTTTAACAGTTCGTGGCAAATTGTTTTTTCCATGCTTTGTCAGTCGTACCATTGCCTCGTCTTGGCTCAAACCAGCCGCGTTAGTCTGCAATCTTTCAAGTACGGAATCTCTAGATACATGATGCCATACTGTATCAGTGCCTTCTGGTTGTTGAACATCCTGCATATTCATTTCCTCAAACTCATCTAACTACCAACAATGAGCAGGGTGCATAACGAAGAACTTTTTAAAAAAAAAACCGATATCTTTTAATTTTAATACAGTTGGCATTATTTTGCCTTCTTTTTCAGTTTGAACAACCTTCTCGGCATGGGGTCTAATGCGAGCAGGGCACTTGGATTCATGCAGTGGCGCAGATAAGCATTTCCTGTCCGTTTCATGTTATGCTATTTCTATCTCTCAATGACGCATTACAAGGATGGTTATGCCAAATATTTATGAGGTTCTGGGTGTTTCTGCAGGGGTCATCGGTCTCGCTGGTTATATTCCCTATCTTTACAGTATCTTTCAAGGCAAAACACGCCCCAATCGTGCATCTTGGTTTATCTGGACACTGGTTGGTGGGCTGCTCGCCGTTTCATACATTGCAGAAGGCAATAGCCATGCCATCTGGTTGCCCATTGGCTATTTTCTGGGGCCTTTCATTGTCGCATTTCTTTCCTTGAAATACGGTTATTCCGAATGGTCACGACTGGACACAATTTGCATTATTGCAGCCTGCATCAGCATCATTCCTTGGTGGTTATCCGATAACGCAAACTACACCTTACTCATTAACCTGGTGATTGATTCCACAGGGGCCATTCCAACCATCCTAAAAACCTATAAGGAACCTGAAACAGAAGACTTTACGGCATGGACAATATTTTTTATCGCAAACACCCTGCAAGTACTCGCTGTTCGCTACTGGGATATCTCAGGTGCGTACCCTATTTATTTATTTATATTGGCAGCAACCATCTTTGGCTTAACGCTAAAAGGTAAAATTAAAAATAGAGTCTCCGTGATTTAATAGAGTTAAAAAAATCGGGGCAGGACACGGCTTTCTACGCTGCGCCCTGCCGCGCAACTTAATGCTGCTTACCGTCTATTGCCAAACAACCTTAGCACCATCAGGAATAAATTGATGAAGTCCAAATACAGTCTGAGCGCACCACTAATGGCAGCCTTTCTCACCACATCAGACGATGCGCCGCCTGGATTAAAACTTTTAATCATTTGCGTATCATAAGCCGTCAAGCCAGCAAAAATCATGATACCCAGTACACTGATGGTCATCGACACGGCCGTGGTTTGAATGGAGGGAAATAACCAGGTTATTAACATGAAACCAATTAAACCAAACAACCCTGTCATGCAAAATGAGCCCAAAGGCCCAAGATCACGTTTCGTCATCACACCATAAGCACTCAAGCCAACGAATGCGGAAGCCGACACGAAAAAGGCCTGTGCGACACTCTCACGAGTGAAAGCCATTAACACCACTGAAAACGTCACACCGGTTAATGCGGCATAGCCCAAATAAATTAAGACGGTTAACGTTGCGCTTAATTTATTGATTAACGCAGATAAAGCAATCACTGCGCCAAATTGCAAAACAATCAAGCCAATCCAGATGAAACT
>MGYH01000016.1:0-2043 GCA_001801665.1 Gammaproteobacteria bacterium RIFCSPHIGHO2_12_FULL_45_12 | reverse complement strand
GCAAGGCAGGTGAACTACCCACGGCAAATGCTATCCCGCCAGAAATACCCAGTGCCAGCATCATCCAGAAGTAAACCCGGCTCATGAAAGTGGCATTGGATTGAGACACTGTGACCAAAGAAGAAGAACGCATTGCTAGCTCCTCAAATATTAAATGATAAAACGAAACATATCATAGCGGAAAAAGTGTCAACATACCAAAATGTTATCCATCGATTTTAACCCCCATTTTAACCGCGCCAACGGGTTAATATTTACACAAACAGAAACCCCATCATACGGGGTCGAGCGAGTAGCATGACTTGAACTGATGTATAATAAAAGAGTCATCCTTAAAGGAAATAACCTATGGATGCAGACACGTTTTTAACCATTGCAGCTTACCAAGGCCCAATTATCGAAGGCAACCAGGCCAGAAGCACCGCCCGAGCCATTGAGCTCGTGGAGCGCGCAGAGGCTAAAAACGTCGATATCTTGTGCCTACCTGAGGCTTACCTACACGGCTACTTCCCCACCCGCGAACTAGCCCTAACGCATTCCTTGGACTTGCAAAGTCCGGCATTTGACACACTCTGCCAACAATTTGCTCACTTCAAACGCACCACCTTACTCTTGGGATTAAATGAACGGGAAGGTGAGGCACTCTACAACACCGTGGTGGTCATCGAAAATGGAGCGTGTCTGGGAAAATATCGAAAAGCGTACACCTATTCTCCTTATCACTACTACTCAGTGGGGCGAGAATTTCCCGTCTTTGAGAAAAAAGGGGTGAAGTATGGCATTATTATTTGCGTGGACAGCAACTTCCGCGAACCTGCCTTAATTACAGCCTTAAATGGCGCACGACTATTATTTTGCCCCATGCTAAATCGCGTGCCGCAAGACGCGCACATGTTATTATATTTACAACGTAAAAATCACTTTATTGCCCGCGCTTATGACAATCAGTGCTGGCTCGCCGCCAGTGACATTATTTACGATGGACCCGAAGAAACGTGTCCAGGTTATGCCTGTATTTTAAATGACAACGGTGACATCCTAGTGCAATCAGAGCCCTTCCAGGAAGATATGTTGTCTTACTCGATCCCCTTAAAAAACCTGATGGAAGTGAGAAAACATCAATTGTTTGGCGCACCTGACCTATTTGCTATTTTAACCAAAAGCTACCTCGCTGCCCACAAAACCTAGGGTCTGTCGTCAATTGCTTTCTCAAGGCGAAAAACAGGGCAATCGAGGTAAAATTTTTGCAAGTTTGAGGGAATAGTAAATGTAGAGTGGATTAGACGCGCTTTTTGCGTCGTAATCCACCAAATGACTGGATCCCGCGAACAAGCCGCAGGACGACGACACGCCCTAGTAAATGTAGTAGGGTGGATTAGACGCGCTTTTTGCGTCGTAATCCACCATGGCCTATTTGCACCAATCAAGTGTTACACATTTTGATGCAATTTGGTGGATTACGGCAAAAAACGCCTAATCCACCCTACATTTTCTTATGGGTAATGATATGGCCGCGGGACGAGGACACGCCCTCCCAAGTTTGAATTTATGCAACAAGCCCAAACCAGAACACTTAAGTTGACATTTGACCCATTTTAACTTATTTTTTACCCATATTATCTTCAGGGCGGGGTGCAACTCCCCACCGGCGGTGTTTTTGCTAACCCAGCAAATCAGCCCGCGAGCGCCTTTTCTCACGAAAAGGGTCAGCAGATTTGGTGCCAATCCAAAGCCGACGGTGAAAGTCCGGATGAAAGAAGAAATAGCCCCGCCAATCTCACTTAAGCCATGCGCTTTAAAGAATGGCCTGTTCCATCTGTACTCCCCTGACGTTAATGTTAATGGGTGCTCATGCAACACGAGCATCCCGATCATGATCATTAATATTGGCCAGGGTTATTGCATGAAAACGACACCACCACTCACCTATATGAACTTAGCCCTAGCGTTAGCCACGCGTGGACGATATACCGTTTCACCCAACCCAATGGTCGCTTGCGTGCTGGTCAAAGATGAACGCATCGTAGGTGAGGGTTATCACCA
>MGYH01000015.1:7390-57096 GCA_001801665.1 Gammaproteobacteria bacterium RIFCSPHIGHO2_12_FULL_45_12 | reverse complement strand
CTATTCAAAATGGGTTCCCGCCTGCGCGGGAATGACACAGTTAATAGGGAATGACGCAGTTAATAGATTTAAAATTAAAAAATTTTTAAAAGGATCGTGGAAATGTTAGACCTGGCTTAGGTTACCAAAATGAGCTGTCATTCTGAGCGAAGCCCGTCATTCAGAGCGAAGCGAAGAATCTCCAAAAAAACACGAGATCCTTCGTCGCAAAAAACGCGCCTCAGGGCAGTTTCAACCGAAGCTAGGTTACCTACTATAGTTCAGACGATTGGAGAAACACGTAAAATATAATAAGGATATTCAAATGGACAAAAAATCTCAGAGCGGCTTGATTCGAGCTCTCGGTTTAGGTGCCTTAATTATCTATGGCGTGGGTGATATACTCGGTGCTGGAATTTATGCCATTGTTGGAAAAATTGCGGGACACGCGGGTCCCTTGACTTGGCTTTCATTTGCGATAGCCATGGGAGTGGTTTTTTTCACCGCGGGGAGCTACAGCGAACTGGGCAGCCGTTTCCCTAAGAGTGGAGGAGTCTCAATTTATATTCTAGAGGCTTTTGGTCGTCAGTGGCTCTCACTCTTTTCGGGCATACTTCTCTTTAGTGCAACTATCTTCTCAATGTCAACGTTATCGCAAGCATTTGTAGGTTATCTCAGGACGTTTGGTTTTAATTTTCCAGATTGGTTTGGTGTCTCTTGTTTTTTTATCATTTTACTTTTGATCAATGTACGCGGAATTAAGCAATCATCCATTGCGAATATAGTTAGTACCGCGATTGAAGTAAGCGGCTTAGCCATCGTGCTTGTCTGTGGTTTTTGGTATTTGTCAAAATCAAACACTTATGCCGTCGTCACACAACCAGGCAGTATGCCTGGCATTACAAATGTACTTCAAGGTGCCGCGCTAGCGTTTTTTGCATTTACAGGCTTTGAAGATCTTGCAAATGTTGCAGAAGAGGTCAAGCAGCCAGAAAAAAATTTACCGCGTGCCATGCTTTCTTCTCTCGGTGCTGCTGGACTCTTATATTTAGGGGTGAGCTGGATGGCGACAACCATTATTCCAGGTAGTGAACTTAGCCAATCAGAGGCACCGTTGTTAGATGTAGTCAGCAAGTCTTATCCAGCTATGCCAAGCTATCTATTTTCATTTATTGCAATTTTTGCAGTTTCTAATACAACACTATTGAATTATATTACAGCATCGCGTTTGCTTTATGGTATGTCAAAAGCCAAGCTTATGCCAACATTTTTACAGTCTGTTCATCGTCAGTACCGCACACCGTATATTGCTATTTTGGCTATATTTCCATTGGTGCTTGGACTAGGATTAGTAGGTACACTTGAAGAGCTTGCCAGTTCGACTAGCGCGATCGTCTTGACCGTATTTTCATTTAGTAGTATTGCTTTGATAGCAATTAAGTTTAAAGAGAGGGGAGAAAAAAAATGTTCAAAAGTTTTTTACGTTCCAACATTTATTCCCTGTCTAGCAGTCGTATTGAACCTGAGTGCCATTGCATTTTTACCGCTTCACAATATTATTCCTGCCGCAGTCTTTGTTAGTGTTGGGTTAATAATCAGTTGGCTAGCCATGAAGAATAGGTCGCTAAAAGATCATTCACCTTAACATAAATTCAAGGCGTTGTTGCAATCATGCCGCAGGCCACTACAACGTTTTGTCAAAAAATTGTGTAATGTCATGGTTAAGTGATGATGGTATTTGGCCATGTTCAAGAATGTCAAAGACTTTCACGTTAGACGTATCATTAACGGGCATATTTTTCTCTATTAAATTTCCATGGCGATAAGGAACAACACTATCGACTTTCGAATAAATTAAAAACACAGGAATGGTTATGATTTTAATTGATTGAGCGGGTGATATTTGGTGTATATCAATATCCAAAATATAATATGCCCACCATGATAATAGTTTTGCGAAAAGATAACGTAGGATAGGTATCTTGAAATATTCATCCGCTATCCAATCAAGTCTAGCGTAGGGTGATATGACAACGATTGAATCTATCAACTTAGTTTGTGCCGCGCCCATTAGTGCAACAGCTCCGCCCATGGAAAATCCCCACACACCGATGTGCGAAATATTCTTTTCTACATGCAAATAATTAACCGCACTCAGCAAATCCAATACCTCATGCTTTCCAATGCTAGAATAATGCCCCTCACTTTGGCCAAAATATCGAAAATCAAGATAAAGTAAATTGTATTTCTCATGCAAAAATGCTGTAGATGGCAAAATATCGCCTTTATCGGCTGGGTACCCATGCAACAAAATAATAGCTTTATTGGTTTTAATTTTTGAAGGAATGTACCAAGCAATTAGCTTGATATTATCAGCAGTCTTAAGATGAATGGTTTCATATGCCATGTTTAATCGTTGTGGGGTTATCAGGCTGTTGATTTTGATTGGATTGACTGCCCAATAAAATCCCCAAAATGAAACGATGGCTAACAGGAGAAGTGCCACCATACTATAAAATATAATACTTCCTAGTTTAATTCTCATGTTATTCCATTATATTGCTTAGGTCGCAACTGTCATCCTCTGGAGCGTTTTTTGCGGCGAAGGATCCCGTGTTTTTTAGAAGATTCTTCGCTTCGCTCAGAATGACGGCTCATTATGAAGCATAAGCTAGGTTGCCTACTATAGTACATAAAAAAATTACTATTTATCAATAAAATTTAAGATCGATTTAATGACCAGAGTAGGCTGCTCAATCGGACTGGCATGTCCTCCTGGTATCATTAGCAATTGTGTATTATTTCCGATACCATTCTGCACCTCTTTTGATCCAGCTAAGGGCGAAATAATGTCTTCCTCGCCAGCAATAATCAAGGTAGGCGATTTAATTTCATGTAACCATGAACGTGAATCAAACGATTTTAATGCACCCAATTGACGTTCATATCCAATTAAAGATTGTGGATAGGGGTTATCTTGCGCGATCTTAATCAGATTTGTTAATTGATTCGCTTGAGAAAGAAATTCACTAGAAAAAACCCATGGCGCAAGAGATTGTACACGATACGTTATTGGAAAATTCATGCGTTGTAATTCACCTGTCAGTTCAAATGCCATTTCGGGCGCTTTAGTCAGATGATTAAAAGTATTCATTAACACGATTTTGTTAATTTGATTTTTATATCGTTTTCCAATATTTTGTGCGATTGCGCTACCCATCGATTGACCAATAATAATCGGTTTCGTCAAGCTCAGTTTATTACTCAATTCCATCACGTCATCAGCCATCATATCAATAGAATAAGAATGATTGGGGCTATCAGTCTGTCCTATTCCACGATTATCAAAAATTAATACTTGATATTTATCGCTCAAATGGTTGAGAATGCTTTCCCAAAAAGTGTGGTCACAGGCGAAACCAGAAATTAAAACAATAGGATGAAGATTGCTTTTTCCATGTAATTCATAATACATGTTAATGTCATTAACTTTTACTATTCCTGTGTTTGGTGCCATGGCGTTTTGAGGAATCACGAGACGAAATGCATTCAACATTATTAACGAAATTTTTTTCATTATGCTAAAAAAAGGTTTTTTAAGTTTATACATATCAATTCTTCTAAAAAGATGAAGTAGATTTTGAATATAGTAAGCAAGCTAGCATAGGTTGAAATTGTCATCCTGAGGAGCGTTTTTTGCGACGGAGGATCTCGTGTATTTAGGAGATTCTTCGCTTCGCTCAGAATGACGGCTCATTTTTGAGACCAAAGCTAGGTTATCTATTATGATATCACATCATTTATACTCATACGAGTAAGCAATTGGTGCTGCACGCGCGTCAGCTATTACACTATTGGGAAAAGACGAAATCAGAAGCGGTAGCTTCCCAACAAGAGGTGCGGGGTTATTTTACACTGGGTTGCGATTCAGCCATTGCTATTTTTTTGTGAATTATTAAATGATAAAAATCAGATTTGATTAAAATGTACAATTTGAAGTGTCATTCCCTCGCAGGCGGGAACCCATGTTGAATAGGCGACAGACGTAAAATTAGAAATAGGTTCCCGCCTGCGCGGGAATGACACAGTTAATTGATTTAAAATTAAAATTTCCAAAAAGATCGTGGAAATGTCAGATGTGGGGTGTCTTTTTGACCTATACTAAGGATAGGCATGTCGCGATAGTGTGGGGTGTTAAACAGAGGGGGGCGTGGAGATGCCGCAAATGAAAAGAGATATCACCTTATTTGGCGGCGATGTGCTTGTGATGGGCGGTGACAGCAGCGATATTAAACGATACCAAAAAAATTACTTGATCGATGACCCACGCAAGATTTTGTATCAATTGAACATCCTGGATGGAAAGGACGTGGATTATGTCGCTGACTTTTTTTTGGATGACGCCTTCCAGTTTCTTCATGAACGAAAATTCCCTATTATTTACTATAGTGGTGCGATTTATAATCGTGCGAACCCCGCTCAGGATGATCTGTATGCGGTGTCATTTAAAAATGTCATTCATCAGTTAAGCGATGAGGGTGTTTTGATGTATCGTGGTGGTGGAAGTGTTCAGCTTCTTGATTCGTTAGCGAGGGCAGGATTTAAGAATATTTTTTATACTTTTCGCGGACACAATGAACGTTCTTATTTTAATTTGAACGTGGATTATCAGGAGAAAATAAAGTCATCCTTTGCGGCCATGATTTTTTGTTTTAAAAATGATGAAATGACGCTTGAGAAGCTTTGCGATAATGAAAACTTGCGTTTTGTGCTTCTGGATGTTTTTAAACGAGGCGACTATCGCATTAATACTGAATACCAAATTGCCTATCATTTAACGCGACCTATTCATGAACTGATAAAAGAGATTGAGGCATCTTGTGTCAGGTATGACTCGGTCAGGCAGCCTCACATCAAATTTAAAGGGTGACAAGTGCCAATGTTTTTGATATTTTTTCTCGTAATTTTTAGGAGATTCTTCGCTTTACTCAGAATGATAGCCCATTTGTGTAACCTAAGCTAGGTTACTTACTATAACCAGGGGGATTCAGATGCAGTCCTCATTGTTGCTATTGCCAGGCTTGATGTGTGATGCGAGTGTGTGGCGTGATCAGATCAATCACCTGCGCCAGTTTGTGAATATTATTGTGCCTGATTTATCGCGAGCGAGCACACCTCAGGCTATGGTTGCCGCCGTCCTTCACGTTGCGCCTGATTCATTCCTGTTGGCTGGTCATTCGATGGGTGGATGGGTCGCCCTTGAAGTGATGAGACATGCGCCCGGGCGCGTGCAAAAACTATGTCTCGCCAATACCAGCGCGCAATTGGATTCGCCCGAAAAAGCACAGGCAAGGCGCGACATGATCAATGAAGCAGAGCAAGGCCGCACGGCTCCCTTAATTGACCAGCTAGCTCGGCGGTTTGTCTATCAAAAGGCGTGTTTGCCAGCCGTCAAGTCCATCTTGTTTCGCAACCAGCATGCATTGATTCCTCAGGAGCGCGCGATGCTGATGCGTGAAGACTGCGTGCCTTTGTTGCAGACGATTGCGTGCCAGTCCTTGGTGATTCATTCGGTGGAGGATGCCATCTTTGGGGTGAGTGATAGTGAACAGTTGGTCTCTCACATGCTTGATGCTGAACTGGTCATCATTAAAAAGGCGGGGCATATGAGTTTAATGGAGCAGCCTGAAGCGTTTACGAACGCGCTGTTGGCCTGGTTGTTGAAGTATAGATAGTAGGTAACCTGGCTTAGGTTGCAACTGTCATCCAGAGGAGCGTTTTTTGCGACGAAGGATCTCGTGTTTTTTAGGAGATTCTTCGCTTTGCTCAGAACGACAGCTCATTTTTCAGAACGACAGCTCATTTTTGTAACCTAAGCTAGGTTACCTACTATAGGGAGTGAAGTCTACTGGTTAGACCTTGTTGCAGGAGGCATGTCTCAGTGGGAACGGCCACTTAACTGACAGTGACGTTGAATGTGTTTGCAATAAAACCAACATAGAGTAGCACCACGCCTAGCATTAAACCAAATAAACTAAATAAAAAGGGAATATCTTCCAGATGTTTCGTCATCAGGGCTTTCCAGTGCGAAACAAAAATAACGCGATAAGTGCCAGCCAGCAACATGCTGGCGCTGACAATGGTGACAACCAAGTGCCAGTTGAAGTGAAAACAATCCATGAAAAGCAAAGACAGGCTGCCAAAAATAATGGGGAGTACGCCGCCCATGATGTACCCAGTCTCGGTCTTCACCATGTTTTTTGCCATGTCAAGCGCGTCATCAAGATTAAACAAGATACCAAGGGACAGGAGAACGGAAACAACGCCAAACCATCGGGCAAACATATGACAGGTCATCACATCAATCCATATAAAATAAAAAAGTCCATAAATGTCAATTCATGCTACATAAAATCCTAGCATTATATTAGAATGATGCAAAGGAAAACGATTCAGGTGCAGCCATTCCCGCTAAAGAACGCGGGAAGCCTTCCTTGTTTTTATGCTGCGCAAAAGCCACGCTTTTGCTTGCACCAAAAGGGGGTGAACCGCGATCTCCCCCTTTGGAATCCCCGATCGCGACATGTTCAGCGGGAATCGCTGACTCAGGAGTTCATATGGCCGCTAGGATGCGAAGCAGTATTGCCCAAACTGGCCAATTTAGCTGGTTTATTAAGTTTATTTTAAAGCTATCCCTGTGTCTCTCACTGTTAAGCCTGACTGCCTGTAGCGGACATTTGGTGGGTGTCCTGGCACCGAAAGGGGTGGTGGCTTATCAGGAGCGCAAGCTTTTTTTTGATACGCTCGCGCTCATGTTAATTGTGGTGCTGCCAGTCATTGTGATGAGCCTCACCTTTATTTATCACTACCAGGCCTCTCACCAGACAGAAGATTATCAGCCCAATTGGGCGCATAGTTATTTTTTGGAGTCGCTTTGGTGGGGAATTCCCTGCGCCATCATTGTTGTGTTGGCAGTCATCACCTGGAAAGCGACACATGATCTTGATCCCTATAAGCCCATCACGGGTCATACAGAGGCACCTTTAGTCATTCAAGCCATTGCCTTACCTTGGAAATGGCTGTTTATTTACCCGGAGCAAAATATTGCTACGCTTAATTTTCTTGAAATTCCCGTCGGGCAACAAGTAGAGCTTTGGATAACGACGGATAATGTGCCCATGAGTGCGTTTTTTGTGCCGCAGTTAGGAAGTCAAATTTATGCCATGGCCGGTATGCGTACCCGCTTGCATTTGTTGGCCAATGAGCTTGGGGTGTTTGAAGGGTTGGATACCCAGTACAATGGGCAAGGCTTTTCTGACATGCACTTTGCTGTGCATAGCGTATCGCGAGCAGACATGAAAGCCTGGGTCGGTCGCTTGCAACAGACAGGCAAACCTTTAAATCAAGCTGTTTATCATCTGCTACTTAACCCAAGCATTGCTAATGAGCCCGCATTTTATGCGGGTGTGGATCCGGGTTTATTTGAACAAGTCATTGATCTTTATAAAAATAGTACGGGTGTGTCGCATCCGCGCAGTCAGCAGCTCAAGTATCACCATCAAGCGTACTAACAAGAGGGATCACCATGTTGGAAAAATTAATTTTTGGCAATTTAACATTAAGTGCCATTCCCTTTGATTCGGGCATCATTATGGGGGCCGGACTGTTCATGGCCATCTTTTTTTTCGGTGTGTTAGGTTATATCACTTATGAAAAAAAATGGTCTTATGTCTGGCATGACTGGGTGACGTCGGTTGATCACAAAAAAATTGGCATCATGTATTTGATGCTGGCCACCGTCATGCTGCTTCGCGGGTTTTCAGATGCCATTTTAATGCGGTCCCAGCAAGCATTGGCAGCGGGTACGTCAACCGGTTATCTGCCACCCTCACATTATGATCAGATATTCAGCGCGCATGGTGTCATCATGATTTTTTTTGTGGCCATGCCTTTCATGTTCGCACTGCTTAATATGGTGGTTCCGTTACAAATTGGCGCACGAGATGTCGCGTATCCTTATTTAAATTCCTTAAGTTTTTGGCTTACGTTTGTGGGTGCTATGTTATGCAATGCCTCACTCGTCATTGGCGATTTTGCGGGGACGGGCTGGTTGGCGTATCCCCCCTTATCCGGACTATATTATAGCCCAGGGGTTGGGGTGGATTATTTTATTTGGTCGTTACAGATTGCCGGTGTCGGCACCTTGCTGGCAAGCATTAATTTTATTGTGACCATTGTTAAAATGCGTTGCAAAGGCATGACGTTGATGAAGATGCCCGTGTTTGTCTGGTCGGTGCTTTGTTCCATGATCTTGGTGGCGCTTGCTTTTCCCGTCTTGACCGTCACGCTGGCGTTGTTAGCGTTAGACAGAATGCTGGGCATGCACTTTTTCACCGACTTTGCGGGCGGCAATGTCATGATGTATGTCAATCTCATCTGGATATGGGGCCATCCTGAAGTTTATATTTTAATTTTGCCCGCATTCGGTGTTTTTTCAGAAGTGGTCGCGACTTTCAGCCAGAAAAAATTATTTGGATACACCACCATGGTCTATGCCATGGCCATTATCACCGTTTTGTCTTTTATTGTCTGGTTGCATCACTTCTTTACCATGGGCGCAGGCGCTGATGTGAATGCTTTTTTTGGTATAGCCACCATGGTGATTGCCATTCCTACGGGTGTCAAAGTGTTTAACTGGCTGTTTACCATGTATAAAGGACGTATTATTTTAGCGACGCCGATGTTGTGGGTGACGGCCTTTTTTACCACGTTTGCCATTGGCGGCATGACCGGTGTCATGCTGGCAGTCCCGCCTGTTGATTTTCAGATGCATAATAGTTTGTTTTTAGTGGCGCATTTTCATAATGTCATTATCGGCGGTGTGTTGTTTGGTTACTTTGCGGGTGTCATTTACTGGTTCCCTAAAGTGTTTGGTTTCAGGCTGGATGAAACATGGGGGAAGTGGGCTTTTGCTTTTTGGGTGACAGGATTTTATATTGCGTTCATGCCGCTTTATATTCTGGGATTAAGTGGCTTTATGCGACGCGTGAATCATTATGCCAATACCATGTATCAGCCTTATTTGATTGTTGCCGCCATCGGTACCGCCATTATATTCATGGGCATTGTGACGCAATTGATCCAGTTGTATGTCAGCATTAAAAATCGCGATGCGTTGCGAGACAAGACGGGGGATATGTGGAATGGCCGTACACTGGAGTGGACGGTGTCATCGCCCGCGCCCATTTATAATTTTGCCATTTTACCCACCGTCTGCGAGCTTGATCCGTTTTGGGCGGCAAAAGAGGCGGGTCGGCACACTTGCTTGCCGGATGGCGCAGAGCGTCATTACCAGCCCATTCATTTACCCAAGAATACACCCGCAGGATTCATCATTGCTTTATTTACGGGTATATTGGGTTTTTCACTGGTTTGGCAAATGTGGATACCAGGCGTTGTTAGTTTTGTCGTGATCATTGCCACGATCATTGTGAAATCATTTAATACCCATACTGATTATTATCTAGATGCTGAAACGGTCAAGCAAACTGAATTGGCACATATGAGGGAGGCTGTCTGATGGAGGCAGAGCGAGTGCTTGAGGTTCACCACCAACATGAGACGGATGCCGCTGACGTATTTGGGTTTTGGCTTTATATTCTGACAGATTGCATTTTGTTTGGTTCCCTGTTTGCCACCTTTATTGTGTTAAATGCGCCAGGCGCGCCGGGCGCCATGCTAAAAAATTATATGGATTTAAAAGATGTCATGTTAGAAACATTTTTATTGCTGGCTTCAAACTTTACCTTTTGCCTCGCCGCGTTAAACCTGAATAAAAATAAATTGCTTAACGTTCAAGTTTGGCTGATGGCCACCTTTATGCTGGGAGCGAGCTTTATTGCGATGGAATTAAAAGAATTCAGGTATCTTGCCAGTGTGGGGTTTCGGTGGGATATCAGTGGGCAAGCTTCCTCTTTTTTCACGCTGGTCGGGACGCATGGGCTGCATGTGAGTATTGGCCTATGCTGGATTTTGTTCACTATTTTTCAATTGTCTTTTTTAAAGATCACCCACATTACCAAGCGTCGAATGACTTACCTGGGGTTGTTCTGGAATTTTCTGGATATTGTCTGGATTTTTGTATTTACCATTGTCTATCTGGTGGGAGCAATTTAACATGGCGCATCATGACGTTTGCGAGCCTGATTTTGGCGTTGGGCATAAAAAGCTTGGCATCTATACGGTGGGCATGATTGCCTGTTCCTTGTTGACGGTGGCGGCGTTTTGGGCGGTGATGTCGCAACAGTTTGATAAAGGACAAACCTTTGTCATCATTTATATGGCAGCTTGTGTGCAGTTTGTGGTTCAGGTGCTGTGTTTTTTGCGGCTTAACACGCAAACCGAACAAGCTCGTACCAATGTGATGTCGCTTGTTTTTATCGGCGTGATCTTAACGGCGATTGTCGCCGGCTCATTGTGGATTATGTCTAACTTGCATTATCATATGATGATGCCCTGACTCTGGTAGGGCCTGAATAAATAATAGGAAGGAAATGTTGAAAATGAAAAAGCACATGTTTTTGTTAGGTGTCATCTTGATGGGTGTGGCTTTCTTAACGGCTTGCCAACATACCGTTTCCGGTCTTGGACAAGACATGCAAAGTAATGGCAAGGCGATTCAAAGGTCAGCTTCGCAATTATAAGGGGCACATTATGTTAAAGACTATGCCACGCTAGGGAGTAGGGAGATTCCTCGCTGTGCTCGGAACCGACATTTCCACGATCTTTTTGCGAATGATTAAATTATAAAAAAATCAGATTTGATTAAAATGTACAATTTGAAGTGTCATTCCCGCTTGAAGTGTCATTCCCGCGCAGGAATGACACAGTTGATAGATTTAAAATTAGACCATGTAGGGTGGATTAGGTGCTTTTTGCCGTAATCCACCAAATCAAATTTCATTTTCTTTATTCATTCGCGGGAATGACACAGTTAATAGATTTAAAATTAGACCATGTAAATGGTCCGAAATTCATGCTGACTAATTGACGGCAGGCCCTAGAAAATGCCTCGAGATGGGTGCTTCGCACCCTCCTCGGCATGAACGGTTTACTGTTCTTTTCCGATAGTTGACCCGCCCCGAGGGGCTAGGCTGCTCGGAGCGACAAGCTAGGGAGTTATGATTTAACCAGCAACGCCCAAAGCCGATGCATAAGCCATTTCACAGTATAAATTTCACAGCATAGATATTGTTCATATTGAAATTATATGGTATTTTAGTGTATTACTGGGTTCACGATATAATATAAAAATTATCAATCTTAAGATAATGTTAAGAACGAGGGTACATGATGCCAGTCTCTCCTGTTAATCAGGCTCATAATGAGGAGCAAGCCGAGTGTTTGAGGCTATTTAATACCCAGCAGTTTAACAGACTACAGCAGCAGAACGCGGCGGAGTATGAGGCGCGTCGAAGAGCCTTGCAAAAGACGGGGGAGCCAGCAGACGACGGCGCTATTGGGGTAACTGATTTAAATGCCGCTTTCTGGAAGGGACTAGATGTAACGGACGTGGGTTTTCACACGTTTCTCAGACTGGTGAAAGTCGTTGCGAATGTGATCGCCAATCACAGCAATAGTGATCAGGAAAATCCACAGACTTCCTGTTATAAAGGAATGTCCAAGCCCCCCGTGGCATGGTCACTTGCCATGTTATCGTTCGTGCCGCTTGCAGTTGGTATCGTGCTGTCAATCTTAAATCAACATAAAGCAAGCAAGCGTTTAGGGATGGATCATCTGCTTGAACAGCTTAACCGCGTTATGCCTGGGAATCCTGTGACCATCGAGGAGGTACTTCGGGCTGGCCAACATTTACTGGATAAGTCGGCGGTCCAGTTTCATCCGACGCCTGCTCCGGTCGCTGAAAAGAAAAGTAACGCTCAAAAGGCTTTAAGCATGGCGGATCGGGTGTGGAATGTCCTCAACCGAACGTCCATGGTGTTTTGGCCTGCGTGGATGATTGCCGTTTTGGTAGTGGGTATCGGCGCGGCTGGCGGCCCCTTTGTATTGGGTATTGTGGTGGGCGCAGCCATTGCGGTCTCGATCGCCATTCATGTTTCTGTGTATTTGGCAAAACGTCACGCAAAGAAAAAGGCAGCTCAGGCGCGCAATGAGATTGCCCCAACAAAAGAAGCCGTGAAGCAGCTTAAGCAAGACACTGAAAATTTACGGCAGATGCAGGCTGAACTAGGGCAGCAGCTTTTTATTAGGCAAAAGCATCAATATGTGATGGGATTGTTTAGGCCGCTAGAAGCAAAAGTGGCAAAGCGGGTGAATAGGGAAAATAAATCTTTACTTTTCTTGGATGAGAAATCAAAGCGTCCTTATTTGATTCCTGGTGCGGCTGCCGCAAACGAGGGCAAGGCGGTGACCGAAGATGATAAACAAAAAGCTAGAGATAGCAAGATTGCTCAACAATTTCTCATCGGCAGTGCATCCGCCAGGCGGGCTAGCATTGCGATCAATGCCATCAATGAGGCTATCAACCAATATACCGCTGCCAGTTTTATTTTATGGTTGGTGGGATCGGCACTGAGCGTTTTTGCGCCTGCCGCAGCTGCGATTGGTGCCGTTGCAACGGTGGTGTTGGGCGGCATTTTAGGCGCATCTTTTGGCGGCTTCATCGGTGCTTTGTCATCGTTACGCTGGGTGGTGAATGCCAAAAAAGCGCAAGCGGCTTTTGATGAGGCGGTGTTAGTCAAATTATCTGCGCCGTATCATTCAGCCAAAGAGAAGGATGCGCTCTTGAATGGCAAGCCGAAACATGAGGTGTTTGATAAATTATTTAAAGCAAATCAGGGCTATCGCCAAATAAAGGGCGATGGTACGTTATTTGATCTTTTGAAGCAAAAACAAAAAGAGATTCTTAACAAGAAGAAGGCAGACCGCACCCCACAGGATAAGTATTTATTGACGCTGGATTTGACCCAAAACAGCGTGATGAATGACCGTTTCTTCAGAACACTGGAAGAATCACCCTCAGCGTTTACCAGCGTGAAGAAGGTGGCGCAACGTGTTTATTCGGCAGTGAATGCGGGCCAAACCTGGATTTTTGTGGCGCGCTCCTTATTTTTGGCGGGTTCTGTCGCGGGAGGCATGAGTTTATTTTTTGGTCCTTTTGCTTTGCTTGCCTTTTTGGTCATTGCAACGACCATGGCGGCGGTCGGAATCGGTTTGAGGTTGGCGAGCCTGCATTACAATCGCAAGCAAGAAAGCAAGCGCTATTTTGTGGAGACACTGGATGCGCGTATTGTCTTTTTAAAAAAACAGAATAAGCAGTTTTATGAAATTCGCCAGACATTGATGAATGGGTCGGGTAATGAGCAGCATAGGTCACCAGTTTATCGTAGGGATGATCCTGAACAGGGTAAGCAAGCTTCCGTTCAGGATGAAATTCATGTCGAGGCTCAGTCAGTTAGCGTTAATGAGAAAGTGTTGCCGTCTCGGTTGGGTTATCCAAGTGGATTATTTGATCATCCGAAAGAGTTGCCCGCCGGTTCAAATATTGGTGGATTACGACGCTAAAAGCGCGTCTAATCCACCCTACATTTCTATATTTCGCGGGTCTGTCAGGTAATTCAGCAATATTGGTGGATTACGACGCTAAAAGCGCGTCTAATCCACCCTACATTTCTACATTTCGCGGGTCAGTCAGGTAATTCAGCAATATTGGTGGATTACGACGCTAAAAGCGCGTCTAATCCACCCTACATTTCTACATTTCGCGGCTCAGTCAGGTTATTCAGTTAAATTTTTTGATAAGCATCATCAGAACGGACAACACCCTAATAGCCTACCGCTTCCCCTGCGGGACGACGATGGTCACATCCTCCCTTTAATTGTCGGGTTTGTGGGTCTACATAGATCGCTTCTGCCGCCCCCCACGGGTTCACGGGGGTAAACTGATACCCCATTTTGCTCAACTTGTCTTTCGTGTCAGTTGAAAACACGAATGGTTCAACGTCAACGGCATCCGGTGTAAATTGATGGTGAAAACGCGGCGCGTCGACGGCTTCCTGAATGGTCATGCCAAAGTCAATGACGTTTAAAATGGTTTGCAGTGTGATGGTGATGATGCGTGGCCCGCCAGGGCTGCCTGTGACCATAAACAGTTGATGATCGCGCGTGATAATGGTGGGCGCCATGGAGCTTAAAGGTCGTTTACCCGATTGTATGTTATTTTTGTCGCTCTGAACGAGGCCATTCGGGTCGGCAATGCCCGGTGTTTTGGAAAAGTCATCCATTTGGTTATTGAGAAAAAAACCCGTGTTCCCTGCTATGACTTTCGCGCCAAACGCACCATTGATGGTATAGGTGACCGCAACCGCGTTACCCTCTTTGTCGATAATGGAATAATGCGTGGTGTTTTGTTTTTCATGAGAGCGCGTGATGGTGCCAAACTCACTCGCCGGTGTCCTATGATTTTCCTTGATGCGCCGATAAATTGCCGCCGCATACTTTTTTGACAACAGGTGAGCAATGGGATTGGAAACAAAATCCGGATCACCCAGTTTATTATTTCTGTCATAAAAGGAAAAGCGCATGGCTTCTATCATGTGGTGTATGGTGGTTGCCGTATGAAACCCGTCCGTGCTTAACGGATAATGTTCCAGAATATTTAAGATTTCACACAGGGTCGTGCCGCCTGAGCTGGGTGGGGGTGACGATAAAATAGCATATCCCCGATAGTGGCAGGTGATGGGTTTGCGCTCTTCAACATAATAGTGTTTAAAATCATTCAGTGTCAGAATGCCGCCCTGTGTTTCACTCGCTTTCACAATGCGGTGCGCGATATCACCCCGATAAAATACGCGGGGCCCCTGTTGGGCAATTTGTTTCAGCGTGGCGGCAAGGTCTTTTTGAATGAGTCGATCGCCCACTTGCCAGGGTGTCAGATCCGGTTTTAGAAAAATGGCGGCAACATTCGGTTGTTGACGAAAGTCATCGGTAAATTGTGTCAGGTATTTGTCATCGCCAGGCCTCAAAATGAATCCTTGTTCTGCCAGTTTAATCGCAGGTGCCATGACTTGCTGGCGTGTCATGGTGCCATAGTGGCTTAAAGCCGTATCGAGTCCAAGGACGGTGCCTGGTACCGCAACTGAAAGGTAAGGGCTTAATTTTTCCGCATCGGGATGCGTTGAAAAGAGAGTCGGGGTGGCGGCAAGGGGCGCGCGTTCACGGAAGTTGAGAAAAACCGCTTTGTCGTTTGGATAGCGTATCAGCATGAATCCGCCGCCGCCAATATTGCCACAACAAGGATTCACCACGGCAAGCGCATAACCCACGGCCACCGCCGCATCAACGGCATTGCCCCCTGCTTTTAAGATGGCAAGGCCGGCTTGAGAGGCCAATGCCTGGTCGGTCACAACCATGGCATGTTTTGCGGTAACAGGAGGGGGTGAGACCGCTTTGGTAGAAAAGGGAAGAAGGAGAAGTAAATAAAGCCAGATTGTTTTCATTGCGGCGGTTATTCCTCGTTAAAATTTAACGTAGACTAACATAAGGTTTTCATAGAATGAATCAGGAGCGGCGCGGCAGGGAAAATTGTTTCAATAAACGACAGGTTAAGCCATGCTATGCGTTAAATAAATAAAGGAGAATGGAATGGAGGCACGCACCATGCAAACAGGGTGGTCTAGTGTGTCTGGTATTGTCACGCACAGTTACCAGTGGTTGATGACGAAGGGTGAGGATATCACGTTTCAAAATCCAAACTTTGAGCCAGCAGGGCCAGATGACGCGGGTATCGCCATTTATTGTATCCATGGTACGGCCGATAGGGTAGGTGCTTTTGTTGAAGTGGCTAGGGGTATTTTGGGTTGCTTGCCGTCATCCGTCGCAGCGATTCATTTGATTTCGTTTCATTCTCGCGGTTTTGGGTGCGGCATTCCTTCATTCGCTAATCAATTAAAAAATAAAATTTCGCTTAACCCGCATCGTGATGTCATCTTGATGGGGCATTCACGAGGTGGTGCGGTGGCTGCGTATTTTGAGGTGAATTTATCACGTCAAGCAGGGATAAGGGTGCTTGCGGTCATGGGAATTTGCTCGCCTTTTAAGGGGTCGCACTTAGCGTTGCCGCCATTCACTTTCTGGTCTGAATCAGTCAGGCAAATGCAGGAGAAAAGTGATTTTTTGGAGGAGCTTGCGGCTGGTATCAAGCAGTCTGACGCAAAATATTGTTATTACACGGCTGGGCAGGATGCCATTGTCGCACCCGAAAATGGCGTGTTACCAGAAAATTGTTTTTCATGCCAGCGTTTCAATCAGCATGGCCACTTATCCATTATGTCCTCGTTACAATTGATGGAGCAGTTGCTGATTGATATTTACCGCATTCAGGGTGAAATGCAGCCAGCACTTGAATCACTGGAAGCCGGATGGGAAAAGCAATTTGAATGGGTGTCCAATCAAACGGGGACCATGCCGCTTGATGAAATGTGTATGGCAATATCAGGGCAAATGCAATGCTTGTCATCAGGCGTTTTTTGGTATACAGCGCGTTTGAAATTAGCGGTGTTAAGCCAGCTGATGGGTATGCTTCAATCCAAGGCATTTGAAGTCTATCCAGCCGCCGTGAATGTGGGTGAATGGATAGAAACCTTTTTAGGAGATAAACAATGGAGCGGTGTTTCTGATTGGACACCGAGGGCTATTTTATGTAATAGCCTAGGATTGTTTGGCGCACGATGGCAAGCACTATTTTTTAAGTCATCTAGCCAGACAGACGTGTTTATTTCAAATTTGATTGAGCAAGGAAAAGCATTGCCCTTGCCGGTTAATCAGGTTGAACTTAAAAAGCGATAACGAACATTAAGTTGGTGGATTACGGCAAAAAACGCCTAATCCACCCTACATTGTCCTGAGGTTGGTGGATTACGGCAAAAAACGCCTAATCCACCCTACATTGTCCTGAATTTATCAAATCATCTTGTTTGAAAGCTTTGTAAATATAAAACAGGCTGGCTGGCACGATCATGGCGATCAAGCCAGTACAAAACAAGGTTTCATAATGCAGGCTGCCGCCCGTGTTGATGCCCTGAGGTGGAATAAAGCCAACCACAATCGTCACCAATGAACCCAGTAATCCCGTTAATGCGACAACGGTGGTGCCGAGGACGCCGCCTGGAATAACAAACGCATTGGCTAAAGTGGGGTGTCTTCCCTTTAAGCGTAATGCGGCTAAAAACATGATGATGTACATGAGCATGTAAAGCTCGGTGCTTAGGTCAGAGAGCAGCCAATAGGAGCCATTGACACTGGGCATGAACAAAAACGCTAAACAAATGAGTGAGACAAGCACGGCTTGTCCAATTAATAAGTGGCTGGGCGCGCCATGTTTATTTTCATGAGAAAGAAGCGGGGGGAGGTAACCGCTTTGCGCGGCTTGTAATAATCCTTTGGCGGGCGAGATAATCCAGCTCACCATGCCGCCCAGACTGCCCACCAGCAGCATCACGGTCATGATCGGTGTCATAAAGCTTAAATGATAAGCGGCGAATAAATTGGAGAAAGCTTGCATCATGCCATTGACAAGGCTGATTTGGTCTTTAGGCAAGATGAGCGCGATGGCGAGTGACCCTAGCACCATGGTGGAGAGAATGCCGATCACTGAAAAATATAAAGCTCTGGGGAAGGTTTTTTGGGGTTGATCCACGTCTTTAAGATGGACCGTGGCTAATTCAATCCCCAGAAAGGAGGTCATGATGGCAGTCAGGGAAATCCAGTTGGCAGAGTGCGTGAGGGAGGGGATTAAGCTTTCGGTTGTAAAGGCAATTTGCAGGGGTTTGCCTAGGATGACCCATAAGGCCGCCATGCCGATAATGCAAAGCATAGGAATGACCATGCCAAAGAGCGAGCAAAGATTCGCAAAGGCGGCGGATGTTTTGACCCCCTTTAGATTGATCAGCGTCATGGTCCAAAAGACGGATAAAATCGCCGTGATCAGGAATGCTTTGTTTTGAGCCAATTGAGGGTCAATGAAGTAGGTGGCGGTGCCGACAATAAACGACAGAATGGTTGGAAACCACACCATGGTGTTAACCCATTGTAACCATACGGAAAAAAAGGCAAATTTTTCCCCAAAGGCTAGCCTGGTCCAATGATAAATGCCGCTTTTATCGGTTTTGAGTGAGGTAAGTTGTGCTGAGATTAGGGCGGTTGGTATGAGAAACAGGAGGGCCGACAGGGTGAAAAAGAAGATCAGTGAGCCGCCAAATAAAGCCGTTGTGGGTAAATTCCGGATGCTGTCAATGGCACCGACAATTAAGAGTACTAACGCGGTGGTGGTCATTTTGAGAGGGAAAGTCGGTGTTTTCATGGTTAGGCGTCACTCGTTTTGGGTTGTTAATTGATTTACAGCCATTCCCGCTAAAAAACGCGGGAAGGCTTCCTTGTTTTGATGCTGCGCAAAAGCCACGCTTTTGCTTGCACCAAAAGGGGGAGAACCGCAATCTCCCCCTTTGGAATCCCCCATCGCGAAATGTTCAGCGGGAATCGCTGATTGATTTACTTGGTTTTTTTATCAATTTTTTTGCATTATCGGCTATTTTTATGTCAAAATATAATGAATTAAATATTAAAAGTGATGAAAATAAATGAGTTTAATGAGCCCTCAGCTACAGGCGTTTATGGCCATTGCCGAGCATAAAACGGTGCATGCCGCCGCCCGCGCCATCCACATGACTCAAACAGCGGTGACACAGCGCATTCGTGTGCTGGAAGCAAGGCTTAAAACAACGCTGTTTGTGCGTACCCGAGCCGGCATGAGGTTGACGTCTGAGGGACAGGCGTTGTTACGTTATTGTTTTTCTGTCAGTGAATTAGAAGGCGAGACGCTAGCGAGTATCACCGGCGCGGCAGTCGATACCACGATACGCATGGTGATTGCAGGGCCAACAAGCGTCATGAACTCACGTGTTATTCATCACTGTTTACCTTTAATGACGACATACCCCAATTTATTGTTAACGTTTAATATCAATGATATTGAAGATAAGGTGCAGTTGTTGCGCGTTGGCGAGTGCCAGTTTGCGATTCTCGAGCGAGAAGCGGTGATGCCTGAAATGGAATATAAAGTGCTGGCACCTGAACGTTATGTACTGGTTTGTACGAAAGCCTGGAAACATCGTTCATTACAAGCGATTATTGGGGAAGAGCGTATTATTGATTATGATGCGTCAGATGAAATGACTTTTAATTATTTGCGGCATTATGGCCTGATTGAAGGGGCGCGCCATGACAGGCATTATGTTAACCGTACGGATGCCATGGCCATGATGCTGGTCGCGGGGTCTGGTTATGGCGTGTTAACGGCTGAGTTTAGTGCGCCTTATGTGTCACAAGGACAATTACATATATTGAATCAGGGTGAAATATATGAAAATGCGCTCGCGCTTGCCTGGTACAAGCGGCCTGAACCACCTGGCTATTTTACGGCGCTGATTCAGGCGATATCTTAAGCTTGACGGTGCCTAAGTTAATACTTTATGGACGGCATTTTTCCAGCCTGCGTAATAGTCTGCTCTTATTGTATTTTTCATGTTGGGGATAAAACTTTTTTCGACTTTCCAGAGTTGGGCAATTTCTTCCAGAGATTGATAAATGCCTGTTTGCAGTCCTGCCAGATAAGCCGCGCCAAGCGCGCTGGTTTCAATGCAAACGGGACGTTGCACTTCAATGTCCAGCATGTCTGCTAAAAATTGTAATAGCCAGTCATTCACTGCCATGCCGCCATCAACGCGCAATATTTTAATGGCATCCGTGTGTTTGCGGGTCATGGTTTCAATTAAATCGCGTGTCTGGTAACAGACACTTTCCATGCCAGCACGCACAATGTGCTTGCGATCACTATTGCGGGTGAGTCCTAAAATGGCGCCGCGTGCCTCAGGGTCCCAGTAAGGCGCGCCGAGTCCGGTGAAAGCGGGCACCAGATAGACGCCAGCCGTATTGGGGATGCTCGCTGCCATAGCGGCTAATTCACTGGTCGAGTGTATCAGTTGCAGGGTGTCACGCAGCCACTTGATGGTGGCCCCAGCGGAAAAAATGCTGCCTTCAATGCCAAAGGTGACTTGTTGTTTGAGCCGGTAGGCAATGGTTGAAACCAGGCGGTTGCTATGGGTGATTTCATGTCCGGTATTTAATAAGATGAAACCGCCAGTACCATAAGTTGCCTTAATCATCCCAGGCTGAAAGCATGCCTGACCAATGGTCGCGGCCTGCTGGTCACCCGCGACACCCGCAATGGGAATGCTCGCGCCCAAAAAGTGGGCTGCTGTCTTGCCAAAATCGGCGGCATTATCAAGCACGGTGGGCAGCAGGGAGGCGGGGATATTCAGTTGCGATAAGATGTCCTGATCCCACGTTTGCGTATGCAAGTTGAATAACAGGGTGCGTGAGGCATTGCTGGCATCGGTGACATGGGATTTCCCTTGTGTGAATTTCCAGATGAGAAAGGTGTCTACTGTGCCAAATAATAGTTCGCCGCGTTCAGCTTTTTGGCGTGCACCAGCCACATGATCAAGCAGCCAGATGATTTTGGAGGCAGAAAAATAAGGATCAATGATTAAGCCCGTTTTTTGCTGAATATCTATGACAGTGCGGGGGGTTGACAGACGTTTGCAAAATTCACTGGTGCGGCGATCTTGCCAGACAATGGCAGGGTAAATGGGTTCGCCAGTTTTTTTATCCCAAATAATGGTGGTTTCACGCTGATTGGAAAGGCCAATGCCCAGAATGGCGGAAGGCGAAATGTTTAATTGCTGAATGGCGCGTGTGCAGCAAGCAAGCGAGTGATGAAACATGTCATTGGCATTTTGTTCCACCCAGCCCGGGTTAGGAAAAGATGGTTGCAAGGGAAGCTCATGCTGGCTCACTGCCTGACCTTGCTGGTTGAAGATGATGGCGCGGCTATTGGTGGTTCCCTGGTCGATGGCAAGTAAATAAGCTGACATGCTTGTTCCGGTTTTTTTTAAGCGAGGTCAGTAGCATAACGCTGAAGCGTCTAAATATAAAGTTTAAACAGAACAGGCAGTGAATGGCTGGCCTTAATTAATTTGTAAATCCCGATATAGATTGGGGTTGTCATCGGCTGATCTCATATCATAGTCATAAGGCTGCGTGGTATATCGCGAGGCTTTTGGTGCGGCTTGATAAGGTCTTGAATGCCGCCGATCTTCTCGCCCTTTGGGGTGATATGGGTTGTGGCGTTTTGAGTGTTGAGCTGCATGCGGTTTTTTAATGACAGGGTCTGGGTGACCCAAAAAGGGTTTGGCCATTGAGATAAGCGGAAGGCTCAATAACAGGCTGAAAAGACCTATTTTTATCATGCTTAACTGCATGGCATCGTCCTTTTTTTATTATAATATCACATGCCATTATATCACATGTGCCGTAAAACTTAGCCATTAAGGGCGGAGAGATAAGGCGCAGACGTTGAAAACGTCTTGTTTCATGGCAATAGCCGCGGGCATGACAGGTTTTTTTGTGATGTACCGGTGCGCCAGATACCATTTTATGGGGAATGGCGCTGATTGAGCGTGTTGCTAACACGCAATATATCGGGTGGGATCCATGATATTGGCTTCCTGCAATCCACGTTGACGTAGTGCGCACAGCCATTCCCGCTAAAAACGCGGGAAGGCTTCCTTTAACCGAAACTGAGCGCATGGCATTCAAAGCCTTGCGAAAGGGCGATGGCTAGACATGTCGTTGCGTCTAGCCCGCCTGAAAAGAGGACAACCGCCCTTCGGATGAGGAGGGACTAAACGTACCGGAAAAAGCAATCAGTGTGTCGTGGATACCAGCGGCCATGAATGCCACGGTGAGCGGGGGTGACTTTGCAAACGCGTACCCGGTGATGATTGGGGATCCATATCCCGTGACGCCAATAGGCCTGGGCACTGATGGGGCCTGCGAGTAAAACCAGACAAAAGGAAACTGACATTAACCCTTGTATTAATTTTTTGGACATAAGCGGCCTCCGCAATACTGTGAAAATGTGTTTAATTTTTAATTAAAATTGAGCGATCTGCAATATACAGTAATTTTTTAAGCTAAACAAGCCAAAAAGCTAATCGGGATGCTCGATGTGCGAAGTTTTTATCTAGCAATAATCGCTGACACTTGTACCTGATTGCGTGCGGTGGATGGCATCGTTGCGTGCTGAAGTATTTAATGATAGAAATGCCTATCGTACTTGAGCGCGTCAGTTTTAAACCAGTTTCTATCTTGTTAATGAAGGAGATAACATGAAGCTAGCAGCGAGTGCCCTGATGGGGTTAAGTCTTTTGGCCGTCAATGTCTATGCGGCGGACCCCGCTTTGAATACAGTCAATCCAGCGCAAACCATGGGAGAGAATAGTGTCATGAGTAGCCAAGATTTTTTGGAGATGAATAAAAAGAAGGAAGGTGTGGTCACGTTGCCGAGTGGTTTGCAATATAAGGTTATTCGGCAAGGGCAGGGTGAGAAGCCAAAGGCAAGCGATACGGTGACGGTCAATTATGAGGGTACGTTAATTGATGGCACTGAGTTTGACAGCTCCTACAAGCGTGGTGAACCAGCCAGTTTTCCAGTCAACGGGGTCATCTCTGGCTGGGTGGAAGCACTGCAGTTGATGCCAGTTGGTTCTGTCTGGGAATTATTTATTCCTGCTAATCTTGCTTATGGCGAGCGCGGTGCGCCGCCTGCTATCGGCCCAGATCAAACACTGGTTTTCAAAGTTGAATTATTAGCCATTAAAAAGTAGTCGCAGCCTATAGCCGTGCCTGAGCTTGGTGCTTTGACTGGCTCAGGCGGCTAGTCAGTGTGATAATCATTTTTACAATCAATATTGTTTTAGCTTGGTTGGATGAAATCTCTCTTTTTGGTTCAGGTAAAGGTGCGGCAGGTCGGAAACGCATAATTGACTTGATTATCCGGCTAAACTCCAGTAAAAATGACAGTTTTTGATAAGCTCAAACAAGCGAATGTGGCGGAATTGGTAGACGCGCTGGATTTAGGTTCCAGTGGGGCAACCCGTGAGAGTTCGAGTCTCTCCTTTCGCAAAATGAACGAGCGATGATTAGTCTCAATTTCGTCAGGATTATAAATATGCAAATAACTGTAGAAAATGTTAGTAAGGTGGAGCGTCGCTTAACCATTGTGGTGCCTGTCAATCAGGTGGAAACCTTGTATGAACAGAAAATTGGTCATCTTGCCAAAAAAGTGGCTATTAAGGGGTATCGTCCAGGGAAGGTGCCTAAGGCTACCATCGAACAGCGTTATGGTGAAGATGCGCGCAGGGAAGCCTTGAGTGAAGTCATGGGCCGTACACTGCTTGAGGCGATGGAAGAAAAAAAACTGCATCCCGTCAGCACCCCTCAGATTGAGCCCAAGCCCTTGATCCCCAACCAGCCGCTTGAGTTTACTGCCGAATTTGAAGTCTTGCCTGACATTGAAAAAGTAAACGTCAGCCTGACAGGTATTGAAAAATTAGCGGTTGAAGTGACAGAAGAGGATGTGGGCCGTGTGGTCGAGCAGTTGCAGAAACAATACACGAAATGGACGCTTGTTGATCGTCCCGCACAATGGAAAGACCGTCTTGTGATCAATTTTTCTGCCGATTATGAAGGCAAGCCTGACACTGAAAGTAAAACACAGAATTTTCCGCTTGAGTTAGGCAGTCAGACGATGTTGCCTCACTTTGAAGAGGGTTTGCTTGGGGTGAAGGTTGGGGATGAGAAAACACTGAAATTAACCTTTCCAGCGGATTTTGAGCGGGCAGAAAGTGCGGGCAAACCCGTTGAATTTGCAGTCGAGGTAAAACAAGTCCTGGAAGCGGATACGCCAGAGGTGGACGACGCTTTTGTTAAAAAATTAGGCATTAAAAGCGGTAAAGTGGATGATTTGAAAGAGCAAATTAAAGCTTCTCTTGAGCTTGAGCGCGATCGGTTGGTGAAAGAGAAGCTGAAAGCGCAAGTCTTCAGGGAGATGTTGGAAAATAACCCGCTTGAAGTGCCAAAGTCGCTGGTTGCGCGCGAAGCTAACCATATCCATGATGAAATCTATGCAGAGCATCGTGGCCATGATCATCAAGGACATTCCGAGCAGGAAATGACCACTTTTCGTGAGGCGGCCAAAAAACGCGTGACACTCGGATTGCTGATGACGGAGTATGCAAAGCAGGCGGACATTAAGGTGGATCCCGACCGTGTCACGAAGCGCATTCAGGAAATTGCGGCTTCTTATGAACATCCACCGGAAGTCATTGTCTGGTTGTCAGAGAAGGAGCGTCGTGCTGGCATTGAGGCGCAGGTGATGGAGGATCAAGTGCTGGACAGATTGCTGGATGGCATTCAGACGACTGAAAAAACCATGTCCTACGCGGAATTAAAGGGCATTCAGGCTTAGTGTTTGCCACAAAACCGATGAGATGATTCCCTGCAAGCCGCGAGGTTTCGCTTCTGCCTAGGCGGAAGGTGGGTTCAGTTGTGTCCTTTGCGCTGTGTTTTGTCTGTCAGTCTCAACTATCGCTTGGCACTGGAAAAGTGTCACCGATGACTATTCATTCGTAAATAATGGTAATATTAAAGAAAGGAAATCAGATGGGCGGAATAATGAGTAGACCTGCTAGTGCAAATTTAGTGCCAATGGTCGTTGAGCAAACAGCAAGAGGCGAGCGGGCATTTGATATTTTTTCCCGTCTTTTAAAGGACAGGGTGATCTTTTTGGGCGGTCCCATTGACGATGTTGTGGCCAATCTCGTGGTTGCCCAGTTATTGTTTCTTGAATCCGAAAATCCTGATAAAGATATTTCCATCTACATTAACTCGCCAGGCGGTGTTGTCACCGCTGGGTTGGCCATTTACGATACAATGCAGTTTGTTAAGCCAGATGTCAGCACGATGTGTATTGGCCAGGCAGCTAGTATGGGTGCCTTATTGCTGGCAGGTGGCGCGGCTAACAAGCGTTACTGTTTAGCCAATGCCCGTGTCATGATTCACCAACCGTTGGGCGGCGTTCAGGGTCAGGCATCTGATATCGCGATACATGCAGAGGAAACGCTGAAGATTCGCGCGCAATTGAACAAAATTTTAGCGCATCATACCGGGCAGAGTGAAGAAATCATTGCAAAGGATACGGACAGGGATAATTTCATGTCCTCGGAAAAAGCCCAGAAGTATGGCCTTATTGATAAAATTTTGTCTCATCGCAATCTCAAAAAAGACACTTGATGGTATAGGTTGATGGGGCGTTGTTGCATAAATTAAATGTTACACATTTTGATGTCAATGTAGGGTGGATTAGACGCGCTTTTTGCGTCGTAATCCACCAATTTGGTGGATTACGGCAAAAAACGCCTAATCCACCCTACCCAGTTTGGATTTATGCAACAAAGCCGGTTGATGGTTGAAATGTTGAAAAATGACCTTATCTTAAAGACTTATAATTGAAAGAGGCATTGTCTTATGAGTAACGACCAGCGAGGTAATGGTGGAAACGATAAGGTATTTCACTGCTCATTTTGTGGTAAAAGTCAGCATGAAGTCCGGAAATTGATTGCTGGGCCGTCGGTTTATGTGTGTGATGAGTGCGTTTTATTGTGTAATGACATCATCAATGAAGAAACTCGTGATACCGTGGTGCCTGAGGCAACTGACCTCTTACCCAAACTGCCCGCGCCGACTGAAATCCGCCAAACGCTGGATGAGTATGTGATTGGTCAGGTACAGGCCAAGAAGGTGCTTTCCGTAGCCGTTTATAATCACTATAAACGCTTAAGAGCGCACACGGAAAAAAATGAAGTTGAATTGAATAAAAGTAATATTTTGTTAATTGGGCCAACGGGCAGTGGGAAAACGCTGTTGGCGGAGACACTCGCCAGATTATTAAATGTCCCTTTTGTCATTGCGGATGCGACCACTTTGACCGAAGCGGGGTATGTGGGCGAAGACGTGGAAAGTATTATTCAAAAGTTGCTGCAGCGCTGTGACTATGATGTTTCAAAAGCGCAAATGGGTATTGTTTATATTGATGAAATTGATAAGATTTCACGCAAGTCTGAGAATCCTTCTATCACACGCGATGTGTCTGGTGAGGGCGTACAGCAAGCGCTATTGAAGCTGATTGAAGGCACCAAAGCGTCTGTGCCGCCTCAAGGCGGCAGAAAGCATCCTCAGCAAGAGTTTATTCAAGTTGATACCAGCAATATCCTGTTTATCTGCGGTGGTGCGTTTGCTGGCCTTGAAAAGGTGATTCGTGATCGATCTGAAAAATCCGGCATTGGTTTTTCAGCCGAAATTCACGGTAAAGAAGATACAAAATCGATTGGCCAGGTGTTGTGTGAAGTGGAGCCATCCGATTTGATTAAATTTGGTCTGATTCCTGAGCTCATTGGGCGCTTGCCGGTGGTCGCAACGCTTGAGGAGCTTGACAAGGATGCGCTAGTCAAGATTTTGACGGAACCCAAAAATGCCTTGATCAAGCAATATGGGAGACTCTTTGACATGGAAGGGGTTGGGTTGGAGTTTCGTGATGATGCCTTGTTATCCATTGCGAGAAGTTGTGTTGAAAAGAAAACCGGCGCACGTGGATTGCGTTCCATTTTGGAAAAAGCGCTGCTGGATATCATGTATGAGTTGCCCACCTTGAATCATGTCTCCAAAGTGATTGTGGATGAAGCGGTTATTCGCGGTGACACCAAGCCCATCATTATTTACGAGTCACCTGAGCCTCGGCAATCAGCGGCAGAGTAGAAAAGGTCAAATCGTTTTTAAACGCTATGCTCTTAAGAGTGAATTCACTCTTAAGAGCATAGTATGCGAGCTAACTATAGATAAGAGGGTCCATTAGATGGTAGCCGTCTCTACTGATACCAATTTGTTAAGTGTCCCCGTCTTGCCTTTGCGTGATGTGGTGGTTTACCCCTTTATGGTCGTGCCATTATTTGTGGGACGAGATCGTTCCATCAAGGCGCTCGAAGTGGCGATGGCTGCAGACAAGCAAATTTTGCTAGCAACGCAAATGGATGCGATGGATGATCAGCCAAATGAAAAAACAATTTATAAGGTGGGCACGTTAGCCACCATTTTACAATTATTAAAACTGCCAGATGGCACGGTGAAAGTGCTGGTGGAAGGTGTCAAGCGCGGCAAAATTATCAAATTTCTGGAAAAAGACGCTTATTTCCTAGCAGACATTGAGTTATGGGAAGACGAAAAAACCAAAGAGAGGGAAATCGAAATCTTTATTCGTTCCCTGAAGTCCCAATTTGAGCAATACGTCAAATTAAATCGAAAAATTCCGGCTGAAATCATGGCTTCCATTTTAGCCATTGAAGATGGCGCGCGGCTGGGGGATACCGTTGCGGCACACCTGAATATCAAGCAGGAAGATAAGCAGCATTTACTGGAAATGCGTCATTTGCCAAAACGTCTGGAAAAATTGATGGGCTTGCTTGAGAATGAAATTGATTTGTTGCAAGTGGAGAAGAAAATTCGCGGTCGTGTCAAGCGTCAAATGGAACGCACACAGCGCGAGTATTATTTGAATGAACAAATCAAGGCAATTCAGAAAGAATTAAATGAGATTGAGAACGTTCCAAATGAGTTTGAGTTGCTAGCAAAGAAAATTGAAAAGGCTGGCATGACACCGGAAGCAAAAGAAAAATGCGGGGCGGAACTGGCGAAGCTTAAAGCGATGCCGATGCAGTCAGCAGAATCGACTGTGTCACGAAACTATCTTGATGTCATGTTAGCATTGCCCTGGAGCAAGCGAACAAACGCGAACGTCAGTCTGGTTGAAGCGCAGAAAATTCTGGATGAAGAGCATTATGGTTTAAAGGAAGTGAAAGAACGCATTATTGAATATCTGGCCGTTCAGAAACGTGTTAACAAATTAAAAGGCCCCATTTTATGTTTGGTTGGACCGCCTGGGGTTGGTAAAACGTCCTTGGGCCTGTCAATTGCACATGCAACCGGCCGGAAATTTGTGCGCATGTCGTTGGGCGGCGTGAGAGATGAAGCTGAAATTCGGGGTCACCGACGCACCTACATTGGTGCGATGCCCGGAAAAATTGCACAGAAACTTTCAAAAGCAGAAGCTAACAATCCCTTGTTTTTGCTGGATGAGATTGACAAAATGTCGATGGATTTTCGGGGAGACCCGGCGTCTGCATTGCTTGAAGTGTTAGACCCTGAGCAAAATTTTTCATTCAATGATCATTACCTTGAAGTTGATTATGACTTGTCAAAAGTGATGTTTGTCGCAACGGCCAACTCACTGGAAATTCCGCCAGCCTTGCGTGATCGCATGGAAGTTATTCGTATTCCAGGGTACACCGAGGATGAAAAAGTGCATATTGCGTTGCGACATTTAATTCCGAAACAAGTGGCGGCATCGGGTTTGAAAGCCAATGAAATTGATTTTTCAGCCGAAGCGGTGCGCGATATTATTCGTTACTACACGCGTGAGGCAGGTGTCAGAAATCTGGAGCGCGAAGTTTCCAAGTTGTGTCGTAAAGTGGTCAAAGCCATTTTATTGAAAACCAAGGCGGATAAGGCGCGCATTGAATCGGATGATATCGAGCAATATTTGGGTGTCAGACGTTATCGCTATGATCTGGTCGATCAGCAAGACCAGATTGGTCAAGTGAAAGGGCTGGCATGGACTGAGGTTGGCGGTGAATTACTGAGTATTGAAGCCATTATTCTCCCAGGCAAAGGCAAAGCCATTTACACCGGTCAACTGGGTGAAGTGATGCAGGAGTCCATTCAGGCGGCCATGTCGGTGGTGCGTGCCCGAAGTGATTTGCTTGGCCTTGCTAAAAACTTTTTTGAAAAACATGACATCCACATTCATGTGCCAGAAGGTGCCACTCCAAAAGATGGGCCGAGCGCGGGCATTAGTATGTGTACGGCATTAGTGTCAGTCATTACGCATATTCCTGTCAGGGCTGATTTTGCCATGACAGGTGAAATCACACTGCGCGGAGAAGTATTGCCCATTGGCGGTTTAAAAGAGAAACTTTTAGCCGCGCATCGTAGTGGGATCAAAAATGTTATCATTCCGATTGAAAATGTGAAGGATTTGAAGGAGATTCCTGATAACATAAAGCTGGATTTAAACATTATACCGGTGCGTTGGGTGGATGAAGTTTTAAATGCGGCATTGAACGGATACGCTGCTCATCTGCCTCGAAAAAGCCGCAAAAGCAAGAAGCTAAAAACGGCGATTGTCGGTGGTGTCTCCAAGAAAGAAAGAACCAGAAAATCTAATAGAGACAGAGCGCATTAACTTGCTTGACATCTGTTTGATGCTATTGGTATAAAGCATGCTTCCTTCGGCTGACTTGGCGGATGAGGCAAGAAGATTTTTTTAACCATGGATAGAGAGAATAAAATACATGAATAGAACAGAGCTTATTGACCTTATTGCAGACAAAGCTGAATTAACCAAAGCAAGTGCAAGCCGTGCGTTTGATGCACTGCTTGAAGGTATCACGACCTCCTTGCAAAAGAGTGATCCCGTAGTGATTGTTAACTTTGGCACCTTTACGGTGAAAGTTCGCGCCGCTCGTGAAGGTAGAAACCCTTCCACAGGTGAAAAGATTAGAATTAACGCTGCCAAGGTGGTTGGATTTAAAGCTGGTAAAGCTTTGAAAGAAGCTGTAAAAGAGGAAGCACTAAGCTAAACGGAATTTACATCATCGCTGGGTGCTTAGCTCAGTTGGTAGAGCGGCGCCCTTACAAGGCGTAGGTCGGGGGTTCGAACCCCTCAGCACCCAAGTGTTAATGTAAGCGTGTGGTGATGTTAAAAATTGAGTTTTTGGAGTGGTAGTTCAGTTGGTTAGAATACCGGCCTGTCACGCCGGGGGTCGCGGGTTCGAGTCCCGTCCACTCCGATCATTTAGAGAGCACAGATCATGCTTCAAACCATTCGTGAGCATACACAAGGTTGGATAGCAGGTACGATAGTATCCATTATTATCTTTTCGTTTGCTTTCTGGGGTATTCATAGTTATTTTGTTCAAAATCCTCATTCAAATGTGGTTGCCAGGGTGAATGGGGTTGAGGTGACCAAAGAGCAGTTAACCGTTGCTTATGAACGATTACGTCGTCAGGCACAAGCGCAATACGGCACCATCCTCACGCGTAAAAATGAATTAGCTTATAAAGAAAGGGCACTGCAGTCGTTGATTGAAGTGGAGGTGTTGAAACAGGCCTCGCTGAAAGAAGACTTTATCGTGACCAATCTTCAAATTGATAATTACCTCCAAAGTATGCCGGAATTTCAGGTTGACGGGCAGTTTTCAGTTGACCGATTTCAGGAGGTTTTATCATCAACCCTGATGAGTCCCAGTGACTTTGTTGATCTGGTTAAAACCAGTTTATTGATTGAACAACCGCGCCTAGGCATGTTGTTCACTTCATTCGCCTTGCCAGGAGAAGTGGACTATATCATGTCACTGGTCAATCAAACGCGTAATATCGACTATGTGAATATTCCCGTGCAATACTTTTTATCCAAGCCCATGGCCATTACACCCGAACGAATTCAGGCCTATTATGACGCTCATAAAGCGAGCTTCATGACGCCAGAGCAGGTGAATGTGGAGTACATTCAGCTTTCCATGAAAGATTTATATGCCAAAGTGGCACCTCTGAATGAGGCACTGAAAGCGTTTTATAATGAAAACATTAATTCATACACGCAGCCGATGGCCTGGCAATTGGCTGATATTCATATTCCGTTCAAGTCAGGCTCCACGTCTCTGGAGATTGCCAAAGCACAAGCAAAGGCAGATGAGCTGGTTGCTGCCCTTAAAAAAGGAGGAGATTTTGACGCGTTGGCGCATCAGCATCTCTCTAAAATAAATCGCCAAAATTGGCTGACGCTGAATAATGTTCCGGCTGAATTACAAAAAACGGCAGCAGAACTGGTGAGAAAAGACCAGGTGATAGGCCCTGTTAAAACCTCAGATGGGTTTGTGATTTTAAAAGCAGTGGAAGTCAGGGTGCCACGGATCCAGTCTTTTGAAGCGGTTAAGGATAAGGTCAAGGAAACCTATGCCCGCCAGCATGCGGAAGAAATGTTTGCGAATATGCGTAACCTCTTGGCTGATATCACCTATGAGCATCCTGAGTCATTACAGCTCGCCGCCAAAACATTAAATTTGCCGATTGACACCAGCGAGTCTTTTTCAAAATATAAAGCCGGCAAGGATATTTCGCAGTTCCAAAAAGTGCGTGATATTGCCTTTAGTCATGATGTGCTGACATTAAAAAACAATAGTGATGTGATTCAGCTCGATCCTGAGACCGTGATTGTGCTGCGCGTTAAATCACATATTGCTTCAACATTATTATCGTTAAAAGATGTTTCCAGACAAATTGAAGATAAATTGAAAGTTGCCGATGCGGACCTTAAAGTGGCTGATTTTGCCAATGCATTGCTTGCTCAATTAAATTCAGGGAAGGCGGATCCCATCAAGCTCATGGCGGCCAATCAATTGAAATGGGTGAAAGTAAATGATATTGGGCGCTATTCTTCAAAAGTTGACACCGCCATATTGGATATCGCCTTTCGTCTTCCTGATCCTGTCCCACTTAAAAAGTCGGCGACGTATGGCGTGACACGTCTGCCCAATGGTTATGCCGTTGTGGCCATTAATGCTGTCAAGCCTGGCGCCATTGCTGACAAAACGCAATATGAAGCTTTTGTTGAGCAAGTTCAAAATAGTCAGGCATTATTGGAGTATGAGCTTTATAAGCAAAGTTTACTCGCTAATGCCAACATCAAGCAGTCCGTTTGATGTGCTTGTTTGGAAGTTTGTTCGCCAATGGGTTGTCATTCAGAAATGAGATGTCATTCAGAGCGAAGCGAAGAATCTCCTAAATAACCCGAGATCCTTCGTCGCAAAAAACGCTCCTCTGGATGACAGTTGCAACTTGGCATAGGTTGCAAAAATGGGTTGTCATTCAGAAATGGGTTGTCGAGTTTATCTCAGGTTCCGTAGTCGGCGCCCTTTATGATGCCAGGATGGTTCATCCTCACCTTGATGCAGCTCAAAGGCGAGCTTCACGGGATTGTCAGATTTTTTTAATAACGCTCGGGTGTTTTCATTCCAGTTGCCTTTTTTCATCAGATAATAATAGCCTCTTGCAAAGGACTCTGGGTTGACATGTGTTAGGATGTCAGTTGACATGTCGTGCGTTAATGAGGACTTTTTTTTATGCTGCAGATCAGAAAAGATTCCCAAAATGTCAGCAGGTTTGGGGTGTTTCAGAATGCTCAGGAACAGTTTTTCTGTTATAGGGATGATAGCTGCAATGATTTTTAATGCAGCAAATCGAAACGAGAAGTGATTTGCTTTAATGATTGCGTTGATGGTGTTTGGATGATTTAAGCATCTCAAATGATCTGCCAGCGCCAGGATAAAAAGGGGGTAATACTTTTCTGTTGCTGCCCAGCCGCCTTGGTATTGCTGGTAGCTAGCTTTATCAACCTCGGTCAATAGAAAGGGTTGCGCGTGTTCCTCCAGTAGTTTCTCCGGCAGTTTTTCAGCTAGCGAATAACAAAAAGGGTGAGCTTCCTCTACGGCATTTTTTAAAATTAACGGAGTCAATTGAGAGAGCTCCTCCTCGCATAACGGCCCTTGCCCTTGCAGGGATTTACAAAATTTTCTGATCTTCACCATGGAGGATGGATCCCAAGAGGCAGGTCCAAAGAAACTGTAGCTCAGTTCCTTCATGCCGGTTCTACAATCGTCATAATCTTGCAGTGCTTGCGCGATGTCCAATTTGGTTATCATAAAGCGATTCCTTAATAAATAAATTCAACTTCCTCATCGGGGAACAATTCCTTTAAGCTTGATAATAATAGTTCGCTGGGATGAATTTTGAAAGCCTCGCCCAGCTTTAATTGGGCCTGTGCATTCTCCAGTAAATAATGTAATACCACCTGACAGGTGCCATTTAGGTGCTTATCCAGTATTTGTTTCAGGCGTTGCATATCAAATGGCTGATTATCTGGCAGTGTAATTTTTAAATATTTGGCAAAACGTTCACGAGCAGTCTCAAGGGTGAACAGATCCTTTGCCATGAGACGTGTACTGTTGCTAAAGTCATCGATACCAATGTCTCCCTCCACAATAATCATTCTGTCTTCAATAATCAACTCACGATATTGATGGAAGCATTCAGAAAAGCAGACAACTTCGATTCGCGCTTGTCCATCATCCAGTGAAAAAATGGCAATGCGATCACCGCGCTTAGTTTGGCGTAAGCGAATATGGGTCACAATGCCTGAGATGCGAGTGCTTGTGTGTTGTCTTCTCTGGAGGTGTCCAATTCGGCAGGTGGTGAAATGGGCTAATTCCTTTAGATAGCGATTCATGGGATGGCCGGTCAAATAAAATCCCAGCGAGTCTTTTTCACCTTTTAACTGGGTTTCTTCGTTCCAAGGGGCGGTTGTGACATAAGGTGGTATGCCAGTTTGATCGGCCATCAAGGCTAATAAATCATGTTGCCCATAGGTTTGATTATGGAGCGCCTGTTCCGCGTGCTGGATGGCACTGTTTAAGGATGCCATGAGCATGGCGCGATTCTTTTCCAGCAGATCAAAACACCCGGCTTTAATTAAGGCTTCCAGTACGCGCCGGTTAGATTTCCGCAAGTCAATGCGTTGACAAAAATCAAAGATATCCCTGAATGGAGTACCTTGTTGACGCACCTCAACGATATTCTCAATAGCCGCTTCGCCAACGCCTTTAATGGCTCCCAGCCCATACATCAAGTGCTGTGTGTTAATAACGGTAAAAAAATAGAGGCTTTTATTGATATCAGGTGGTGCCACCTCTAATTTCATGGCGCGACAATCCGTTAGCAGTGTCATGATTTTATCTGTTTTATCCATGTCAGAAGATAACGTGGCTGCCATAAACGCGGCTGTATGGTGTGTTTTGAGCCAGGCGGTTTGATAAGCAATCAAGGCATAGGCGGCAGAGTGCGACTTATTGAATCCGTATCCTGCGAATTTTTCCATTAAGTCAAAAATGTAGGTTGCCACATCAGGTGCCACGCCGCGACTGGTTGCGCCCTCGCAGAAAATTTGACGTTGTTTTGCCATTTCTTCCGGTTTTTTCTTGCCCATGGCGCGTCGTAAAATATCAGCGGCGCCCAGTGTATAGCCTGCTAATACCTGAGCGATTTGCATGACTTGTTCTTGATACAGGATGACGCCGTAAGTGGGTGCCAGGATGGGCTCTAACTTGGGATGGGGATAAATCACTTTCGCACGCCCATGCTTGCGGTTGATGAAGTCATCCACCATGCCTGATTGCAAAGGGCCAGGTCGAAACAGGGCGACAAGTGCGATTAAATCTTCAAAACAGTCAGGCTGAATGCGTTTGATGAGGTCGCGCATACCATGAGATTCTAACTGAAACACGGCAGTTGATTGACAGGCTTTTAGTAAACTAAAGGTGGGAGGATCGTTTAAGGGTATTAAGCTGATATCAATGGGGCTTGCTTGTAGTGGATTGACAATGCGTAATGCACGGTCAATGATGGTTAACGTTTTTAACCCTAAAAAGTCAAATTTCACGAGGCCCACGGCCTCAACGTCATCCTTATCGAATTGCGTGACGGGATGTTCGGGCTCGTTAACCTCACAATAAAGGGGGACATAATCGGTGAGTTTGCCTGGTGCGATGACAATGCCTCCGGCGTGTTTGCCGACATTTCGCGTCAAGCCTTCCAGTTTTAAGGCAAGGTCAATCAGGGTGCGTACCTCATCTTCCTGCTGGTAACGCTCTTTGAGTAAGGGTTCCTGCGCCATGGCTTTTTGCAGCGTAATGCCCAATTCAAACGGAATAAGTTTGGCAATTTTATCGACAAAACCGTAGCCGAGTCCAAGGACGCGCCCCACATCACGCACGACCGCTTTGGCTGCCATCGTGCCATAGGTGATGATTTGTGACACGCTGTCATGTCCGTGTTTTTCCATGACGTAGTCAATGACGCGGTCACGTCCTTCCATGCAAAAGTCGATATCAAAGTCGGGCATGGAGACACGCTCAGGATTTAAAAATCGTTCAAACAGTAATTTCAGCGCTAGGGGGTCAAGGTCCGTAATTTTTAAAGCATAGGCCACCAAGGAGCCAGGACCTGAGCCGCGGCCAGGCCCAACGGGAATGCCATTTTCTTTTGCCCATTTGGTAAAATCAGCCACAATGAGAAAGTAGCCCGCAAAACCCATGTTGTTGATCACATCCAGTTCTTGCTTTAAGCGCAGGTCATAGGGCTCACGTTTTGCCGCAAAGTCAGCCGCATGAGTGTCGTGGAGTGCGGTTAGTCTGTCATTTAGTCCTTGCATGGCCACTTCGCAGATGAAGCTTTCGGTGGAATGGTTTGCCGGAATGGGAAAGTGGGGCAGAAAACTTTTTCCAAGGGTGAAGCTCACATTGCAGCGTTTTGCGATTTCCACGGAGTGAGTGAGTGCTTGTGGTATGTCGGCAAAGCGTTTCGCCATGTCCGTGGGGCTGCATAAGAATTGTTGCTCCGTATAAAGCCTGGCACGACGTGGATCATTCAGGGTGATGCCTTCCTGAATGCAGACGCGTGCTTCATGCGCTTCAAAATCCTCGCGCTTCAGGAAGCGCACATCATTTGTTGCGACAATGGGAATGTTCTGTTGGCAAGCGAGGCTGATTGCCGCGTTGTTGTATTCCTTTTCATGTGCTTTCCCCACCCGGCATACCTCCATGTAAAAGCGATTGGGAAAGAGTGCGCACCATTGGCGTAAATAAGTGCGGGCAGCTTCCTGATCTTGTGCTAGTAATGCCTGCCCAATGTCACCCTCCATGCCGCCAGAAAGCGCAATTAAGCCATTGGAAAGACCCTCGCCTAGCCAGGCCGCCTGAATGGTTGGTTTCTGGTGGCCTTGCTGGCCTTCGAGAAAGCTTTTTGAGACCAGGGTTAACAGGTTTTGGTAGCCCTGGTTGTTTTGACAAAGCAGGGTCAGGCGGCCACTGGTTTTAGGTTGTTTGGGATCAATGACGGTCAGATCAACGCCAATGATGGGTTTGATGCCATGCGCCAGTGCGGCTTTGTAAAATTTAATGGTGGCATAGAGGTTGCCTAGGTCGGTGATGGCGAGTGCGGGCATGCCTGATTCGCGGGCAAACTTCATCAAGGTGTCAATGGGAAGCAAACCATCGCTTAAAGAAAACTCGGTATGTAGGCGTAAATGAACGAATGTTGGTTCCATATGAATGTGCATCTCAAGACCTGTAGGCGTCTATACATTAACAGTGGTGGTGTGGATTTTCTATGGAATTATTCAGGCCCGCAACCTGTCATGTTATGATATATTTAAAATAACCATAATTAGGTATGATATTTCTTTTTTGCGGAAGATCTGAGGTAAAAATGAACATTAATTTTCTCGATTTTGAGCGGCCCATTGCGGAGTTAGAGGCTAAAATCCAAGAACTGCGGATGGTGGGCACGGATGCCGATGTGAATTTAAGCGAGGAAATTGAACGTTTAGAAGTGAAGTGTAACCAATTGATAAAAGAGACTTTTTCTAATCTTACCGCCTGGCAGGTCACCCAGTTGGCGCGGCATCCCCAGCGACCGCATACTCTTGACCTGATTAATCGCATCTTTACTGAATTTGATGAGCTCTCCGGTGACAGAATGTTGTCTGCGGGTGCCTCCATTATTGCGGGCATTGCGCGTCTTGCGGACATCCCTGTGCTGGTGATGGGGCATGAAAAAGGGCGTAAAACACAGGAAAAAATTGAACGGAATTTTGGCATGCCCAGTCCGGAAGATTACCGCAAGGCGCTGCGGTTAATGAAATTGGCCGAACGCTTTAACTTACCCATTATCACCTTTATTGATACGCCCGGCGCCTACCCTGGCATTGGCGCGGAAGAGCGCAATCAGAGCGAGGCCATTGCGCGTAATTTATTTGTGTTGGCACGGTTAAAAACACCCATCATTTGTACCATTATTGGTGAGGGTGGATCCGGTGGCGCGCTCGCCATTGGGGTGGGTGACCGTGTCTTGATGCTGCAATATTCCATTTATTCCGTCATTTCTCCGGAAGGTTGTGCGTCCATTTTGTGGAAGAGCGCGGAAAAAGCATCACAGGCAGCAGAAGCGATGAATTTGACCGCCGAACGAATTTATCAACTTAAGTTGGTCGACGGCGTGATTCCTGAGCCACTGGGTGGGGCGCATCGTCAATATGATTTGACCGCGCAAAACTTAAAAGCTGAATTGCTGCGTCAGTTAACGGCATTGCAAGCATTGCCTGTCAGGACATTACTCGAACAGCGTTATCAACGTATTATGGCTTATGGTTCGCATGCATGAGCTTGCTTGCGGCCGTTCGCAAGGTGTGTGTGGCCCAGGGATTGGATCGCACCTACTGGATTGCCTATAGTGGCGGCGTGGATTCACATGTGTTGCTGCATTTGTGTCATTGCTTGCGTGACACGCTAGCGATTTCCTTTCGCGCCATCCATGTGAATCATGGCTTGCATCCTCTGGCGGCAGAGTGGGCCTTGCATGCTAGGCAAATTTGCACGGAATTAGCGATGCCTCTGGAACAGCATGCCTTACAATTATCTCTTCGTTCCGGCGAGAGCCTTGAGGCACTCGCACGCGAGCAGCGTTATGCCGTGTTTGCTCGGCGAATGGCGGTGGGCGATGTGCTGTTCACGGCGCATCATCAGGATGATCAGGCGGAAACGTTGTTATTACAGTTATGTCGTGGCGCAGGCCCCAAAGGGTTGTCAGCCATGCCTCGGATCAAGCCGTTTGCATCGGGTGATCATGCACGTCCTTTGCTGTTGTTTTCACAAGCTGCCCTGTCGTGTTACGCACGGGAAAAGCGGCTGCACTGGGTGGATGATACGTCCAATGCCAATGTAGCACATGCTCGTAATTTTATACGCCATCACGTGTTACCCTTGCTGGCCAGCCGCTGGCCAGCCATTGTCCCAACCATTGCCCGCAGCGCGTCATTCTGCGCGGAAGCGCAGGGATTACTGGAGGCGAATATCTCATGCGCGGCGCTTAAAGGCAGCAGGGCTGATAGTTTGTCTGTCGTCAAGTTATTACAGTTGCCATCTGATCAGCGGCGTTTGGCACTGCGAACCTGGATTCAGTCGCTGGCCTTTCCCTTGCCGAGCGCCAAAAAGCTTCAAACCATAGATGCCTGTGTGTTAAGGGCACGGAATGACAAGATGCCTTGTGTGGCGTGGTCAGGGGCTGTCGTTCGCCGCTATCGGGACGATCTTTGTTTACTCTGGATGCGGGCACCCGTGATGCCCTTAGCACCACTTGTCTGGGACATGAAAGCCCCTTTGGTTTTGTCTGGTCAGGGTGTCTTAAAGGCAACGCGTACAATGGGCAGTGGCCTTAGCGCGAGTTTGGCTGAAGTGTGCATTCGTTTCCGCAAGGGGGGTGAATGGGTGGAAGTGC
This sequence comes from Gammaproteobacteria bacterium RIFCSPHIGHO2_12_FULL_45_12, assembly GCA_001801665.1. GTDB lineage: Bacteria > Pseudomonadota > Gammaproteobacteria > DSM-16500 > DSM-16500 > Aquicella. The sequence goes on along the minus strand of MGYH01000015.1, from coordinate 18,582 downwards.
CGGGTGTGGGCCGCGCCACTTTCAACAAGCGTTGTCAGCAGTGGGGTGTGCCGCCGTGGGAGCGTGATGGTGTGCCATTAGTCTATGTGGGTGATCGACTGGTGTCCGTGGTGGGTTATTTCATGGATCGCGCTTATGAGGCGAAAACAGGCGAAGCGGGACTGACGCTTGAATGGCAGTGAGCCATCAAAAAAATTTCCCGCGCCTTTTCAAGGAGACGCGGGAAAGGGTGTGCCAGTTGCTTATGAGCAGGATTTTGAGCTGCAGCAGTGACAGCTATATTTCGAGCAGCAAGTGCAGAGATATTTTACCAAGGCACCGAAAGCTAAGATGGGTAAGGTGACATCAAAGAAATCACGGAAGATAATCAGGCGTACTAACTGGTCACGCGGCAGAACCAGCGCGAATACACCGACAGCAATCGCAATCAACACGATAAGAGCGACGAAAATCCTTAAGCACATGGTATATCTCCTAAATGGACAGTGGAATCAATAAACAAACTTTAAACAGCGTAAAATGATATGGCTATGGAGTCAAGTGATACTGCTGATTCGGTCGGGTCGGGAATCGGGTGCGTCTCTCAGATGGTTGAGTGCTTTTAAGTAGAAATAGATCGTTTTTTATGCAATATGGCCCCATGCTTAGGGTCACCCTGATACCTTGCAGGATTTGCCTAGTTTTGTTAAAGTTCTTGCCAGACACTTCATTAATAATAATCAAGATAATTCATCATTATGACTCGATATATATTCATCACAGGCGGTGTGGTTTCTTCCTTGGGGAAAGGGGTGGCCTCAGCGTCACTGGCGGCCATTTTGGAGGCTCGCGGCCTGGCCGTGAACCTCATGAAGCTTGATCCTTATATCAACGTGGATCCAGGTACCATGAATCCCCTGCAACATGGGGAAGTGTTTGTGACCGAGGATGGTGCGGAGACAGATCTCGATCTTGGGCATTATGAGCGTTTTGTTCGTGTGAAGATGACCAGAGCGAATAATTTTACCACTGGGCGGGTGTATGCCAATGTGATACGCAAGGAGCGTAAAGGGGATTACCTTGGGGGGACGGTGCAAGTGATTCCGCATATCACAGATGAGATCAAGCACTGTATCAGAAAGGGTAGCAAAAACGTGGATGTGGTATTGGTTGAGATTGGCGGCACGGTGGGTGATATCGAATCACTGCCTTTTCTTGAAGCAATACGACAATTACGAATGGAGTTGGGGCGGCAACAGGCCTTGTTTATTCACTTGACCTTGTTGCCTTATATTCCCACGGCAGGTGAAGTGAAAACCAAGCCAACCCAGCATTCGGTGAAAGAATTACGTTCCATTGGTATTCAACCGGATATTTTATTATGCCGAAGTGACCGGCCAATTTCAGAGAGTGCCCGATCTAAAATTGCGTTGTTTACGAACGTGGAAAAGGAAGCGGTTATTCCCTTGCTGGATGTTGATTTCATTTATCAGTTGCCCATTGAATTGCATGAGCAAGGGCTGGATGACATTGTGGTGCGGCAATTTGGCATGGAAGCGAAGCCGGCTGACCTGCAGGAATGGCAGCGCGTTGTGGAGGCGTATCGTCACCCGGACAGCGAAGTCACCATTGCGATGGTCGGCAAATATGTGGATCTCACCGATTCTTATAAATCCTTATCAGAAGCACTGAAACATGCTGGCATACAAACACGCACCCGTATTCGTATTGAGTATATTGATTCAGAAGAATTAGAAGCGATGGGCGTCGATCATTTATTGCATCACATGGACGGCATTTTAGTGCCGGGTGGTTTTGGCAAGCGCGGCGTGGAAGGTAAAATTCTGGCTGCCCAATATGCGCGAGAACACCAGATTCCTTATTTTGGCATTTGTCTTGGCATGCAAATTGCTATCATCGAATGTGCGCGTCATTTAGCAAACATGCCAAACGCCAGCAGTACGGAGTTTGATCCGGAAACACCTTATCCGGTGGTGGCTTTGGTGACGGAGTGGGTGAATGCAAAGGGCGAGCGGGAACAACGCAGTGACACGTCAGAGGTTGGCGGCACCATGCGTTTGGGCGGGCAAACGTGTCGGTTGAAAGCGGGCAGTCTGGTTAGAAAGATTTATGGACGGGATGACATTGTTGAGCGTCACCGTCATCGTTATGAGGTGAACAACACCTTATTGGCGGCCATCGAAAATACCGGTTTAAACGTTTCGGGGCGTTCGGCGGATGGCAATCTGGTAGAAATTGTTGAGCGGGGCAATCATCCCTGGTTTGTGGGTTGTCAGTTTCATCCTGAGTTCACTTCAACACCGCGCGATGGACACCCTTTGTTTATGAGTTTTATTGAAGCGGCAAATACCTGTCACCAACAAAAACAAGTATCCGGGGAGCTGGTAAAATGAAACTGTGTGGATTTCAGGTTGGCGATGACCAGCCATTTTTTTTAATTGCAGGTCCTTGCGTGATTGAGGGAGAACAATTCGCAATTGATACGGCGGGTCGCTTAAAAGAGATGACGCAAAGCCTCGGTATCCCTTTTATTTATAAATCATCTTTTGACAAGGCGAATCGTACCTCAGTCCATAGTTATCGCGGGCCTGGCATGGAAGAGGGTTTGAGAATTCTGGCAGAAGTTAAAAAGCAGGTGGGGGTGCCCGTGCTGACGGATGTGCATGAGGATACGCCCGTGGAAGAAGTGGCTTGCGTGGTGGATGTGATGCAAACGCCCGCGTTTCTTTGTCGGCAAACGAATTACATTCAGCGTGTGGCGCGTCAGGGAGTGCCGGTTAATATTAAAAAGGGGCAGTTTTTATCACCTTGGGAAATGGCGCGTGTGACGGAAAAAGCACTTGAAACCGGTAATCAGCAAATCATGGTGTGTGAGCGCGGCACTTCTTTTGGCTATAACAATTTGGTGTCAGATATGCGTTCCTTGTCGGTGATGCGTGAAACCCGTTGTCCGGTTGTGTTTGATGCAACGCATTCCGTGCAGTTGCCAGGCGGCGGGGGGGCGACCTCAGGTGGTCAACGTCAGTTTGTGCCTGTCCTTGCGCGTGCGGCCATAGCGGTTGGTGTGGCGGGGTTGTTTATGGAAACACACCCCAATCCGGATGAGGCACCATCAGATGGCCCTAATATGTGGCCGTTACATAAGATGCATGATTTATTGAGTGTCCTGAAAGCCATTGATGTGACCGTCAAGCGCTTTGAGCTAATCTAAGTCATGCCGGTGCGTCTAACTTCATGATATAGCAGCTTCGCGGGTAAGAAAGAGGCTGTTTTCGTACTCGCCCGCCCCATAAATTGCTATAATGGAAGCATCGCAAGCCATCCCCTGAAATGAGGTGCGCCTTATGGATGCCCGTCACCAGTCTGTTGCAGAAGAAACGCTTAACCAGTTGGTTAATTTCATGAATCAATACCTCCAAACTGAAATGGACCAGGTGTTGGCCATCAGGGAACTGCACACCGACATGCGGAAAATCTTGAAATATATTTATCAATATGCAAAATTGGAAGTGGACGTGGATGCGATCTTGTCCAAGCAAAACTTGTTGTCTGTGGATAGGGTAGGGCTGCCTCGTCTTGATAACCTCCTCATTCCAGATAAAAATAGTTTCATGCGTGTGATAGATGCTATTCAGGCTGTTTTGAATCAACTGGACAAGGGGAATCGCAGCCCGCAGTTTGTGGCTCAGGTGAACGGAATCCTCGAGCAATATTTGCGACTGCATCGACATTGGTAGTCACCCTGTTCGCCTGATGCCCTATGGCTTGTGAACGCGAGGGATATTCATGGATCCAGAAAAGTCTGAAGATAATTCACCCGAATCAATCGCCGCCATGATCGATGAACTGAAAATGGATCTTTGCCAGGCGTGCCTAAATGGCAAGGACAGTTTTAACTTGTTCAGGGCGTCACCGCGATTATTTTCACCCGCCAAGCGTGTCATCCTAAAGCATGAAGACCATCCATTAAGAAAATTATTGAGCCATGGCGCACTCGGAGAACTGGAAGCGGCTCAGGCAATCTGGCAAAAAGACCCATTCCTCTTACGTTGTTATGGCACGGTTTATCATCCTAACTGCACCTATGCAGAAGACAAGGCACCCGTGGCCATTCCCGTCTCTCAAAACCCCGGCCGATATAAATATGTGGATTGCACTTTCTGGCAAATCCTCCTGATGAATGAAGAGTTTGAGGAAGCGGCCGAAGTGGGAAAACATATGTCGGATGATGAAATGATAAAGCAGTTTCTTGAGATTTTTCCGGATAAAAAAATTAAAAAATATCAATGGAATTTGGCGAAGGCAGTTAAACTATTAAGAAAGGTATTAGCGGCTATTATTGAAGATAAAGTGATTCGTGCAGCGAACCTTGATTTGATGAATGAACAAACCCGACAAGCGCTGCATGCGTTATATGATTATGTCAAACCCAAGCCGGAACATCAGATTGGTCTGGTGTTTGATGCCAAGATTTATGTGGAAGCATTAAAGTTATACGGGGAAAATATGTACATGTTTGCCAAATGGCATCACTATTCATTTTGGTCTATACGCGTAGAAGAATGGCTGGCAGCGTGTTTTGGCACCGGTTATTTACGACCACATGCACAGGGAATTCAGAAAAATTTTCCACGCTCGGGCTGTGTGTTGGCAGATCATTCATCTTATTTTGCCTTTCGGCGGCCAGCAAAATCGCTGCCGGGGGCTCATTTTTTTGTGGATTTAGACGGCTCCTTGAATCGTGCGTTGCGGTCTTTTCCCGGCCCCTTGCCTGGTCTGACACTGAGAGCCGTTTACAAGGATTATATCAAACAAAAACAAGCGCAAGGCAAGGCGTTACGCAGTGAGTTAAAGATGAAAACACCTCATCTGTTTAAAAGATGAAGTTTAGCCAGGGTCTTTTTAATGTCCTGCTCGCGAAGACGTTCCTTTTCGACCACCACCGCAGGTGCTTTATCCAAAAATTGCGGATTGTTGAGTTTCATTTCAATGCCAGATAAATCCTTCTCGAGTTTGGCGATTTCCCGATTTAAACGCGCTCTTTCTGCTTGCTGGTCAATCAGTCCTTCCATGAGAATAACTATTTCAAGTTCACCCACAAAGGCAGTGGCGGTGCCGGATGCGGGTGCGGGTTGGTCAGGCGTAAGCCAGACAATGCTTTCCAGTTTGGCTAAAGTGGAGAGCAGGTGTTCGTGTTCGGTGATAAGGCGGTGGTCGGTCGGTGTCCCTTTGCGAAGCATGACAGAAAGCAGTTTGTGAGGTGCCATGTTCATGTCACTGCGAATGCTGCGAATGGCCACAATCATATTTTTAAGCCACTCAATGTCATCATCCGCCTTTTCATCAAGCAGCTCTGTTTCACTTTCGGGATAAGGCTGTTGCATGATGCTGTTACCCGTTTTGCCTGCCAGCAATGAAATGGGCTGCCACAGTTCTTCAGTGATATAAGGCATGATTGGGTGCAATAAACGCAGCAAGGTTTCAAGGGTTGTCGTCAGTGTGTGCCGTGTGCCGCGCAACATCTCAGGTGAGCTGCTATTGGATGTCAGTAGGGGCTTGGATAATTCCAGATACCAGTCGCAAAATTCGTTCCAGGTAAACTCATAAAGTGTTTGTGCAAACAAGTCAAAGCGATAATTTTTCAAAGCCGCGTGGGCCGCTTGAATGGTTTGCTGCAAACGTGATTGAATAAAGCGGTCTGGCAGTGAAAGCGTCATGGGTTCTGCCTTTAATCCGGCCTCTTTGCCAGTCGTATTCATCATGACATAACGCGCAGCATTCCAAAGTTTGTTGCAAAAATTCCGATAGCCACCCAGTCGATTCGTATCAAAACGAATTTCACGCGTATAAGATGCCACTGCGCAAAATGTAAAGCGTAACGCATCCGTGCCATAACTTGGAATGCCTTGAGGAAATTCTTTTTGCGTGGCTTTTTGAATTTTTTTCGCCATGGCGGGTTGCATCAAGCCATAGGTGCGCTTTCTGGTCAGCGTGTCAAGGTCAATGCCATCAATCAAGTCAATGGGGTCTAATACATTGCCTTTTGATTTTGACATTTTGTGGCCTTCAGCATCGCGTATCAAGCCCGTGATATAAACTTCCCTGAAAGGCACTTTCTTTGTCAATTTCAAACTCATCATGATCATCCGGGCGACCCAGAAAAAAATGATGTCAAAGCCAGTAATGAGCGTGCTGGTGGGGAAAAAAGTGCTGACATCGGCGTTTTCCTTAGGCCAGCCGAGGCTAGCGAAAGGCCAAAGAGCCGATGAAAACCAGGTATCCAGTACATCGTTGTCTTGTGTCAGCGTTAAGTCAGGGCTCAGTTGATGGCGTTCTCTGACATTCGCTTCGTCCTGACCTGCATAATGATTACCCTGATCGTCATACCAAACAGGAATGCGATGCCCCCACCATAATTGGCGGCTGATGCACCAGTCTTCAATGTTATCCATCCATTGAAAATACGTTTTAGTCCAGTTTTCAGGAATAAAACGGATATCCCCTTTTTGCACGGCTTCCATGGCAGGCTTTGCCAGCGTTTTGGCATCCACATACCACTGAAAGGTGAGATAGGGTTCGATGACGGCATGGGAGCGGTCACCGCGTGGAATTTTTAATTTGTGTTTCTCAACTTTTTCAATTAAACCGAGTGCGTCCAGCTCTTTTACCAGTCGTTCCCGCGCGTCGAATCGGTCCATGCCTTGATAGCGGGCAGGCACGTTTTCATTTAAGTGCGCGGTCGGGGTGAAAATATTAATGGGTTCCAGGTGGTGACGTTTACCCACCGCATCATCATTAAAGTCATGTGCGGGGGTGATTTTGACACAACCGGTACCAAATAAGGGATCGACATAGTTGTCGGCAATGATGGGTATCAAACGCTCTGTTAACGGTAATTTAACTTGCTGGCCAATTAAATGTTGATAGCGCGCATCTTCTCTATGCACCGCAATGGCAACGTCACCCAGCAGGGTTTCAGGTCGAGTCGTTGCAACGGTCAAGTAACCTTCACCGGTTGTCAGTGGGTAACGCAGATGATACATCTTCCCCTCTTCTTCCTGATTCACGACTTCAAGGTCTGAAATGGCTGTGAGTAACACAGGATCCCAGTTGACCAGACGCTGGCCGCGATAAATTAATCCTTCATCGTGCAGCTTTATAAACACTTCCCGAACGGCTTCAGACAAGGCAGGGTCCATGGTGAAACGCTCACGATCCCAGTCAATGGAGGCACCCAGTCGTCGTAGCTGACGACTGATGTTGTCCCCTGATTCTTGTTTCCATGCCCATATTTGTTCCACAAAGGCATCACGGCCTAACGCATGACGCGTTTTGCCTTGTGCCGTTAATTTGCGCTCCACGACCATTTGCGTGGCGATGCCAGCATGATCGGTGCCGCCTTGCCATAAGGTGTTTTTCCCAGACATGCGTTGATAACGAATTAAAACGTCAATCAGCGTAAAGCCAAAGCCGTGCCCCATGTGCAGGTTGCCTGTCACATTGGGTGGGGGCAACATGATGCAATAAGGTTCGCCTGTGCCAGAGGGTGCAAAATAACCTTTGGATTCCCAGTGTTGATACCATTTTTTTTCAAGCGTTTGTGGGTCATAAGCTTTGTTTAAGTTTGTCATGGTGAGTTAACTTTAATATAAAAGGTGATATCCGGTTGCACGCTCATTGCTTGCTTGCTGCCTGATCAATGAGATATTGCATTAACAGGGGCACGGGTCGGCCGGTTGCCATGCGTTCACTGGTGCCAGCCATCATGGCGGCAGTGCCAGCGACATCAAGGTGCGCCCAGTTGAGGTGATTGGCAAAACGTGACAAGAAACAAGCCGCCGTGATGGTGCCGGCCGCGCGGCCGCCGGTGTTGGCCATGTCGGCGAAAGGGCTTTTGATTTGTTCCTGATATTCTTCCCAGAGCGGCAGTTGCCAGGCACGGTCGTGACTTTCGGTTCCGGCATGAAGCAGTGCCTTGGCAAGCGGGTCGTGGTTGGTCATGAGTCCCGTGGCATGATGACCCAGTGCAATGACAACGGCACCCGTTAAAGTGGCGATATCAATGACGGCCGAGGGTTTATAGCGCGTACAGTAAGTTAAGGCATCTGCCAGAATTAAACGACCTTCTGCATCGGTGCTGATGACTTCAATGGTTTGGCCGGAGAGGCTGGTTAAGATATCTTCTGGTTTGTAAGCCGTGCCGCCAGGCATGTTCTCAACGGCGGGAATGATGCCGACCAAGTGAAGGGGTAATTTCAATTCGGCAGCCGCTTTCATCACGCCTAGCACGGTTGCGGCACCGCACATGTCATATTTCATGCCGACCATGCTGTCTGGTGATTTAAGAGAGTTGCCGCCACTGTCAAAGGTGACGCCTTTACCAATTAAGGCAATGGGTGCTTTTGGGGTTTTTGTTCCTTTATAGGTCATGCAAATCAGTTTGGCTTCTTCGGCGCTGCCTTGTGATACACCTAAAATGGCGCCCATGCCCAGTTTTTGCATCTCTTTTTCACCTAGGATGTTGGTTGAGATCGCCGTGTAATCTTTTGCTAAGGCTTTGGCCTGGGCGGCGAGAAAGGTGGGTGTGCAGACATTGCTGGGCAGATTAGCCATGTTTTTGGTCAGTATGACGCCTTGAGCGATAGCCAGACCTTGTTTTAAGGCGGTCTCCGCCATTTTAACCTGTTTAGGATCGGCCACATGAAGGATGATGTCACGCAGTGAGTTTTGAGAATTTTTTTGGGTTTTGAATAAATCAAAACAATAGACACCTTCCGAGGCTGCTTCCACGCAATGTTTTACTTTCCAAGCCAGCGATTTTCCTTCCACTTTAAGCTCAGTGAAATAGCAGCTTGCTTTTTGAATGGAGGTGGCACTTAAGGTTTTGAAGGTGAGGGTGACCATTTGCCGGAACTGGGCAGGGGTGAGTTTGTCCATGGGGCCTGCGCCAACCAAGCAAACGCAATCAAACAGGCTGCCTGGCAAATGAAAGAGAGGTAATAGTTGACCAATTTTACCTTGAAACGTGCCTTGTTTCAGTGCGTTCCTAAGATGACCTTGAGTGGCTTTATCAATGATTTTAGCACTTTCAGTGAATTGCCCCGCTTCGTGGATACCGACAATGAGGCAGGTTTTGGACTGTTTTTCAATTTGCGTGGCTTTAACGCTAAACTTCATGCTGGCTCCTACTGTGGTTTGTCAATGAGTGTGCCCCAACATGAGGGTGGGGCGGCGATACTCTGTTTGATTCAAGCTCAACAGTTTATCAGCCATTCCCGCTAAAAAACGCGGGAATGGCTTCCTTGTTTTTATGCTGCGCAAAAGCAACGCTTTTGCTTGCACCAAAAGGGGGAGAACTGCGATCTCCCCCTTTGGAATCCCCCATCGCGAATGGCTTCCTTGTTTTTATGCTGCGCAAAAGCAACGCTTTTGCTTGCACCAAAAAGGGGGGAACTGCGATCTCCCCCTTTGGAATCCCCCATCGCGACATGTAAAGCGGGAATCGCTGACAGTTTATACCTAGGGCCAGGCTTTTATCAATCATTGTAGGGGATTTTGAATTTAAATAGACGCCTGATTGTTGTAAGCTTAAGCTCAAATCCTAGGCATTGTTGAGAAGGCCATTTTTAGTGATTATTTCCCGTTATCTGGCGCGTGAGGTCATCAACGCATTATTAGTCGTCATCAGTGTGCTGTTGCTCGCTTTTATTAGTCAGCAGTTGGTGCGTTATTTGAATTTTGTCGCCCTAGGCAAAATCCCTAGCAGTGTGCTGCTTGAGCTGGTGAGCTTTGAAGTGCCTTATTTGCTCGCCTTGTTGTTGCCGCTCGCTTTATATTTAGGGGTGTTGCTGGCTTATGGCAGGCTGTATGCTGACAATGAGATGGCCATATTAATGATGTGTGGTTATGGCCATTGGCGTCTCATGCGCCTGACAATGCTCATTGCCGTCATGGTCTCAGGCGTGGTGTTTTATTTGATGTTGTTTGTGAATCCGCTGATATCGGCTAAACGCCAGCAAGTCATGTCGAGCGGTGAAGCCACGTTGCACTTGATACAAACACTGATGCCAGGGCGATTTCAGGTGAGCCCTGACGGGAGTCATGTCATGTATGTGGAAAAACTTTCTCGTGATCGCACGCGTGCCAGCAATGTCTTTCTGGCGCAAGCGAAAGCAGATCCAGAGGATCCAGAGAAAAGCACCTGGATGTTAGTGTCTGCGAGGCAGGGCTATCAAATGGAGGCATCAGCCGGCAGGGAGCAGTTTTTTGTGACAACGGATGGCTATCGCTACGAGGGTACACCGGGTCAAAATAATTATAAGATTATTCAATTTGAGAAATATGCCGTGCGTATTCCACAAGTAGATGCGCGTGTGACACATTTTGAAGCTGAAACCTTGCCCTCCCTGACATTATTGGAAGATTACCAGCAGCCTCAGCGCGCGGCGGAATTGCAGTGGCGTGTCTCGGTGGGTATTTCCACTTTTCTGCTGGCCATGCTGGCCGTGCCCTTGTGTGCCATTAGGCCTCGGCAAAGCCGCTATTTGATGTTGTTGCCTGCCGTGTTTATTTATATCGCTTACATTAATCTACTGTTTTTTGCACGACGTTTTGTTGAGGCGGGGGTGGTGCCGGTCTGGTTTGGTATGTGGTGGGTGCATGGTTTAATGTTGCTTGCGATCAGTTTGGCCGTGCTGCTTAATGCGCGAAAATTTTCAGGTAAGGCATGATGATTAAAATTTTAACGCGGCATATTTCTAAAACGATATTGACTGCGACCGGATTGGTGGCGCTGGTCGTCATGGGTGTCGTGTTTTTAATGACGTTACTGGGCGAGTTGAAGAGCTTAGGCGTGGGTGACTATGGCCTGTTGTCGGCAGTCCTTTATGTGCTATATCGTTTGCCGAGTTTGCTTTACCAGTTTTCGCCGTTGCTGATTTTGCTTGGAACCATGACGGGTTTAAGTATTTTGTCATCACATCGGGAATTGGCAGTCATGCGTACGGCAGGGTTTTCCATTGGACAAATCATCATGAGCGCGCTCTGCGCGGCCTTTTTATTGATTTTACTTTTTACGGCGGTGGGTGAGTGGCTTGCGCCAGGGTTTAGTTATACGGCTGAAGTGCGAAAGGAGAATGCCCGAAATGAGGGGCAATCCGTTGTCACCGCGGCCGGCATCTGGTTTCATGTGG
>MGYH01000015.1:489-7383 GCA_001801665.1 Gammaproteobacteria bacterium RIFCSPHIGHO2_12_FULL_45_12 | reverse complement strand
TTTCATTCATGTACAGCATGTCATTGGGCGGCAGCTACTGGAAGGGGTGACACGTTATCAGTTTGATGAAAATCATCAGTTATTAGCCGCCTATTTTGCGAAAAAGCTGACCTTGCAAGATGGGAAGTGGATGATGCATGACGTGGTGAAGACAAATTTTTATCCGGATAGAACGGTTAGCAAATCCATGCTCCTCGCGCCGTGGCATTTGAAGTTTAATCAGAGCCTGTTAAACATCGGGTTGTTTGAGCCTTCTGAAATGTCGCTGCCCAAATTGGCGAAGTTCATTTTTTATTTGCAACAAAATGGCTTGCAAGTCGCCATGTATCAATATGAATATTGGCAACGCATGCTGCAGCCGCTCGCCTCTATCATCATGGTATTTTTAGCCATTCCCTTTGTGTTGGGCGTCATGACAACCTCAACGTTGGGATGGCGTTTAATCGTGGGGGTGATGGTGGGTTTTGGATTTTTTATTTCGAATGCGTTTTTGGGACAGCTAAGTATTGTGTATCAATTGCCCGCTTTGCTGGCGGCATCGCTGCCTTTGCTGTTTTTTGCCCTGATTGGGTTGCTATTGTCCTGCCGTATACGATAGGGGCTGGATCATTATGTGTCCATGAGCAAAGGCTGGGCTTTTAAGAAGGTGAGGAAGTGTGGGCAAGATCAAGCTTGCTTACTACTTGAAAAAATGACTAAGAAATATATAGTATCGACAAACAGAAAGGAGAAATGCAGATGACGTTAGATGCCCACCAAGAAAAATTAGGCTTTCAGGCCGAAGTAAAACAGTTGCTGGATATTGTGATTCACTCACTTTACAGCAATAAGGAAATCTTTTTACGAGAACTGATCTCAAACTCATCAGATGCCATTGACAAGTTGAGATTTGAGTCCATCTCAGACCCGGCATTATATGAATCAGCGTCGGATCTGGCTATTAAAGTCAGCTTTGACAAAGCGGCTCGCACCGTGACTGTCAGTGATAACGGTATCGGGATGAGTCGTGATGAAGTGGTGACGAATCTGGGTACGATTGCCAAATCAGGCACGCGTGAGTTTTTGTCACATTTAACAGGTGATCAGAAAAAGGATAGTCATCTGATTGGACAGTTTGGCGTGGGCTTTTATTCGGCTTTTATTGTCGCTGACAAGGTCAGTGTTAAAAGTCGGCGGGCGGGACTCGGTGTGGAGCATGGTGTGGCCTGGGAGTCGATGGGGGATGGTGAGTTTACGGTGCTGAATGTGGAGAAGCTTCACCGTGGGACGGAAGTGACGTTGCATTTGAAGGAAGGGGAGGATGAATTTCTGGATGCTTGGCGTTTACGCAGCATCATCACCAAATATTCTGATCATATCAATACCCCCATCATGATGCTAAAACTGAGCGAAGATGAAAAAGCAACGGATGAATGGGAAACCGTTAACCGCGCGACCGCTTTGTGGGCCTTGCCTAAAAAATCCGTGACGGAAGAGCAATATATTGAATTTTACAAGCATATTGCACATGATTTTGAAAACCCACTTGCTTGGACGCATCATAAAATTGAAGGTGGGGCAGTTGAATATACCGCCTTGTTATTTATGCCTCAGCATGCGCCATTTGATTTGTGGCAACGGGATACCAAGCATGGCCTGAAACTGTATGTGCAGCGCGTATTTGTCATGGATCAAGCCGAACAATTTCTTCCACATTATTTGCGTTTTGTTCGTGGTGTGCTAGATACAACCGCGTTACCGTTGAATGTGTCGCGTGAAATTCTTCAGGATCATCATACGATTCCCAAATTGCGTTCCGCCTTAGTGCGTCATGTGCTGGATTTGCTGGACAGGGTAGCCAAAGATGAGCCAGAAAAATATACCCAGTTCTGGCAGGAGTTTGGCAATGTTCTGAAAGAGGGTCCTGCGGAGGATTTTGCCAACCGTGCGCGCATTGCGAATCTATTACGGTTTTCATCCACGAATCCTGAAGCGAAGGAACAGTCGGTTACCTTGATGGATTATGTCAAGCGCATGAAACCCAATCAGAAGAAAATTTATTATATGACGGCTGAAAATATAGAGGCGGCTAAATCTGGCCCGCATCTGGAAGTGTTTCAGAAAAATGAGATTGAAGTGTTATTGCTAACGGATCGTATTGATGAATGGGTCGTCAGTCATCTGCCGGAATTTGAGAGTCATGCCTTGCAATCGGTTGCCAAAGGTGATTTGGCTCTGGATGAGATTACGGGCGAGTCGAAAGATTCGCAAAAGGATGAGAAGCAAGACGACAAACAACTACCGGCATTTGAAGCATTGCTTAAGAAAATTCAGGGGATACTGGATGGCAAGGTAAAAGAAGTGCGTTTATCACATCGCCTGACGTCCTCACCCGTGTGTCTGGTGCGTGAACAAAATGCCCTGGGCCCGCAGATGGAGCGTTTGTTAAAAGCGGCGGGTCAGCCTGTGGAAGAAGCCAAACCCATTATGGAGCTGAATCCCGATCATGCCATTATTCAAAAATTGCAAAATGAGACGGATGAAGCGACACTGCAAGAGTGGACGCAAATTCTCTATGAGCAAGCCTTGTTGGCGGAGGGAAGTGCCTTGCCTGATCCAGCGGCATTTGTAAAGCGCATGAATAAATTATGGATGGAGATATTCAGCTAACTCATCAGGAGAAATGACATGTTAATGGGTGTTCCATCGGAAATAAAAAATTTTGAATATCGCGTGGGCCTTGTGCCTTCCAGCGTTAGAGAGTTAATTTCTCATGGGCACCAAGTGGTCATTCAGCATGGGGCGGGCGAAAAAATTGGTTTTAACGATGCCGCCTATGAATTGGTCGGTGCGCGCATTGCAGGGACGGCGGAAGAAATCTTCCAGCAGGCGGATATGATTGTCAAAGTGAAAGAACCGCAAGCGCAAGAATGCCGGATGCTGCGTGAGAATCAATTATTATTTACGTATTTACACTTGGCTCCTGATCCAGAGCAGGCGAAATTGCTGCAAGCCTCAGGCTGTGTGGCAGTGGCCTACGAAACCGTGACAGATAAACATGGGGGATTGCCTTTGCTCGCCCCCATGAGTGAGGTGGCGGGTCGTATGTCCATTCAGGCAGGCGCGCACTGTCTGGAAATTGAAAATGGAGGGAGCGGCATTTTGTTGGGAGGGGTGCCAGGCGTGGTGCCTGCGACGGTTGTCATTATCGGTGGCGGCGTGGTGGGGACAAACGCGGCACGCGTAGCGATTGGGATGGGCGCGACGGTCATTGTGATTGAAAAATCATTAGAGCGTTTATATCATCTGGATTTACAGTTCGACTCGAAAATCACCACGGTGTTTGCGACAATGGATGCGGTTGAGCAACATGTCATGAACGCTGATCTGGTGGTAGGTGCGGTGTTAATACCAGGCGCCTCCGCGCCGCGTCTGGTGAGTGAGAAAATGCTAAATCACATGCGTACGGGGTCAGTGATGGTGGATGTGGCGATTGACCAGGGCGGCTGTTTTGAAACCAGCAAGGCCACCACGCTGTCCGATCCGACTTATGTGGTGAATGGGGTGGTGCATTACTGCGTGGCTAACATGCCAGGCGCGGTGCCGCGTACCTCGACGTTTGCGCTCAACCATGCCACCCTGCCCTTTATTTTAGCTTTGGCGAATGAGGGCTATGTGGCGGCGATGCGCCGCAATCACCATTTAATGAATGGACTTAATATTTGTCACGGACGAGTGACCTATCAGGCAGTGGCCGAAGCATTGCATCAAACTTATTTTCCCGCGGAAGAAGTGATAGGGATATAAGTCAATTTGATAGCAAAAAAATTTCTACTGCATGGGCAATTGGAAATCCAAAGCCTTTTTTTTGGGCGTTAGGTTGTGGATAGGCTGCTTTGAGAGATAATAGCCCCCAACGAAAGGAGCGAATTAAGGGTCTTAGTTGTCCATTGGCGGAAATGTGTAGCCTTTCTGGAGTTAATCCTATAGCCAACACTCAATACCGCATCTAGGTTGAAGTGCTTGATTTTAGAATAATGGATTTTGCGTGATTGATGGGGGGAAGTTATGGTATCAATGCTCACTGGCGTTTCCTTGTGTGGTTCGATTTCTTTAGTGGAAACCAAGCATATACCTCATGGAAACGCCTTTCATTAATTGTTTGTTTTTAAGCGGCTTTTGCCTAAGTTAGCAGTATTGATCTATGAATAAAATGGTTAAAAGCATTCCCGTATTAATTGTTGGCGGTGGTCCAGTAGGACTGAGCATGGCTTTATGCCTCGCTCGTCAAAATGTTTCTTCTTTAGTCATTGAGAAACACCCAGGACGTACACCACATCCTCGTGCTCGTGGTGTTAGCATGCGAACGATGGAACTATTTAGACAATGGGGAAATATTGACGAGCTGTTGAAATATGAATTTCCTAAAGAAGCGATCAGGTTTATTTGGTCAGAGTCTTTACAAGGCAATGAAGTCACACGCGTTGAAATGAAAGGTTTAGAAAATTATACGCATGGCTCTATCGGCGCCAGCTTTGTCACACAAGATTGTGTAGAAGAATATTTGCATCATACCTTGCAGCAACACCAAGAAGCGGAGATTCAATTTTCAAAGGAAATGATTTCTTTTGAAGAAAATGACACCGGCGTTATAGTGCGAATGATAAATAAAAAAAGCAAGCAAGAAGAATTGGTGTACGCTCAATATCTGATTGCTGCTGATGGTGCCCGTAGCTCCATACGTAAACAACTTGACATCGAAATGGAAGGCCCTGATAGTTTAGCGCGCACCTGTAGTGTTTATTGTGAATTTGATATATCGCAATGGACTAGGCATAGACCTAGCATCGGATTTTTTTTTACTGATCCTAAGATATTCGGACGCTCTTTGTTTATGGCTTTCGGTAAAAATCGCTGGATAGTTGGAATGCATCTTAAGCCAGAAAATACTAAAGAAGATTTTTCCGATGAATATTGCCTAAATGAAATACGCCGTGTTCTCGATATACCCGATCTTGAAATTAAAATTATAAATAAAAGTTTTTGGACAATGGCAGCCCAAGTCGCAAAACAATATCGTCATGGAAGAATTTTCTTGGTTGGCGATGCTGCGCATCGATTACCACCCACAGGTGGCTTAGGAATGAATACGGGCATTGCTGATGCACATAATCTTGCTTGGAAGTTAGCCTTTGTGCTGCAATCTCATGCTTCTGATACTTTGCTAGATACCTATTATGATGAACGTGCACCTATTGCCAAACGCAATATTGAATGGAGCACTGAAAATGCTAAGCGATTTTTTGATATCTTCAAAGCAATACAGGCCGGTGATCATGAAACGTTAAAAATAAAATTGTATGAACAACAAAAAAATCTTAATTATGAAGGTTTAGATTTAGGTTTTATTTATCATTCAAAAGCTGTGCAGTCCGAGAATGATCAAGTGATTAGCGTATTACCAGATAAATACATACCAACCACACTACCAGGAAGTCGCGCACCCTATGTGCAATTAATTAAAGACGGCAAAGCTATTTCAACGCTTGATTTATTCGAGAAGGAATATGTTTTGTTAGTTGGTTCTGATGGGGGTGCATGGCAAATAGCCGCTAATGAATTGGCAATAGCGTTATCGCTGCCGTTTAAAAGCTACAGCGTGGCTACCGATGGAGATTTATCTGATTCTGAGAATGTATGGCATACAGCTTATGAGGTAACACCTGCGGGAGCAGTGCTTGTTCGCCCAGATGGGCACGTTGCTTGGCGTAGTAAAGAAATGGTTGATAATCCAATTGATAAGCTTACAGAGGTATTCCATATTTTAATGAAGGGAATTAATCAATGAAAACAGCTATTCGAGATCCACTAGCCGATGACTTAAATCAAATTAATGAACTTTAAAGCACGAAGAATGAAAATGCCCAATACAACCTCACAAGGCCAAATTAATCTGATTTCTGTCAATGGATTACAATTTTGGACAGAAGCATTCGGGAGTCTGAATGATCCCGCCATTTTCTTAAATATGGGTGGCGATAGTTTAGTGGCCAGAAAATCTGCTGGCAGGACATCTTTGAATGGTAGCTCTTCCTTTGATTGAATCTTATAAATAATAGATTTTGCCTGATTGATGGGGGGAAGTTATAGTATCTATGCTCAGTGGCGTTTCCTTGTGTGGTTCGATTTCTTTTGAGGAAACCAAGCATATACCTCTTGGAAACGCCTTTCATTAATTGTTTGTTTTTAAACGGCTTTTGTTTCAGTTAGCCGTATTGGGGCGTTGTTGCATCAATCCAAACTGGGGTGGATTAGGCGTTTTTTGCCGTCATCCACCAAATTGGTGGATGACGACGCAAAAAGCGCGTCTAATCCACCCTACATTGACATTAAAATGTGTAACATTTAATTTATGCAACAACGCCCAGTATAGGGATATAAGTCATGTTGAATTGTTTTGTCACAGCGAGTCAGAAGCATCCTGTTGAAATCACGCTGGTTACGCCTGATCACTATGAGCAATGGCTGGCGGTGCAACCTGAAGCAGTCAAACAATTTTTAGCCGTGACACAGTTTGCGGCTCAGGTGGGTGACATTCGTATTGTGCCGGATGAATCCAAAGCCCTGGCGCGTGTGATTGCATGCGTGTCTCAAATAGAGCATTACTGGTGTGTGGGGCATTTGCCATTGCAGTTGCCAGAAGGTATTTATGCGTTAAATGCGGCAAGTGCAACCATTGAAACGCATGCAATTGCTTGGGGGCTGGGCGCGTATCAATTTACGCGTTACAAGCGCGCGGCACGTTCGCCGGCGCAGTTACTGGTTCCTCCTTCCCACCTCGCGCATGTGTCTAATATGGTGGAATCCATTTATTTTGTGCGTGACCTGATTAACACGCCGGCAGAGGATATGGGG
>MGYH01000015.1:0-481 GCA_001801665.1 Gammaproteobacteria bacterium RIFCSPHIGHO2_12_FULL_45_12 | reverse complement strand
CGCAGACATGACGGAGTTGGTGGGCGAGGCACTGCTGGAACAACAATTTAGGTCAATTTATACGGTTGGCCGCGCGAGTGATGATGCGCCCCGTTTGCTGGATTTACGCTGGGGACAACCCGCGCATCCTCGGGTGACGTTAGTCGGCAAGGGTGTGTGTTTTGATACGGGTGGCCTTGATATCAAATCGTCCTCCAATATGGTATTGATGAAAAAAGATATGGGTGGTGCGGCGCATGTTTTGGGGTTGGCGCGCATGTTAATGCAAGCCAATGTACCCATTCGCTTGCGCGTGCTAGTGCCGGCGGTTGAGAATGCTTTGTCAGGGAATGCTTATCGTCCAGGGGATGTCATTCAATCTAAAAAAGGATTAACGATCGAGATTGGCAACACCGACGCGGAAGGTCGCGTGGTGTTGGCAGATGCCTTGACAGAAGCCGTGAGCGAACAGCCTGATTTGCTGATTGATATGGCAACTTTA
>MGYH01000014.1:40328-53643 GCA_001801665.1 Gammaproteobacteria bacterium RIFCSPHIGHO2_12_FULL_45_12 | reverse complement strand
GAAAAAGTAGAAAATTCTTGTAATTTCAATACATTGGAAGTGTCATTCGCGTGAGCAAACGAGGTGTCCATGGCACCATCAACAATGATAGTGTTATCAGACTGCTTGGCCGTGACGGGGCCAGTCGCGTCAATGAGCGCGGCTTCATGAGCAATTTGACTGGCATCGGGCGGGGCGGCATCCAGTGCGCTGTCTGGGGCGGCACCCACGTCATGACTAGGTGCCGCCAGACTGGCATCGTACAAGATTCGAGGCTCAAGAGCTTGTTTCAGCAAGGAATATCGCTGACGACGCTTCTTTGATTCTCTAGGTGACTTGTTTTTCACAGTCATACCCTCATTGCGGCAAACAGGTAAAAGCCTGCGTCAATGCCGCTTACCTATATAGTGTAGCAAATATTGGTATGTTTTTGTGCAAATAGCCTCAATAAATTTAATTAATATAGAAAAAGGCCACGCTGGCTGCCGTGCTGTCACCAGACTGTTTTTTGGCAATAAAAATGATATTTTTCATGAAATTAAAAGTAAATGTAGGGTGGATTAGATGCGCTTTTTGCATCGTAATCCACCAATTGACTGGATCTCGCGGGCAAGCCGCGGGACAACGAGTACAACACCAGTTAAATGGCGTTGTTGCATAAATTAAATGCGACACATTTTGACGTCAATGTAGGGTGGATTAGACGCGCTTTTTGCGTCGTAATCCACCAATTTGGCGGATTACGGCAAAAAACGCCTAATCCACCCTGCCCAGTTTGGATTGATGCAACAAAGCCCAGTTAAATACGGGCCATAAATACCCTATGGAAACAAAACATTGCGTATTATGTACAAATAATGTTAAAGTTTGGGTAGAGGTGGACAGGGATGCGGCTGAACAAAGCAATATTATGCTTGATCACGAGCCTGTTGTTTGGGTGCACCGTCACACCAGAACCTTTAACCATCAATCAAGCCTATCGCGAGGCGCAAGCAAACGTTAAACAGTTGTTTGCACGACAGAATAAATTTAAAGGAAAATTAGATTTTAATGAAGCACTCGCGCGCGGCATTCGTTATAACCTGGATTATCGCATTAAATTAGTCAACGATGCGCTGCAAGCGGGCCAACTGGATTTAGCCAAGCTGGCCATGTTCCCTGCCATCAACACCACGGGTTCGCTTTATTCACGAAACAATGATTTTTCAAGCTTCGGCGTGACAAGTGCCGGTCAGCCAACGGGTGTTTTGAACTCGACACCGCGAACGTTGTTATCAGCACGGGAAGGGATTACCTGGAATATTTTAGAGTTTGGCATGGGATACGTGCGCGCCCGTCAGCAAGGTGAGCGTTATTTGATTGCGCAAGAAGAAGCGCGAAAGCAGTTGCAGCAGTTAGCGCAAGACATCCGCATATCTTATTGGGCCGCTTATAGCGCACAAGAATTAATGAAAGATGTGCGCGAATTTCAATTGTTGCTAGCGACGGCAAAAAATGAATTGGAGCGCGCCATTCAGGATAAAATGGTTCCGCAAGAAAGTATTTTGAATTATCAAACCTCCATCATTGAGGGGAATAGACGCTTGATTCAAATGCAATATAAATTTGAAAAAGCACAAATTGATTTGAAACACTTGTTAAATTTACCTGTCGATACCAAGCTAACGCTTGTGCGTCCTCCCATTGCCGTGACGAAGGCTCAAAATTTAAATCGATTAAACTTTAAGAAGCTGGATGCCATTACGCTGGTCAGTCGACCGGAAATTCGTAGTCAAGGTTATCAAAAACAAATTGCGCAATTAGGCGTGAGAGCAGTCATTTTTCAGGCTTTGCCTGGCATCACGTTAAATCATGGCTGGAATTATAATAGAAATAAATTTTTGATCAATAATGAATGGCTGGATCGATCCATTGATATTTCATGGAACTTAATGAATTTAGCGACATTGCCAAAAGCCTTAGATACAGCGAAAGCGCAAATTGAATATGAAAAATTAAAACTGATGGCGCTAACCTTAACCGCATTAACAGAAACGCGTTATGCGTACGCTCATTATCAAAATTTAGCAAAAGAGTTCCAAGTGACAAATAGTCAGGCAATGAATGCTAAAGCAATTTATACTTTGTTTTCAAATCGGCATCGTGCATCGCTTGCCAGCAAGCAGCAAGTGATCGTGTCAAAATTGCGTTATATTACGGCAAAAATGGAAGCCGATATTTTACAGTCAGATTTATCCACGGCACTTGGCGAGTTATATTTATCGTCAGGAAGTGATATTCTGCCATTAGGCGCGGCTAATTTACCACTGCCGCAAGCAACCGAATTAATTAAGCGAACGTTTGCCATGCAAAATACAATGGAATTTAATCGATATGTTGAATACAAGTACAACAGCCTATTTCATGCTAAAAACCGCAGACATTATCTGTAGATGCGGCATGAAATATATCCGTTTATGGTTGATGCTTCTGGTCTCCCTATTGCCGGCATTTGCAATAGCGTCCAGTATGGTTGATACCTTGCCGTCCTCGTTGCCAACCTCTTTAACGGGAACAAAATCGTTGCCCATTTCACCATCCAAAGACAGGTTTCCTGAAAATATCAGCACACCCGAATATGTCATTTTTGAGCCAAGCGATCAGGCAACCTTTTCCAGTGAAACGGCCGCCAGTGTGTTAAATGCGCCGGTAAAAGCGGGCAATAGTTTTAAAGCGGGTGACGTGCTGCTGAAACTGGATTGTCGCATTCAGAGTGCGGAATTACAAAAGGCCAAAGCACAAATGCAATCTGCCGATATGGCCTATAACAGCGCAAAAAAACTCAAGTCCTACGGTTCAATTAGTGAGTTTGAAATGACAAAGTCTTATTCGGATCAACAAATTGCAAAAGCAGAAGTCGATAAATTAAATGCCATTGTCGAAAAATGTATTATCAAAGCACCATTCAATGGTTCTGTTTCTGAATTGATGGTGCACACTAATGAAACCGTCAAGCCAGGCGATCCACTGCTTAAAATTGTGAATACAGAAAATCTTGAATTAAAGTTACAAGTTCCTTCCAAATGGTTGAAATGGCTACATGTGGGCACAAAATTTTATGTGCAAGTCAATGAGACCGGTGAAAAAATAGAAGCTTACGTCACCAAGATTGATCCAGAGATAGACTCCATTAGTCAAACGGTAAAAATTTATGGCGGGTTAAAAATAACAAATAAACATTTTCGGCCTGGTATGAGTGGTCAGGCATTATTTCCTGAAAGTGTTGACAATTCACGGGTTTCAGGCGATCAGTAACGATGGAAATTGACGAAGCTAAACAAGCGCAGATAGAAGGGTTAGCGACACTGCTTGTGCTTGACGATGAAATTAGAAAGTTAAGCAATATACGCGAGTTTGGTTTTTTTGCGACTAACGAATCGCATCGGTTAATACGTTATCATACCGGATTTTTGTGGCAAAAAGGTGATATGGGTGGTGTGAGTTTAATGTCGCAGTCTGGCACAGCAGAGATTGACGAGCATGCTCCCACGAATGAGTGGCTTAAATTAAAAATTCACGAAATAATGAAAAGCCCCTCTGCTAAAATTATTCATCAAGTTCAATATGAACAAAATGATCTGGACCCTCATTTACACTATCATAATCCAGATCAAAGTGAATGGCCGGATACGTTGCCGCATTATTTATTGTGGTGCCCGTTTCTGAATCGCTCTCAGACAGTGGTGGGAGGGCTGCTGTTTTTTTGGGAGAAATCTTTTAGCGAGTCAGAAATTAAAATGATGGGCTGGCTGTTGTCTAGCTATCAATACGCGTGGCAAATTCTGGTAAAAGAAAAAAGAATATCCATTTTGCTAAAGCTAAAGGAAAAACCTCACGCAATAGCGGGAATCCTGGTTGCAATTGGAGTGCTACTTTTTCCTGTTAGATTATCTGTGTTGGCAAAAGGCACGGTCGTGCCCAAAAATCCCATTTTGATTAATGCTCCCATGCAAAGTGTCATTCGTTCATTTTCAGTTAGTCCGGGGGAAAAGGTGAAAGCAGGGCAGTTACTGCTGACACTGGATAAAACAGATTTGCAATCGACGGCTGAGGTGAGTCAAAAAGAAGTGTTGTTAACGCAAGCAAAATTACGAACGGCCATTAGTCAGGGGCTGAGCAATGATCAGCGCCGTTCTGAAGTGCCCATTTTGCAGGCCCAATTGGGTATTGATAAGGCGCATCTCGATTATACCAATGAGTTGCTGAAAAAAGCGGATGTCGTTAGCCCCGTTGCGGGCATTGTAATTTTTGATAGCAAAGAGGACTGGGTTGGTCAGCCAGTCCATACGGGAGAACGCATATTAGCGATTGCTGACCCCAAAAAAGTGAAATTAAAGATTGCGTTACCAATAGCCGATGTCATTCAGTTAGACGTAGGCGCATCCGGTGAGTTTTATTTATATGGAAAATTAGTTGGATTAAACATTGAAGTGAATACGATTGGCTATAATGCCAAGGTTATGCCCAGTAAAATTTTGGCATATCAATTGCTGGCTGACTTTACAAACAAAACAGCAAGCCCGCCACAGCTTGGCGCACAAGGAACAGTTAGACTTTATGGACATCGCGTACCACTCATCTATTATTTATTCCGACGACCATTGCAGGCAATCAGGCAGACGCTGGGGATATAAGCTGTGGAAAATGATGAAATAGAACCAAATCCCCCCTTGAAATTACCCAAGCTTAGAAATGGCTTGACGTTTTCATTTAGTGATTATGATCCGGATGGCAAGCCGCAGTGGTTGATTCATGACGCGGGTCGAAATAAATTCTTTGTCATTGGCTGGATGGAATATGAAATATTGATTCGCTGGACACTCGAGGAACCCCAGAAAATAATCGATGCCATTCTGAGCGAGACAACTTTGCATGTAGAGATGGCGGACATTAAGCATATTGCGCAATTTTTAATTCACAATTATTTAGTACAACAAAGTGGTTACCAAATTTATAAACATGCAAAGAGTCAAAAATTATTTAAAGACGAAAATATTTTGCACTGGCTAGTGACTTATTACTTATTTTTTAAAATCCCACTTTGGCATCCCAATAAATTTTTAAGCCATACAAAGCAAATTGGCAACCTGATGTTTAATAAGTATGTCGGCTATTTAATGTTGGCATTAGCTTTTGTTGCAGTTTATCAGATCGGCCTTCAATGGGAAGAGTTCACACATACTTTTTCGACCATCTTCACCTGGACGGGGCTGTTTTTTTATTTTATTGCGTTTAGTGTCTGCAAGTTTTTTCATGAGCTTGGCCACGCTTATATGTGTAAACGTTATGGCATTCCGGTGCCAACCTTTGGCGTGGCGTTCCTGGTTTTTTGGCCCGTTTTATTTACGGACACCACCTTGAGCTGGGTATTGAATAGTAAGCAGCGCATGCGTATTGCCTTGGCAGGCATCTGGATGGAAACGTATGTCACCATTTTAGCGGCTTTAGTCTGGTGTAATACCGCCGATACGACAATACGCTCAATTGCTTATGTGGTTATCACTATCAACTGGATAAGTAGCCTGCTGATTAATGTCAGCCCGTTTATGCGATTTGATGGCTATTATGTGTTAGCGGACTTTTTAAAAATTCCTAATTTACAAGCCCGCGCGTTTGCATTGACAAAGTGGCAAATACGTCGATGGCTGTTTGACTGGCCAGATCCGCCGCCAGAACACTTTTCCAGACGAACACATACTATATTAGTGATTTATTCCATCGCTACCTGGCTATATCGGCTTGTTCTTTATATTGGTATTGCTGTTTTGGTGTATCATTTTTTTATCAAGATTTTAGGTATTATATTATTTATAGTAGAATTATTTTATTTTATTTTTTCCCCAATTCTTACTGAACTTATTGTATGGATTAAATCAAGAGATAGATTTAGCTTAAATAAACGAACTATTGTGACGCTAATTGTTTTTAGCATGTTGTTAGTCATTAGTTTTTTACCCATCAAAACCACAGTCAGATTGCCAGCAACAATGAGTTATTCGCATCAATTTTTAATTGCGCCCGCTGAAGGCGTAATGACTTCAAATTTACCAAAGCCTGGTATCCGTGTGAAAGCAAATCAACCTATTGTAACAATTGTTTCGGCGGATCTTGATTACACCCTGAAACAAATTCAGATGGAATATAAAAAAACATTAAGTGAATTAAGACGCGCAACCATTGACCCGAAATATTCTAGCCAACAGTCGGCATTGTTATCAAATATCACCAAGCAATCTTCTGAAAATCATCGCTATCTGGAATTAAAAAATCGATTGACGCTCACGGTTCCATTTAATGGTGTGGTGGCTGACATTCAGCCAGATCTCTATATGGGAGCAATTGTTAAAAAGGATGAATGGATTGGCGATGTCGTTGATCCTAGTGTAACCGTCGTTGAAGCATTTGTGACCCAGGCAGACATATCAAAAGTGAAAATTGGGTTAATTGGTCATTTTTATCGAGGTGATTTAAGTGAGGATGGAATAAAAGTCAAAGTGAAATCCATTGAAAATCTGAATGCAAATCAATTGAGCTGTGCTTACTCCTCAGGCATCAAAGGTGAAGGAGGCGAGGAGGCGGCGGTCGAGACACCGTGTTACCATAGCAGTGAATTTGGCGGCAGCATTGCAACCTATCAGGCGCCAGATGGCAGTCTTGTACCGGTCGATTCAGTGTATCGTATTTTATTGACGACCATGGTACCGGTGAAGCTGCAGCATATTGAACGCGGTTCCGTTTTTTTGCGAATCAATTCAAACTCTTACGTTTATCGGCTTTTTTATGCCATTAAAAAAATACTGGTTGAAGAAAGCGGGTTCTAGGCACTGCTTGGCGCGGTTGATCGGATGTCGCCGTGTTTGCCGTAAATGTATGTTAGAATAAGGTAACCATCATCACTAAATTTAATCTCAAGGAGTGCCATTATGTTCTCTTCAAGGGAAAATTCCTCCAAAAAAATGGTTCATCATCAGGCGCAGGTTGCACAACAGTTGGGACAATTGGTTGCGGACCCTGTGAATGCCATTCTTTTATCCGAGTTACTTGATCATGTGAATGAAAATTATTCGAGACCTGTTAACTCCTGGCTTACCTGGTGGCTGTATGTTTTTACGCGTACCCGGATTGAAGAAAGCAACGCCGTCTCTCAGATTGTGAATTTTTCAGAATATGATCCTGAATTGCTGTTAACTAGCGTAACCAACATGTTTTCCAAAGGGGGCTGGAAATCTACCTCGTGGAATACCAATTTTATGCATGCCTTGTTGACCCTTGTGCAGGAGAAAGGCGGGTATGATGCGGATGAGATTATTTCTGAGGAAACGCTGCATCATTTAAAAACATTATTAATTGTCCAAATTGACCTTAAATTGCTAGCAATAAAACGCGATAAACTGGCGCAAAAAGTGATGGAGCAAAAAAAAGTTGAACGGGTAGAAGAAGCAAATAGTGTCAATAAAGCGGGTATTAGCCAAGCAGCCAAAAAGAATTTACATAGCTTTTTAAAAGGTGAGGCAAATAAAAAACAGCTTGAATCTTTTAAACAATATACCGCACCGCCTAGAAGAAAATTGGACAAAAAAGAATTTAGTGAGGTAACAAGCTGTTTGGCTTCAATATTTTTGACGCAAAAGAAAGTGGGCAAGTTGGCCAAACATCCTGACTTGAAGGAGGCTAGAGAAAAAGTACGCGGTAAATTATATCCAAGCGCTGTGCCAGATAGTTTATTTAACAGACAAGTGTTGAAGATTAAAAAAAATGAAGCAATAGCGCCGTTAAAAGCGCTTGCCATTTAGGTGCTTTATATCAGATAAACCTAGGTTATTGATGTGCGGTGCCTGTTACGGAGTGCTAGCGTGAGATGCTAGTGTCCACGATTCGACTGATCGCCTGATATTTTCAATCACAAACCCTGAGTGCTTTGACGCTTCGACAGCCGCGAGGCAATTTATTGCCGCGACGGCTACGCTCACCCACATAGTGTTGCCAATCAGCCGGTTTCAAGGTAAATGGTTTGCCATCGCCCATGATCTGCAATTTTTGATGGGCATTTAACACGGCGATATCAATGGCATATTCTTCACGCGTTGCCACTTTCAAACGGGGGAGACTCATTAATTTGTTTCCTTTGCCTTTGGTTAACTGCGGTAATTCGCTTAGTGGAAAAATAAGCAAATTACCAATGTTTGATGCAATGGCTAAATATTCTTTATTCATAGTGTGTATACGTTTGACGGGCAGCGCACGGGATCCTTTGGGCGGCGAAAGAACCGCTTTTCCCGCGCGATTTTTGCCATAAAGATCACCCAGTGTCGCAACAAAACCATAGCCGGCATCCGATGAGAGCACATAAAGTTCTTCCGCCTCGCCAAACAGTGCGCTAATGAATTCAGCATTCGGCGGCGGTGACAGGCGGCCTGTCAGTGGCTCGCCCTGTCCGCGGGCAGAGGGTAAGGTATGGGCGGGCAAGGAATAGGCGCGTCCGGTTGAATCAAGAAAGATGACCGCCTGGTTGCTGCGTCCGGTCACGGCAAGCAAAAATTTGTCGCCTGCTTTATAGCTTAAGCTAGCAGGATCCATTTCATGACCTTTCCCTGCGCGAACCCAGCCCTTTTCTGACAGCACAACGGTGATGGGGTCTGCCGGTAAAATGGCTGTTTCTTTGAGTGCCTGCGCCTCACGCCGCACCACCAGGGGCGACATACGGCGATTGCCAAAACACTTGGCATCATGAAGCAGTTCATGACGAATTAATTTTTTTAAGCGCGTGGATGAGCCCAGTGTATTTTCAATGTCATCACGTTCCTTCGCAAGTTTGTCTTGCTCGCTCTGAATTTGTATTTCTTCAAGGCGTGCCAAATGACGTAATTTAGTATCAAGAATGGCATTGGCCTGCTCGTCACTTAATGCAAATCGTTTCATTAGAACAGGTTTAGGTTCATCTTCCTTGCGAATAATCTGAATGATTTCATCCAGATTTAAATAAGCAATAATTAATCCTTCCAGAATATGCAGCCGCGTGTTGATGGCGTCCAGGCGATATTGTAACCGTCGTGTGACCGTTTCCATGCGGTATGTTAGCCATTCCGTGAGAATGGCCAGCAAGCCTTTCACTTGTGGCTGGCCATTTAAGCCAATCATGTTCAGGTTGACTCGATAGCTGCGTTCCAGATCCGTGGTTGCAAATAAATGATCCATCAGTGCAGGCACATCCACGCGATTTGAGCGCGGTATAATCACAAGGCGTGTTGGATTTTCATGGTCAGATTCATCGCGTAAATCAGACACCAGCGGTAATTTTTTTTCCTGCATCTGCTGGGCAATTTGTTCAAGCACTTTGCCGCCTGATACCTGGAAAGGCAGTGCGGTAATGATGATTTCATCATTTTCCTCCATGTAAATGGCGCGCATGCGAATGCTGCCATTCCCTGTTTGATACAGGGTTTTGATGTCAGCGAGAGGTGTGATAATTTCCGCTTCGGTTGGATAATCAGGGCCAGGCATATGGTCATAAATGTCATCCAGTGTTGCTTTGGGGTGATCAAGCAGATGTACCAGCGCATTCACCACTTCAATCAAGTTGTGAGGCGGCATGTCGGTTGCCATGCCAACCGCAATGCCAGTGGTGCCATTTAGCAGGATATTGGGCAAACGCGCGGGTAATAACGCTGGTTCAGAGAGTGTGCCATCAAAGTTGGGCGTCCACTCAACCGTGCCTGAATCCAGTTCTGACAGTAAACAATCTGCATAGGCGGATAATCGTGATTCTGTGTAACGCATGGCGGCAAAAGATTTCGGATCGTCAGAGCAACCAAAATTGCCCTGTCCTTCAATGAGGGGATGACGATAAGAAAATGGCTGCGCCATTAAAACCAGTGCTTCATAGCAAGCCATGTCGCCATGTGGATGAAATTTGCCGAGCACATCACCGACCGTGCGCGCGGATTTTTTAAATTTTGCAATGGATTTAAGACCGAGTTCTGACATGGCATAAATGATGCGTCGTTGAACAGGTTTCAGGCCATCGCCAATATGGGGTAAGGCGCGGTCCAAAATGACATACATGGAATAATCCAGATAAGCCTTTTCAGTAAATTCGCGTAACGGAATATGTTCTATCGTCGGTGCGGTTGCCATGTTAATTACCTTTGTTGGGTGCGTTTAGCGTGTGACTGGCTAACATTCAAATCACTAAACAATTTCAGCTACATTGCCTTTTAATTCCAGCCATGCCTTTCTATCGTGCGCGCGCTTTTTCGCAAGCAGCATATCCATCATTTCATCTGTTTGGTCGTCTGCTTTGATGGTTAATTGCATTAAGCGCCGAGTATCAGGGTCCATGGTCGTTTCGCGTAATTGCATGGGATTCATTTCGCCCAGCCCTTTAAAGCGAACCACGTTCACTTTCACGTTTTTGCCCGGATGCTCCGCACGGATACGATCGAGGTGGCCCTGTTTTTCAGCTTCATCCAGCGCATAATAAATATCTTTGCCATGATCAAGGCGAAACAGGGGCGGCATGGCAATAAAGATATGGCCAGCGGTGATTAATGGCCGAAAATGCCTGACAAACAACGCGCACAATAAAGTGGCGATATGATTGCCGTCTGAATCAGCGTCTGCCAGAATGCAAATTTTGCCATAACGCAAACCCGATAAGTCGTTTGAAGCAGGGTCGACACCCATGGCCACCGAAATATCGTGAATTTCCTGGGAAGATAAAATGACGTTTGAATCGACTTCCCAGGTATTTAAAATTTTACCGCGTAGCGGCATCACGGCCTGGAATTCACGGCTGCGTGCTTGTCTGGCAGAGCCGCCCGCTGAATCACCTTCCACTAAAAATAATTCACTGCGTTTTAAATCTTGTGAGGAGCAATCAATTAATTTGCCAGGTAATTGAGGGCCGGCGGTCACTTTTTTTCGGGCAACGGCTTGTGACGCTTTTAACCTCTTTTGTGCGTTGGCAATGGCCATGTTTGCCAGTGCTTCACCTTGTGCGACATGTTGGTTAAGCCACAGGCTAAACGCGTCTTTCACCACGCCTGCGACGAAGGCCGCGCATTCACGGGAAGACAGGCGCTCTTTGGTTTGTCCGGAGAATTGGGGATCATGGAGTTTCACAGACAAGATGTAAGCGCATTGCTCCCAGAGATCATCAGGCGTTAATTTGATGCCGCGCGGCAGTAAATTTCTGAATTCACAAAAATCGCGCAGGGCATCGGAGAGACCAGTCCGAAAACCGGCGACATGGGTGCCGCCCTGGGCTGTGGGGACCAGATTAACATAGCTCTCATTGATGCCATTGCCGCCTTCAGGCAGCCATACGGCTGCCCAGTCGACTGCTTCATGGTTGCTTGCAAAAGAACCCAGAAATGGCTCTTCAGGAATGCGTTCTGTTTTGTCCAGTGCTTCTTCCAGATAATGGCTTAATCCATTTTCATAAAGCCATTCTTCGGTTTGATTCGTATTGGCATCGGTGTAGGTGACCTGTAATCCGGGGCAAAGCACGGCTTTGGCGCGGAGGGTATGTTTTAATTTGGCGGAAAGAAAACGCGGCGTATCAAAGTAAGATTCGTTTGGCCAGAAGTGTACGCTGGTACCCGAATCATTTTTCGTTGTTTTGCCAATTTCCTTGAGCTTGCTGGTCGGTGCGCCATTTGCAAAACTCATGGCATGGATGGTGCCCGCTCGTTTAATGACGACTTCCAGTTTTTTGGATAAGGCATTGACGACAGAAATACCAACGCCATGTAAGCCGCCGGAAAATTGATATTGTTTGTTGGAAAATTTGGCGCCGCTATGCAAGCGCGTCAAAATCAATTCCACGCCTGAAATTTTTTCTTCAGGATGAATGTCAACGGGCATGCCGCGTCCATTGTCTTTGACTTCCAGTGATTGATCTTGATGCAGCGTCACATCAATGCGCCTGGCAAAACCTTCCAGTGCTTCATCCACACTGTTATCAATGACTTCATGCGCCAGATGGTTGGGGTTGTCAGTGGCAGTGTACATGCCGGGGCGTCTTTGCACGGGTTCAAGCCCGCTTAAAACTTCAATGGTCTCTGCGGTATAGCCGGATGTTGTGCGTGCTGATTTGGAGGTTATTGTGTTTGCCATAATTGTCTCAGCGAGTCTCGATTTAATTGTAGCCATTGCAAGGAAATAATGGCCGGTGAGGTTTTAATTCTGCCCTCTTGTAGTAAGGAAAAAGCCTCTTCTCTCGACAAAACCAGCGCGCGAATGTCTTCATTCTCTTCTTTCAGGCCATGAATGCCGCCCACGTCACTGGCGTCAATGCGGCCGCAGAATAGGTGTAAACGTTCGTTACTCCCGCCGGGGCTCACAAATTACCATCAAATGTGCGATGCCGCAAGGTGAGACGGGATAAGCGGAAAACGCCTTGATAAAGCGTTTCTCGCGCCAAAATCGTGTAATCCTTGTCTGTGAAAGGGGTGAGAGCATCCGTCATTTTTGGCGATGCTTACTGTTGAGAGCGGCTTCCAGTTCTTTCAGGTGTTTTTCCAGTTCGTCTAGTTTTTTTCTGCTGCGCGCCAAGACTTTGGTTTGTGTTTCAAATTCTTCGCGCGTGACCAGATCAAATTTTGAAAAGGCTTTGGCGAGGATGCTTTGGCAGTTTTTTTCAAAATCTTTTTTTAGCGCGTGGACATTTTCAGGCATGGCATCACATAATTGCGCGACCAGATTTTTCACGAACGTGTTTTTTTGCATAATCGTCAGTCCCTTTCAGGTGAGTCTTGAAAAATGAAAGGATTAGTATAGCGTAAGCAAGCAAGCGCGTGCCAGTTTTCAAGTTTAGGTTAAACGACCTGAATCTACTCTTTCACTTTGGGGCGATCAGTATGATAATGGCGGCAGCGATTCCCGCTCTACACATCGCGATGGGGGATTCCAAAGGGGGAGATCGCGGTTCTCCCCCTTTTGGTGCAAATGTAGGTAGGGTGGATTAGGCGTTTTTTGCCGTAATCCACCAAATGGGTGGATTACGACGCAAAAAGCGCGTCTAATCCACCCTACATTGACATCAAAATGTGTCACATTTGATTGATGCAACAACGCCGCGGGAATGGCTGTAATGGCGGCAATCTAACGATGCAAAGAGTGTAAGAAAAGATGACAAAGCGCCACCTAGTGATTGCCACACGCAAGAGCCCGCTTGCCTTATGCCAGGCAGAGTGGGTACGAAGCCGTTTGATGTCGCATCACCCTGGTTTGTCAGTTGATTTACTGGGGATGACCACGCAGGCAGATGACATGCTAGGGGTGACGCTGCGCCAAA
>MGYH01000014.1:34840-40205 GCA_001801665.1 Gammaproteobacteria bacterium RIFCSPHIGHO2_12_FULL_45_12 | reverse complement strand
GCAAATACAGGCGTTGCGTCAGGATGTGCAGTTACGAGATTTACGCGGCAATATTCATACCCGCTTAAAGCGGCTGGATGATGGCGATTTTTCCGCCATTATTTTGGCTGCTGCCGGATTAAAGCGCATGGGATTGACGCAGCGCATTCGCGCGTATTTGTCCATTGAGGAATGTTTGCCGTCGGCGGGTCAAGGGGCGCTTGGCATTGAATGCCGGACAGATGACGTGGCGACACAAAAATTAATTGGCGAGTTAAACCACCTGCCCACCTTTCAATGTGTCAGTGCGGAACGCCAGGTTTGTCGTCAATTAGAGGGGGGGTGCCAAACGCCCTTGGCCGCTTATGCCGTCATTCATCAAGGGGTTTTGAGCTTGCAAGCGTTAATTGCAAGTCAAAAGGGGGTGCGTATTTTGCGTGCCAGGCATCAGGGGGCACCTTGGCAAGCGGAGGCCATTGGATCCCTTGTGGCGGAACAATTGATACAGCAGGGTGCTAAAAAATGGTTGCAAGCATTTCATGCCGAATGACCTTGGCGGCATGACCGTATTAGTGACGCGGCCACGCAGGCCAGGGCAGGTCTTATGTCGCTTGCTTGAAGCGGCAAATGCGGTTGCCATGCACCTGCCGACACTGGATTTTTTGCCGCCACATGATATTGACGCATTGCGTTTGGCACTGTTGCAGTTGGGAGAGCAAGACTGGCTGATATTTGTCAGTCCGCAGGCAGTGAGTGAAAGTGTGCCTGCCATTCGCGCAGCATGGCCTTGTTTCCCGTCGACAGTGAAGTTTGCCGCGATTGGCGCGGGAACCAAAGCAGCGTTACAGCAGGCGGGGTATCACGTGGCGGTCTGTCCCGAGTTGAATTGGCAAAGTGAAGGATTGTTGGCGTTGCCAGCGTTTCAATCGCTGACTGGCCAGAAAATGGCAATCATCTGTGGTGAAGGTGGCCGCGATTTGCTAGCGAGGACATTGGCAGCACGCGGTGCGCGTGTGACACCGGTGGTTGCTTATCGCCGCGTGCTGCCAACCATGGATGTGCGTCCTTATCGCAGCGCGCTCTCACAGGGTAAAATTGAGGTCATGGTTGCAACGTCGTGTGAGGGAGTGAAAAATTTAAAAACTTTAATGGGGGAGCAGGCGTGGCCGCTTTTAAAAGTGATACCATTATTAGTCATCAGTGAGCGGATGAAAGCATCGGCGCAAGCAGAGGGCTTTCAAGTTGTCTGGGTGGCACGAAATGCCAGCCACGAAGCAATTTTAGCTGTTTTAGCGCAAAAAAAAGGATGAAATATGTCAAAACAAACCGAAGTAGTCACAGAAGAAGACGCGCAGCCTCCCCTAGGGCGTTTGAAAAAAATCAGCGGTATGTCATGGGTGTTTGTGAGTGTGTTGCTGATCTTGATGGGCGCGCTTGGTTATGGTTATTTTCAGTTGGCTCATGTGAATTTATCGTTAGCACGCATGGCGATCAGTGCCAAACAGCAAGCGGGTGACGCAGAAGCCGGTGTTGTTGCGTTACGTCAATCGGTGATGGCGCTGACACAGGCACAACAACATGCTGAGGCGCTATCTGACCGCCAGGCAAGCATCATGGCGGAGTGGGAGTCTGCCGAAAAAGGTGATCTTGATAAATGGTATGCGGCTCGAGCGCAATATCTGGTAAAACTTGCAAATGACCAACTGCAATTCATGCAGGATGCCGCGCTTGCAGCGCGTTTGCTACAGGCCGCGGAGCAAACGTTGCAATTTTTGCAGGGAGAGCGGGCGGTGTCATTACGTCAATCATTATCGGCAGCGATCGCAACTATCAAAGCCATGCCCATGACCGATGTGTCCGCCATTTATTTACGCTTGAATGAATTAAGCCAGCAGATCGATAGCTTACCCTTTCCAGAAATGCCGTTACAGGCAGTGACGTCAAACGATGTGTCTGTTAACGCATCAAGCGCAACGCTGTCCTGGTGGCAGAGGGCCTCGCAATCTGTCTGGCAGGGGTTGCGCCAGATTGTGATTGTGCAACGCGTTCAACCCCAAAACAGGCCGTTAGCCTTGCCTGAAGAAAAGAGGTTTCTTTTTCAGAATTTACACGCGCAACTGCAAAGCGCCATGTGGGCTGTTTTGCATCGAAATCAGGCGGTCTATCAGGCAAGCTTGACGCAGGCGACCCAGTGGATTGAAAAATATTTTGATCAGACAGCGGCGGTGACAAAGAACCTGTCGCAAAATTTGCAAACCTTGCAAGCGATTGATCTTCAGCCAGCATCGCCTGATTTATCCAGCATCTTGCAATTATTTGACACTTACTTTGCCGGCATGACCTCTGCCAAACCGACGTCATAAGGAGATCATGATGCAGCGTTTACTGGTGATATTGCTTGTTCTGATTGCGTCAGTTTTTTTGAGCGTTTACTTAACGTTAAGGCCTGGCTATTTGCTGGTTTCGTTTGAACCGTGGGTGGTGCAAATGCCGCTCTGGTTTGCCATGCTGGCATTGTTGACGTTTTTAATGCTTTGTTATTTTTTAATGAATAGCGTGGATAGACTGACATTTCTCTTGTATCGCTTCAAAATATGGCGCATCAAGCGAGGCGAGCATCAATCCTATAGCAAGACCCAGCAGGGCATGCAGGCTTTGATTGAGGGTCGCTGGGGTAAGGCAGAAAGATTATTGATGTTGGGTACGGAGCGTTCCATGGAACCCTTGATGAATTATCTGGGTGCCGCACGCGCAGCCAATGCGTTACGAGCATTTGACCGGGCGGATGATTACCTTCGCAAGGCTTATGAGGTTGCGCCCAATGCGGAGATGGCGATTGGTGTGACGCAGGCGGAACTGGAATATTCGCAGGAAAAATTTCAGCGTGCTGCCGCCACGTTAACACACTTGTTGAAGTTGTCGCCACGCCACCCGCGCGTGTTGCAGTTGTTAGAAAAAATTTATGTGCGTTTGGGTGATTGGCGCGGCTTATATAGCTTGTTGCCGCATCTGCGAAAAGCCAAATTATTAAACGCAGAACAAGCCGCGCAGTTTGAGAAAAATTTACAGCTTGAATTTTTGCGCGCCGCTCAAGGTAATGTGGCTAAGTTGAGGCATATTTGGCAAGAAGCACCGCGTGCCATTAGAAAGAACCCTGACGTAATCAGCGTGTATGTGACGGCTTTATGGGAGGGGGGGGAGTGCACGTCGGTTGAGGAAGAACTGATTCGAAAGACCTTAAAATGTGATTGGCAGCCTGCTTTGGCGCGAGTGTATGGGCAGTTGCCCATCACGAATGTGAATCGGCAGTTAGTGATGGTGGGGGCCTGGTTGAAGTTGCATGGTCAGCAGCCGGTGTTATTGCTCATTTTAGGAAAATTATGCGCGCATGCACAACTATGGGGTAAGGCCAAGGATTATTTTGAGCGTTGTTTGGCACTTGGCCCCCATCCAGAGGCTTCTCTGGCGTATGGTGATTTATTGAAGCAACTGGACAAAAAGGCCGAAGCCTTGGTGCAGTATCAAAAAGGGTTGAGCGCGGTTGCGCTGGACTATAATTAACCATATTGTTATGCTATGATTCATTTATTATTCATGTCAATGGCTAGAGAGGTAATCAATAATGGCCTTGTTGAAAATCCTGAAATACCCTGACCCGCGTTTGCGAATTAAAGCGAAACGGGTGACAAAGATAGATAGCGCATTGCGCCGCGTGGTGGCGGATATGTATGAAACCATGTATGACAGTCAAGGTGTTGGTTTAGCGGCAACCCAGGTGGATGTGCATTGGCGATTATTTACGATGGATCTGTCAGAAGCACATGATCAACCCATTTGTATTGTGAACCCTGAAATTGTGCATCTTGAAGGCGAGCAGTTTGAATCAGAAGGTTGTTTGTCAGTGATTGATGCTTGGGACAAGGTGAAGCGAGCCGCGAAAGTTATTTTACGGGGCATGGATCTTGAGAGTAACCCGCTTGAAATGGAGGCGGAAGGCTTGATGGCCGCTTGCTTTCAACACGAGATTGATCATCTGGATGGTATTTTGTTTGTTGATCATTTGTCACGTTTGAAACGAGAAAGAATTGACAAAAAAATTGAAAAAAATAATCGGCAAGCATAACCTGAGGCGATGATTTCCTTGAAAATGATATTTGCGGGTACGCCTGAGTTTGCCGCTGTGGCATTGCAGGCCTTAATCCATTCACCCCATCAACTGCTCGCTGTTTATACGCAGCCAGATCGTCCTGCTGGCCGCGGTTTAAAACTGACATCCAGTCCGGTGAAACAATTGGCAAGACAGCATGAACTGCCTGTCTATCAACCCGCCTCACTGAAAACAGCAGAAGCACAAGCTGACTTGTCTGCCTTGCAGGCGGATATGATGGTGGTTGCCGCTTATGGCATGTTGCTGCCAGAAGCTGTCTTAACCATTCCGCGTTTGGGCTGCATTAATATTCATCCATCGTTATTGCCGCGCTGGCGTGGTGCAGCACCGATTCAACGTACTGTTTTGTCGGGTGATACGGTAACGGGGGTCACCATCATGCAAATGGAGGCTGGTTTGGACACGGGCCCCATTTTACTGCAGCATCGTTACACGCTTGCAGCGGACGAAACCTCGCAAACATTGCATGACAAAATGGCGGCAATGGGTGCAGAGGCACTGCTCGAGGCGTTGAATTTATTGGCGCAAAATGTGTTGCGACCGCAGCCTCAAGACAATCAACAGGCGACTTATGCCAGTAAAATTAGCAAAGAAGAAGCATGGCTGGATTGGACTTTGTGCGCGCAAACACTGGAACATAAAGTTCGCGCGTTTATTCCCTGGCCAATTGCCTGTGCCAACTGGCGGGGCCAGCGCTTGCGTATCTGGCAGGCAAAAGCGATGAGCATCTCGCATGGTGCGATGCCAGGGACGCTGTTACACGCCTCACGCGAGGGGATTGACATTGCGACGGCAGAAGGCGCGTTACGCTTGTTGCAAATGCAGCTCGCTGGCGGCAAGGTATTGCCCGTTCAGGATTTTTATCATGCCAGGAAAGGGGAGTTGATGATAGGCGAGCTTTTTTCATGAATGTACGGGCATTAGCAGCGAGTGTGGTCAATCAAGTCGCGAGTGGGCACTCTTTATCGGACAGCCTGGCGAAAGCTTTATTGCGGGTGAATGATGCCAGGGATCGCGCACTGTTGCAGGCCATCTGTTACGGTGTTTGCCGGTATTATATGCGTCTTGATTATGTTGTATCGTTGTTAATTGACAAACCCATGAAAGAAAAAGACAGTGATGTGCATGCCTTATTGCTGGTCGGCTTGTATCAATTAATGGAGATGCGTGTGCCGCCGCACGCGGCCGTCGCAGAAACGGTCAATGCATCGGGTACCT
>MGYH01000014.1:34502-34828 GCA_001801665.1 Gammaproteobacteria bacterium RIFCSPHIGHO2_12_FULL_45_12 | reverse complement strand
GGGCACGTGGTTTTACCAATGCCATTTTGCGTGCGTATTTAAGACGGGCAGAGCCGCTTGGGAAAGCCATTCTGGCGGATAACGAAGCGCGATTTGCGCATCCTTCGTGGTGGATTGATAGCCTGAAACAAGCCTGGCCTGACCATTGGGAATCCATTTTGCTGGCAAATAACGCGCATCCGCCTTTCGCCTTGCGGGTGAATCTGGCGCATTTGACGCGCGAACAATATCTGGCGCGGCTGACGGAGGCGGGCCTTGAGGCTGTCTCCATGCCTGATGTGCCGTCAGGCATTTTGATGTCATCACCCGTGCCAGTGGAGACGCTG
>MGYH01000014.1:28892-34491 GCA_001801665.1 Gammaproteobacteria bacterium RIFCSPHIGHO2_12_FULL_45_12 | reverse complement strand
CTCGATGCCTGTTCTGCCCCGGGCGGAAAGTTAACCCACCTTTTGACCCTGCAGCCGCAATTGGCAGCATGTGTGGCGGTGGAAAAAGACATGCGCCGTATGGCATCGATTCAGGAAAATCTGGATCGCCTGACATTGACGAAGGTGACATTAATATGTGAGGACGCGGGCAACCCCTTGGCTTGGTGGGACGGCCAGCCATTTGACAGAATTTTACTGGATGCACCGTGTTCGGCGAGTGGGGTGATACGTCGTCATCCGGATATTAAATTATTGCGTGAGGCTTGCGACTTGAAAGCGTTTGCCGTGGAGCAATTGAGATTATTGACAGCACTTTGGCCGACGTTAAAACAAGGAGGCCGCTTGCTGTATGT
The DNA here is from genome assembly GCA_001801665.1 of Gammaproteobacteria bacterium RIFCSPHIGHO2_12_FULL_45_12. Taxonomy (GTDB): domain Bacteria; phylum Pseudomonadota; class Gammaproteobacteria; order DSM-16500; family DSM-16500; genus Aquicella. Next base: position 34,117 of record MGYH01000014.1, on the reverse strand, counting down.
GACCTGTTCTGTTTTTCCTCAAGAAAATGAAGAGGTGGTGCAGCGTTTTTTAATGGCGCATCCGGATGCGATAGAGCAGCCGGTGACGCTGCCAAACCCATCCAGTTGGGGCTTGCCTTGTCGCGTGGGGTTGCAAATTTTGCCAGGCATGGGCGGGATGGATGGCTTTTATTACGCGCGCCTCATGAAACAGATTGTTTAGTTCATCTGCAATAACGGCTAGAATCAGTTAAGGGTTGTCGTTTATGGCCGGAAGCCTGGACGGCATGAAAGGCGGTTAAGTGACTCAACCAGTCAGTTGTTGAAAGGGGAGAATGATGCGAATCGAATATGATGTGAAACTGGATTTCAACGATGTCCTGATTCGTCCAAAGCGCAGCGTATTAAAAACACGCGCCGATGTTTCACTGGAGCGTGAATTCAAGTTTAAGCATACAGAAACCCTGTGGCGTGGTGTCCCCATCTTTGCCGCGAACATGGATCATACGGGTACGTTTGCCATGGCAAGCGCCCTTTCAGCACATCAAGTGCTAACCGCGTTAGATAAATATTTATCGGTAGAAGACTGGAAGAAATTTACAAAACAGCACGCCAGTGCGTTGCCGTTTGTCGCTGTCTCAACGGGCATTGGCGAAACAGATTTTGCCAGATTAGATGAGGTGATGGCGGTAGCCGCTGTGCCATTTGTTTGTCTGGATGTGGCGAATGGTTACACGGAACGCTTTGTTTCGTTTCTGGAGAATTTGCGGGCACGTTATCCTAAGACGGTGATTATGGCGGGTAACGTGGTGACAGGCGAGATGGTCGAAGAGCTCATTTTGTCTGGCGCAGATATCGTCAAGATTGGCATTGGTCCTGGTTCGGTGTGCACGACGCGTGAAAAAACGGGCGTTGGTTACCCGCAGCTTTCCGCCATTATTGAATGCGCGGATGCGGCGCATGGTCTGGGCGGTCAGGTTTGTGCTGACGGGGGCTGCACGACACCAGGCGATGTGGCCAAAGCGTTTGCTGCCGGTGCTGATTTTGTGATGTTAGGCGGCATGCTGGCCGGTCATGACGAGTGTTTAGGTGACGTGATTGAAGAAAATGGCAGAAAATTTAAACGTTTTTATGGCATGAGTTCCACCGAATCCATGGAGCATCATCATGGATTGGTGCCAGACTACCGCTCAAGCGAAGGCCGTTCAGTGAATGTGCCTTATCGTGGCGCAGTGAAGGACTCGGTGCTAGATATTTTGGGCGGCATACGTTCAACTTGCACCTACGTTGGCGCGCATCGATTGAAAGAACTGTCAAAGCGAACCACCTTTATTCGTGTCACGCGTCAATTAAATGACGTGTTTGTTCCTTATGTGGTTGAATCGGGCAAATAAGCGTGGACAACGCGTTTGAACAGGGCAGACCAGATTGTGACGAGGCCGCCCAGTATTGAACAAGCCCGATAGCCAGGCTATGATGCTCCCTGATTTAATTCAGTTCATCCAAAAAAATCCGGGAGTGTGCCTATGTTGAAACAAGGTTTTCTTGTCAGTTGTGTATTAGCCTTATCAGTTGGCATGGCCCGCGCCAACACGGCGCCTTATGTGGGTGCCAGTTTAGGGGTTTCAACCAACACCACCGATTCAACTGCCCGTCCCAATTCCCGTGGTGTGCCATTGAGTGTGTTGGCGGGTTATGGCGGCGTGATAACGCAAAGCGTTTACCTTGCGGGTGAAGTGACGGGTACGCTAGCAACGGGCCAACTATCGGCAAACGGCATGAAATCAACGTATGGTTATGGCGTCAGTCTGCTGCCAGGCGTGATGTTGCATGACCACTTTCTGGCGTTTGCCCGTGTAGGGGTTGTCAGGACAAACTTTAATAGCGGCAATAACCTGTCCACCGGTGCCGAGGCAGGTTTGGGCATGCAAACCAGCTTGACCCAGAATGTGGAGCTGCGTGGAGAATATGATTTCACGGCTTATCATCGTGTCAGCACAGTGGGTGCGTCGCCTAAAGCCGATGCGTTTTTAGTGTCACTGGTTTATCTGTTTAACTAAGTGAGAGGGCGTGCCCTTTTGGGCGAACGCGGGGCTTTCGCCTTCGTTCGATTTTTCTTTTGAGACGAGTCGTATTTGCTTGAGCTGTGACATAAAATAGAGCGTATTTATGCCTTATATCATTTTAGACAGGGACGGTGTCATTAATTATGACTCGATGGAATACATCAAGTCGCCAGAAGAATGGATTCCCATTCCTGGCAGTCTTCAGGCGATTGCACAGTTGAATCGCGCGGGTTTTCAAGTGTTGGTGGCGACCAATCAGTCAGGTGTTGCGCGAGGTTTATATGATCTTGAAACACTTGATCGGATTCACGAAAAATTCATAGGTGAATTGGCATCAGTCGGCGGCTATATAGAAGAAATATTTTTTTGCCCACATCATCCGGATGAAAAATGTGCTTGTCGTAAACCGAATCCTGGGCTCATTCACCAGATGCAGGCAAAATATAAGCTGAATCTGGCGGATACTTTTTTTGTGGGGGACTCAGTGGTGGATATGCGCGCTGCGCTGTCGGCGGGTTGCCGTCCTTTGCTGGTGTTGACGGGCAATGGTCAGCAGATGCTTCAGCGTTATCCTGAATGTCTGGATGTTCCAAATTTTGAAAATTTGGCGGGGGCGGTTCATTATGTCATTTCAAGGCAGGGTCACTTGAATGAATAACAAACATTACTCCACCTTTAACCTTGGGGTGCGTTCAGTCATTTTTACCCTGTTGGCTGTCTGTTTGGTGGTTTTATACAGTTTTGTTTGTCTGGGCGCGTTACCGTTTCCACTGAAATATCGGCATGGCATTATTCGAAGTTTTTTATTCTTGCATCTGTGCCTGTTAAAAAATATTTGCTTGATCGATTATGATGTCTCAGGTCTCGAAAATATTCCTACCGACAGGAATGGCATTATTTTGAGTAAGCACCAGTCAACCTGGGAAACGTTTTTCTTGCCGTTGATATTTCACGATCCCGCCGTTATCTTGAAACGCGAATTATTGTGGGTGCCATTTTTTGGCTGGGGTCTTGCTGTTTCTGATCCTATCTCCATTAATCGCAAAGCAAAGTCAGGCGCTTTGCAACAAATTATCACCAAAGGGACAGACTGCCTGAAGAAAGGTCGCTGGGTATTAGTTTTCCCTGAAGGGACGCGTATTCCTTATGGACAGGTTGCGAAATATAAATTAGGCGGCGCACGTCTGGCGGCAGCGACCGGTTATCCGGTGATACCCGTATCACATAATGCAGGGCGATATTGGCCAAAACGCGGCTTCATCAAGCAACCTGGAACCGTGCGTATTGTCATTGGCCCGTTAATGGAAACGAAAGGATTAAGTGCCGAGAAAATCATGACAGCGGCCAGTGAATGGATTGAATCTACCGCAAGGCGTTTAGGTTAATGTTTGTTGTGATGGCATTTTGTGATGGATAAAGCCAAAGACATAAATACGGTAGTTGCCAAGTTAGTGCCGTATTGATTTACGTAAAAGAGTACGGTATACTTTACGTCAATGAGGTGAATATATGGCGCATGAACAAACCCAAAAAGTAACAGCGCATATTCCTGTCCATTTATTACATGAGGCTCAGGCCGCGACAGGAAAGGGCATTACTGAGACTTTAAAAATAGCCTTAATTCAACTTGCTCACGCGGGTGCTTATGAGGCTTTACGCAAAATGCGCGGCAAGATAAAGTTTTCTATTGATGTGGAAGATTTAAGAAAAGACAGGTAAAAATGATTGCAGCCGATACGTCAGTTTTGATAGATTATTTTCACGGTAAAAATAATACTCAAACAGATCAACTGGATGAGGTGTTTGCCCATCATTTGTTAGTATTGCCTCCCACTGTTTTAGTTGAAATGTTGAGTGATCCATTTTTACCAAAAAAGTTTGTCGATAAAATAGAAGAACTTCCACTGTTAGAACCCACAGAAAATTTTTGGCAAAGAGCTGGAATCAATCGATCTAAATTAATTTCAAAAAAGTTAAAAGCGCGCTTAGCCGATACGCTTATTGCCCAAAGTTGTATTGATCATAAGGTTCAGCTTATTACGCGAGATACGGACTTTAAAAATTTTGTTAAATATTGTGGATTAGAGTTATTTTAAAATTAAAAAATTTCCAAAAAAGATCGTGGAAATGTCAGTGGCATCAATGCCAACAGTTCCTAATCGGGTGAGTTGAACCCGCCTGTTAGCAAGTGATTTGAGGTGCATTTTCGTTTGTGATTGACGCAGGCTGAAATCGGTGAGTCTACCGAAACGATAGATTTAAAAGCCGCGTAGGGAATTAAAACGGTCTGCGTGCCATTGACGGAGGGCGCGACTTGTGCGCGATCAAACGTCAATAAAATACCCGTGGGTGTGAGGTTCCAGTTTTGAAAGTTTCTTGCAATGGGTGTCGTGCCTTCCATCATGAATGATTGATCTTTTACGCGTCGGGATAAGGTGTTTCGACTATCATTTGAAATCAGATTGAGGTAGTCGGCATTTATATTGAATAGTTCACTCAATTTAAGCGCGCGATTTTCGTTTAAATCATAATTTAACACACGGTGTTTTTGATAGGGATGTGCCATGCCATTAATAAAGCCCTGACTGCTTAAGCGAACGCTAACAAGGTAACCGTTATTGACTTTGATAATGGAAGCATCGTAATCAATATAAAGTTTATCACTGGTGGAATGGGCGGGCGGCGATGTCGTGCGGCTAAAATCGCCCACCTGATTTTTGAAGGCACTCACTTCTTCTTGGACGAGATTAACGACTGCGTCATTAAAATCATCGATGCCGACATTTTCAGGATTGTCGCTTTGCAGTTCCGGATAAACGGATTTGATGACCATTTTAGGTTTGCCATATTGAATTTTCTCAATGGTGACCAGATCCATGTCACGGGAGACATGAAAAACTTGAGGCCGGTTGCGAGCGTCCTCATAGGGCTCGTCATCAGCCGCGAGAAGGGGGCTTGTGAGCCATAACAACGTGATGAACGTGAGTAGGAGGGAATATCTGGATTTGAACTTGAACATAGGGCTATCCTTTTAATGCTTTTTTAACGGGAACTGCTGGGTACCTGACCGCATCTTGTGTATAATAAGTGTATTTTGTGTAAATTGAAAGCAATCTATGAAGTTAGCCTTTTGCCTCTTTCATTATTTCCCCTATGGCGGGTTGCAGCGCGATTTTTTGC